>NZ_JAFICR010000017.1:0-125534 GCF_017833915.1 Paenibacillus sp. 1182 | reverse complement strand
GACGGCAACATTGAATATTTGGGCCGGATCGACCATCAGGTGAAAATCCGGGGTTACCGGATCGAGCTGGGCGAAGTCGAGGCACAAATTTTGAAGGTGGAGGACGTACAAGAGGTCATCGTACTGGCACAAGCGGACGAACAGGGGCAAAACCAACTGGTGGCGTACTATGTTGCTGAACGGGAAGTAAGCGCTGGTGAGCTGCGCAGCTTACTGGGCGAGGAGCTTCCAAACTACATGGTGCCTTCGTATTTGGTACAGCTAGAACAGATGCCGCTGACACCGAACGGTAAAATCGACCGCAAGGCACTGCCAACACCGGAAGGCAACCTGCAAAGCGGAGCTGATTATGTCGCACCGCGGACGTGGGTGGAAGTGAAGCTGGCGCAAATTTGGCAGGATGTGCTGGGTCTGGCGCAGGTTGGTGTGAAAGAAAACTTCTTCGAGATTGGCGGACACTCGCTGCGGGCGACGACGCTGGCCTCGAAAATTCACAAGGAGCTGAACAAGCCGCTTCCACTGCGCAGTATTTTTGAAGCGCCAACGATTGAACAACTGGCAACGGTCATGGAAGGTCTGGATCAAGTGGCGTATGCGTCCATTCCGGTAACGGAAGAACGCAGCTTCTACCCGCTTTCCTCGGCGCAAAAACGACTGTTTGTGCTGCATCAGTTCGACCCGAATGATGTGAACTACAACATGCCGTCAGTGCTGCAAGTGAGTGGTCCGTTGGACGTGAAGCGAGTGGAGGACGTGTTCCGTCAACTGATTGCCCGTCATGCGACCTTGCGCACTCGCTTTGAGCTGGTGGACGGTGAGCCGGTGCAATGGATTGAGGACACCGTGCCGTTCGAGGTGGAGTATACAAAGGTACAGGTAGAGGGTGCGACTACGGATACAGATCAGGATACAACCACGGATACGGACACGATGGTCAGCCCAGAAACGCAGGCATTGGTACGCCGCTTTGTACGTCCGTTCGATCTGAAAGCCGCTCCGCTGCTGCGGGTAGGCTTGGTAGATTTGGGCGTACAAGGAACCGAGCAGGAATCGCAGCATTTACTCATGCTCGATATGCACCACATCGTCTCGGATGGCGTGTCCATGGGGGTACTGACTGAAGAATTTGTCCGCTTGTATGACGGTGAAGAGCTGCCGCCACTGCGGATACAGTACAAAGATTATGCGGTATGGCAGCAAAGCGAAGCCCATCAAGAGTGGATGCAACGTCAGGAAGCGTACTGGCTCGACACCTTCCGGGGTGAACTGCCTGTATTGGATCTACCGACAGACTTTGCCCGTCCGTCGGTACGAAGTACGGCAGGCGATACGGTGGTGTTCGGACTGGAACGTGAAGTCAGCGAGCGGCTGAAAGAACTGGCGGCGTACACAGGCTCCACGCTGTATATGGTGCTGCTGGCGGCGTACACCGCGCTCTTACACCAATACAGCGGGCAAGAGGACATCGTAGTCGGCACACCGATTGCCGGACGACCGCATGCAGATTTGGAACCGATCCTCGGGATGTTCGTCGGTACGTTGGCATTGCGAAACTATCCGACAGCGGAACATACCTTCCGCAGCTACGTGGAAGAAGTGAAAGTTTGTGCTCTGCAAGCCTATGAACATCAGGACTATCCATTTGAGGAACTGGTGGAAAAGCTAAATGTGAAGCGGGATATGAGCCGCCATCCGCTGTTCGATACGATGTTCACCCTGCAAACCACCGAGGAAGGCGAACTGCAACTGGCAGATCTGAGCTTCCGTCCATACGGCTTGGAACAAACGCCAGCGAAGTTTGATTTGACGCTGGAAGCCAGAGAGGAAGAGGCAGGTATCCAGTTCGGATTGCAGTATGCAACTGCGTTGTACGAGCGCGAAACGGTAGAACGGATGACGCGTCACTTTGTTCGCTTGGCCGAAGCCGTGGCGGCGAACCCGGATGCGAAGCTGGGTGAGCTGGAGTTGATTACGGCAGAAGAAACCGAGCAGATTCTGAAGGTGTTTAATGCTCCGAATGCGCACAGCCTGCTTGGAGCATTACAAGGCCATTCGCTCAGCGAACGCTTTGAAGAGCAAGCGAAGCGCAACCCTGAGCGGATAGCCGTTGTGTCTGGGGCCACCGCGCTGACCTACACTGAGCTAAATGAGCGTGCGAACCAATTGGCTCGTGTGTTACGAGCGGAAGGGGTCGAAGCAGATCAACCGGTTGGCGTATTGCTGGAACGTTCTGCGGATATTCTGGTGAGCATTCTGGGGGTACTGAAGGCCGGAGGCGCGTATGTGCCGATGGATACGATGTATCCACAGGAGCGCATCGACTACATGCTCCAAGACAGTGGGGCCAAGGTCGTGATTACAAGTAGAGTTGCCAACCTGTCGCTCAGCTTGCCATCCACAGTTCGAGCTGTAGTCTTGGATGACGAGGACGTTCAAGCTCAACTGGGAGCACAGGATGCGAGCAACCTGATCCCTGTCGCCGGCCCGCATAACCTGGCCTATATGATTTACACGTCAGGCACCACCGGTCAGCCGAAAGGGGTCATGATCGAGCAGGGCAGTGTTAGCAATCTGGTAGATGCTTTATGGAAACGAGTATACAGCCGTTACGAACAGCCGCTTCATGTCGCATGGCTGTCAGCATTTGTATTTGATGCTTCGGTGAAGCAAATCTTTGCCAGCTTGCTGTTAGGCCACACTCTGCATGTGGTGTCCCGTGACGTCAGCCTGAGCGGAGAGCATTTGATCGCCTACTACCGCACGCACCGGATTGATCTGTCGGACGGCACACCTGCGCATCTGCATATTTTGAGCGAAAGCGTCAGTGTGACGGAAGCGCCGGAAGTGAAGCATTACCTGATTGGTGGCGAAGCATTATCCGTGCAGCTGGTACAAGTGTTCCTGCACAAGTGGTCCGGGTATCGTCCGGTGATTACGAACGTGTACGGTCCGACCGAAACGACGGTAGATGCGACCGCTTATACGATTGAAGATGTGGAGTCCCTGAACGCACTGCTGGAAAAAGGGGAGCATACGGTATCCATCGGAACGCCGATCGCGAACCAGTCGGTGTACATCTTGAACAGCCAGCAACAGCTGGTGCCGATCGGTATCGCAGGTGAGCTTTATATCGGGGGTGCAGGTGTCGGACGAGGATACCTGAACCTGCCGGAGCTGACGGCAGAGAAGTTCGTCCTGAATCCGTTTGCTGATGCGGCAGCAACCGATCCAGCGGACAGCACTCACGCAAACCGGATGTACCGCACGGGCGACTTGGCACGGTGGATGCCAGACGGCAGTATTGAGTATTTGGGCCGGATCGACCACCAGGTGAAAATCCGGGGTTACCGGATCGAGCTGGGCGAGGTGGAGGCGCAGCTGCTGACCGTGGACGGCATTCAGAAAGCCATCGTCACAGCATGGGAAAACGAAGACGGACACAAGGACCTGTGTGCCTACATCATAGCTTCAGCGTCCCTGAGTTTGCCGGAGCTGCGTAATGCGCTGCAGCCGAAGCTGCCGGATTACATGATCCCGACGTATGTGGTACAACTGGATCGTTTCCCGCTGACACCGAACGGGAAAATCGACCGCAAGGCGTTGCCGGCACCGGAAGCACGTCTCGAAGGAGGCCTGGAGTATGTTGCACCGCGGACGCCGCTGGAAGCCAAGCTAGCCCAAATCTGGCAGGATGTCTTGAAGCTGTCCAGCGTAGGAGTCACCGACTCATTCTTTGACGTGGGTGGGCACTCCCTGCGGGCAACGACGCTGGTGGCCAAAATCCATCAGGAACTGGACAGCCGGATTACGCTGCGTGAGGTGTTCCAACACTTTACGATTGAGCAGCAAGCCCAGCTCATCGCAACGCACGGCACAGACACCTATACGGTGATTCCTGCGGCGGCGAAACAGGCATACTACCCGGTTTCCTCGGCTCAAAAAAGACTGTACATTTTGAGCCATCTGGAAGGTGGGGATCTCAGCTACAATATGCCGGGTGTACTAACCGTGGAGGGACCGCTTCAGGCCGATCGGCTGGAGGATGCGTTCCGTCAGTTAATAGCTCGTCATGAAACGCTGCGGACTTCCTTTGAAATGCTGGAAGGCGAGGTCGTACAGCGGGTGTACGATCAAGTGGAGTTTGCAGTAGAGCACCTGCAAGCCAGGGAGTCCGAAGCCGATGCCTATATCGAGTCCTTTGTACGCAGCTTTGACCTTCGCCAGGCACCACTGCTGCGTGTCCGTCTTATTCAAACCGGACCAGAGCGCCATCTCCTGATGTACGACATGCACCATATTATTTCAGACGGTGTATCGTCGAACAATATCGTGCAGGAGTTGGTACAACTGTACGAAGGACAGGCATTGGAGCCGCTGCAAATTCAGTACAAAGACTACGCCGTGTGGCAGCAGCAGGAGATGCAGCGTGAATCATACCAACGCCGGGAACACTTCTGGCTGGAGCATTTAGCTGGAGAGTTGCCGGTACTGAATTTGCCAATTGCTTATCCTAGACCTGCTGTTCGCAGCTTCGAAGGTGCGATGTATGAATTTACAGTGGACGCGAATGTATCCGAGCAACTGCACCGAATTGCGACACAAACCGGAAGTACACTGTACATGGTGCTGTTGAGCGCCTACACCGTTCTGCTGTCCAAATACAGCGGTCAGGACGATTTGATCATCGGTACGCCAGTAGCAGGCCGCTTGTTGCCTGAGCTGGAGCCACTGATCGGAATGTTCGTCAATACGCTAGCCATCCGGCATCAGCCGAAGGGCAACCAAACGTTCCACAGCTACTTGCAGGAAGCCAGAGATCGTACGCTGCAAGCCTTTGAGCATCAGGATTATCCACTGGAAGAGTTGTTGGAAAAGCTGGATGTAGCACGGGATGCAAGCCGTAACCCGTTGTTTGACACCATGTTTGTACTGCAAAATACAGAGTCGCAGGAAACGAAGCTAGAAACGCTGTCCTTCAGTCCATATGTTCAGGAGCACAGCATCTCCAAATTCGATTTGACCTTGTCTATGAGTGATGAAGACGGGGAAATCAAGGGTTCGTTTGAATATTGCACGAAGCTGTTTGGGGCCGACGCTATTGAGAGATTAACCAGAGATTTGATAGCGATCCTGTCCCAGATTGGAATCGATCCAGATTTGCTGTTAGGCGATATTCAGGTTAACTCGGACGAGCGGCCGGAAGGCTTCTCACCGGATTCCATCGACTTTGTTTTTTAAATCCGTTTTCTAAAATGCAATGAGTTCACTTTGCGTGTGCAGAGGGCGGCGGCTTGTCCGACTGCCCTTGCCTGCAAAGTATTCTTTTTCTGACACAACGCTCATGTACGTAACAACGCACCATCCAACCGGGGAACAGGCCCCGAGAAGCAGGAGGGATGTCATTGAAAGCCTTATTTGAGAAGGAAAAAAATTACTGGAGTCATAAACTGGAATCTGAGGATCATACCATCTGCCTACCATACACTAACCATGTGTCCAGAAGTACAACTGTAACGAGTTTAAATTCCCATATGTACACGCTCACATTTCCAACTGAAATTTCCCAAAGAATATCATCTATAACAGGTGGCGCTCCATGGGCCGTGTTTATGGTCCTGCTTGCTGGAGTAGAGAGCTTATTGCATAAATACACAGGTGAGGAACGTGTGCTGCTGGGCATTCCGGTAGCCAAGTCTAGCAACGGTGCTACAAAGCCGATCAACCATCTACTTTTATTGAAAAATACGCTGGATTCCAGCACAACCTTCAAAGCCTTGCTGTCTCAAATCAAAACCTCTGTCGGCGAAGCTATTGAACATCAAAACATTCCTTTTTGGAACTATTCTGAATTACTTGACATTCAACGTGATGAGGATGGAAAGCCTCTTATTCACACCACAGTATCCTTGCGAAATATTCATATTTCTGATTTTTTGGATCACGTACAATCTGAACTAGATTTCCAGTTTCAATGGGAACATGAAGCGGTTTCCCTAAACGTAAAGTATAGTAGCGACCGTTATAGCGAGACGACGATTGAGCACTTTGTTGAGCAGCTTCTGCGGCTGTACACTATTGTTTTGCAGCAGCCAGAGTTGGCGATTTCCACAGCACAAGTGCTGTCAGAGCAAGAAATAGAGCAGCTGCTCCATACCTTCAACGATACAAATGTGGATTATCCACGTCATGCGTCTATTCATGAATTGTTCGAGAAACAGGCGAAGCAGACACCACAGCAGGTGGCGGTAGTGTATGGGCAAGATAGCCTAACCTATGCAGAATTGAATGAAAAGGCCAACCGACTGGCTCATTCTTTACGTAAGCAGGGAATCCGCACCGAGCAGACGGTCGGCATTGTAGCTGAACGCTCGATTGAGATGATTGTCGGTATGCTCGGAATTCTCAAAGCAGGTGGAGCGTATGTACCCATTGATTCTGATTACCCGGATGAGCGTGTACGCTATTTGCTGAAGGATTCCGGTGCGGACATACTGCTCGTGCAGCGAATGGAACATCGGCCCACTGATTTTAAGGGAATGGTGCTTGACCTTAGCGATGCCGCAATTTATGGAACGGATGATGCTGATCGTTACGATCCCATTTTGTCGAATGAGCACGGGACGAATACTGATTCGGGATACGTGGACTGCCTAGATCCGTTCTACTCCATTTCCGCCAGTCCCGAACTTGCTTCTACGACAACCATACAACCAGAAATCATGCAACCAAAAGCTACGCAATCAGAACAAGCAGAACCAGAACAAATACAGCAGACTTATGCAGCTAAAGAACAACCACAGGCGAGCGCAGCTGGTCGCTTGGCCTATATTATGTACACCTCAGGGACTACAGGCCAGCCCAAAGGGGTTATGGTGGAGCACCGTAATGTCGTGCGTTTGGTGACAAACACAAACTATGCACGCTTGAATGCCGACACACGCATTTTGCAGACCGGGTCTGTTGTCTTTGACGCGTCCACCTTCGAAGTTTGGGGTGCGCTATTGAACGGTGGACAGCTGGTGCTGGTGAGTCAGGATGTTATTTTGGACGCGCCCAAGCTCAAGGAAGTTGTCCGCAATCACGGCATTACCACGATGTGGCTGACCGCACCACTCTTTAATCAGCTATCCCAGCAGGACTTGGAACTATTTGAGGGGATGCGGGAGCTATTGGTCGGTGGTGATGTGCTGTCCGTACCGCATATTAATCGGGTATTGGAGGCCCATCCGAATCTACATATTATTAACGGCTACGGTCCGACGGAAAATACGACTTTTTCTACCACACAAGCCATTACTGGCGTTCAATCGGGATCTGTGCCCATTGGTAGCCCGATCTATAACTCGACGGCATATGTCGTGGACGGTTCGATGCAGCTCCAGCCTGTTGGAGCGTGGGGGGAACTGATTGTCGGCGGTGACGGGGTGGCTCGCGGATACCGCAACCGCCCAGAACTGACGACCGAAAAGTTCATTGACAGCCCGTTCCGTGGTGGCGAACGCTGCTATCGAACAGGGGACCTGGTGCGTTGGAATGCGGACGGGACGCTGGAATATAAGGGACGGATCGACGCGCAGGTAAAAATCCGGGGCTACCGGATCGAGCTGGGCGAGGTGGAAGCACAGCTGTTGAAGCTGGAGGCAGTCCGAGAAGCTGTTGTAATTGCACATGAAGATGAACAGGGGCAAAAGCTGCTCTGCGCATATGTGGTCACCCATGCGGAAGTAGCGACAAGTGAGCTGCGTAGCGCTTTGAGTCAGGAGCTGCCGGGCTACATGGTACCGTCGTATTTTGTACAGCTAGAGCAATTGCCACTGACGCCCAACGGCAAGGTGGATCGCCGAGCGTTGCCACAGCCAGAGGGAGGTGTAGGCTCAGGCGCAGAATATGTACCTCCTCAAAATCAATTACAAGCACAACTGGCTAGCATCTGGAAAGATGTGCTTGAGCTTGAGCGCATTGGCATTAAGGATAACTTTTTTGAGGCAGGAGGACATTCCCTGCGGGCGACACATGTCATATCACTCATCTATAAAGAATTGCATAGAAATGTGCAGCTAAAGGATCTGTTCCAGCATCCGACCATTGAACAGCTGGCGCAAGTTATTGAAGCACTGGAGCAAACCACTTATGAATCCATCCCTGTTACGGAGAATAAGCCATTTTATGCGGTCTCTTCGGCTCAAAAACGGATGTATATCCTCAATCAGCTTGATGGAGCGGGAATTAGCTATAACATACCTGGTGTCCTGACTCTGACCGGTTCACTTAATCACAAGGCACTGGATAGCGCGTTCCGTCAGCTTATTGACCGTCATGAAACATTGCGCACAAGTTTTGAGACCATGAACGGTGAACCTGTCCAGCGAGTACATGACGAGGTTCCTTTTTGCATGGAATTGACTAATGCTCACGGAGCTACCCCAAAGGAAACGGATGAGCTGGTACGTAACTTTGTCCAACCATTCGATCTGGGGCAGGCTCCGTTATTCCGAGTTGGTTTGATTGAAACAGACCCAGAGCATCATATTTTGCTCATGGATATGCATCATATCATTTCGGACGGCACCTCTATAAATGTACTAATTCAGGACTTCATTCATTTATATGCAGGCGACACGCTGCCCTCGTTACGCATTCAGTATAAAGACTACGCCGCTTGGCAACAGAAGCAGCAGCAAAGTGAACGCTACCGGGAACAGGAAAACTACTGGCTCAATACCTTCGCAGGAGAGCTACCAGTGCTTGATCTACCGACTGATTATCCACGGCCAGCGGTGAGAAGCTTTGAAGGAGATGTGCTGGAATTTACGCTTGACCAACGACAAAGCGCAGGCTTAAAAAGCATTGCGGTGCAGACGGAATCGACATTATATATGGTGCTGTTGGCAGCCTATTCGGCTTTGCTTAGCCACTATAGCGGGCAGGAGGATATTATTGTCGGTTCGCCAATTGCAGGGCGGCCCCATGCGGATCTTGGCAGTCTGATCGGGATGTTCGTGAATACACTGGCAATCCGTAATTATCCAGAAGGCGGGAAAACGTTCCGCGATTATGTGTTGGAGGTCAAGGAAAACGCGTTAAAGGCTTTTGAACATCAGGATTATCCGTTTGAAGAGCTAGTGGAGAAGCTAAGCGTGGATCGAGATTTAAGCCGTAATCCGTTATTTGATACCATGTTTGCACTACAAAACATAGAGCAAAAAGAGCAGCAGCTGGCGGGGCTGCAATTGGCATCTTATCCAAGTGAGCAAACGACGGCCAAATTTGATTTGAGTCTGTTCGCAGTGGAGGATGGAGAACAAATTTCCTGTGCTCTTCAATACGGAACTCGGCTGTACAAACGAGAAACCATTGAACGACTGACTGAACATTTGCAGCAGCTTATCAATGCGGTTACTCAACAGCCGGATATCGCTCTTTCGGCTATAGAAATGGTTTCGGCCCAAGAAAAAGAGCTGCTTGTGCAGAGATTCAATGATACGGTAGCAGACTATCCGTATCCACGAGATCAAGCACTGCATGTGCTGTTCGAGGAACAGGTAGCACAATCACCTGATCGGCTGGCCATCACCTTTGCGGACATGCAGCTTACCTACCGTGAGCTGAATGAACGTGCCGACCGTCTGGCACGCATTCTCGCTTCCCATGGGATACGGCGCGGGTCCGAGCCAGAGACACAGCGAGTAGCAATTATGGCTGAACGCTCCATTGAAATGGTCGTCGGTATGCTGGCGATTTTGAAGGTCGGAGGGGCTTACGTTCCCATTGATCCTGATTATCCTGAAGAGCGTATCCGTTATTTACTGGAGGATTCCGGTGCGGGGCTGTTACTGTTACAACGACGTGAGCAGATGCCTTTTGAACCAGGCATTCCGGTCATCGATTTGAGTGATGAACAACGATGGAGTACCAAATCTGAATTTGACGCTCATACGGATGGAACACTTCCGATTACAACAGGGGGATCTTCCTCGGATCTTGCGTATGTGATCTACACCTCTGGTACGACAGGCAAGCCGAAGGGCGTGATGATTGAGCACCGTAATGTCGTGCGCCTAGTGAAAAACAAAAGCTATGCCACGCTTGATGAAAATACACGTATGCTGCAATTGGGCGCAGTTGTGTTCGATGCCTCCACATTTGAAATCTGGGGAACGCTGCTGAACGGGGGACAACTGTATGTGGTAAGTCATGACACTATTCTGGATGCCTCCAAGCTCAAACAGGCAATTGACAAGTATCGTGTTAACACGATGTTCATGACCACGGCTTTATTCAATCAATATTCGCAGCAAGAAATCGGAGTGTTTGCGTCCTTGAAGGAGTTGCTCGTGGGTGGTGATGTGTTGTCTGTACCGCACGTCAATCGTGTGTTGAAGGAGTACTCGCAGCTTCGCCTAGCCAATATTTATGGGCCGACTGAGAACACCACCTTTTCCACCATCTATGACATTACAGAACCGCAAACCCAGGCTATTCCCATTGGACGTCCAATTGATCACTCGACCGCTTATGTGGTCAATCGTTCGTTGAAGCTGCAACCTATCGGGGCCTGGGGGGAACTGATCGTCGGTGGTGATGGTGTTGGGCGTGGATATCTGAATCGGCCCGAGCTTACGGCGGAAAAATTTATTGAAAGTCCATTCCGGTCTGGAGAATATTGCTATCGTACAGGGGACTTAGTGCGTTGGCGTGCTGATGGTGTACTGGAGTACAAGGGAAGAATGGATGAACAGGTCAAAATTCGCGGCTACCGCATTGAACTGGGTGAAATTGAAACCCGTTTGTCCACGATTCCAGGTGTGAAGGAATCAGTTGTTACCGTGCGGCAGGACGATCACGGACAAAAACAGCTATGTGCCTATTTTGTAACAGATAGCGAACTGAGCGCCAGCGACTTACGTAACATTTTGTCGCAGGATCTGCCTGGCTATATGGTGCCGTCCTACTTTGTGCAGCTCTCCAGACTGCCTTTGACGCTGAATGGCAAAGTAGACCGCAGGGCACTGCCCGCACCTGAGCACAATCTCGATACAGGTATGGACTATGTGGCACCCGAGACGGATGTCCAACAGGCACTGGCTACAGCTTGGGGAGCCATTCTTGGTATCCCGAAAGTCGGAATACAGGATAACTTTTTCCATTTGGGTGGTGACTCCATCAAGGCCATTCAAGTATCGTCCCGCTTATTTCAGGCTGGATACAAGCTGGAAATGAAGGACTTGTTCAAATACCCGACAATTGCAGGACTAAGCACATGTATTCAGCCTGTTAACCGAATAGCCGAGCAGGGCGAGGTTACAGGAAATGTAGTGCTTACACCGATTCAGCGCTGGTTTTTTGAACAACCAACGGGAGAACCACACTATTTTAACCAATCTGTCATGCTCTATCGGCAGGAAGGCTATGACGAACAGGCACTACGGCGGGCGCTCCATCAGATTACATCACACCATGATGCATTGCGTATGGTTTTTAGTTTGTCGGAGAACGGATGTACAGCATGGAACCGCAGTGTAGCGGAAGGCGAACCGTACCATCTGGAATGCTTTGACTATAATGACAGCGATGTAAACCAGCAAGATTTGGCGAAGATAATTGAAGCGAAGTGCAATGAAATTCAATCTGGTATTTCTCTAAGTGAAGGTCCGCTGATGAGACTGGGGCTGTTCCGTTGCCCGGATGGAGATCATCTGCTGGTCGTGATTCATCATTTGGCGGTGGACGGGGTATCTTGGCGCATTTTATTCGAGGATTTGGCGACTGCCTATGATCAAGCTTCCAAGGGTGAACAGGTGATTCAGCTGCCTCATAAAACAGATTCGTTCCAAACGTGGGCCGAGCAGCTGCACGCTTATGCCAACAGTCCAGCTATGGAACGTGAGCGTGCGTATTGGGGGAAACTTGCACAAGCGGAACTAGCCCCTTTGCCGCAGGATTACGGGTATAACGAGCACGAAAAGCCATTGATTGGCGATAGTGAGTCGGTTACTGCTTTGTGGACACACGCAGAGACAGAGCAGCTGCTCAAACAGGCCAATCGTGCCTACCGTACAGAAATTAATGACCTGTTGTTGACGGCAGTAGGAATGGCATTGCAAGCATGGAGTGGAAATGATCGGTTCCTGATAAATCTAGAGGGACATGGACGTGAAGCCATTTTACCAGAGGTGGACATTACCCGGACGATAGGGTGGTTTACAAGCCAATATCCTGTTTTGCTCGATATGCCGGAAGAACTGGCACTTTCGCAACGGATTAAGCGGGTGAAGGAAGGACTGCGCGGCATCCCGCAAAAAGGGATTGGCTACGGTGTACTGAAATACTTAGCCGATCATCAGACACAGGCACCGGAGGCATCTTCAGCTATATTTACGACAGATCCCGAAATCAGCTTTAACTATTTGGGACAGTTCGATCAGGATATGAAAGGGAACGACTTGCAATCTTCCTCATATGAGGGTGGGATGCCGCTGAGCCCGACCATGGCTCGAACGTATACGCTGGATTTTGGTGGCATCATTTCGGGAGGCCAACTGGGTCTGACGATTAGCTATAGCCGTACCAGCTATAGACCGGAGACGATCGAGCGATTGGCGAAATTACTGGAATCGAGCCTGCGTGAAATTTTGGTGCATTGCATCCATAAAGAACACCCGGAGCTGACCCCGAGTGATATTTCCTATAAAGGAATGAGTGTGGAGGGTTTGGACAGCCTCTTATCTGAAATGGGTGCTGCAGGTGAGATCGACAATGTATATGCACTGACCCCGATGCAGAAAGGGATGCTGTTTCACAGCCAGCTAGATAGTCAAGCAGCCGCGAATGACGCGTATTTTGAGCAGGTTTCTTATGATATGCGAGGTCAGATGGACATTCGGGCTTTTGCAGAAAGCCTGAATATTCTGGTTCGGCGACATGAGGCGCTGCGTACACATTTTTATTTTGGCAGAGATACGGAACCATTGCAGGTGGTGTATCGAAATCAGGATTGCGGCTTTCAATATGAAGATTTACACCATCTGGAGAAGGATGAAATAGATACCCGGGTGGAAAATTTCAAGCTACAAGATAAAGCACGAGGTTTTGATCTGCGTAGGGATGTTCTGCTGCGTGTAGCGATTTTACGTACCGGAGAAGACAGCTATCATTTTGTATGGAGCTTCCATCATATCGTCATGGACGGCTGGTGTCTGTCCCTTATAAATAAAGAAGTGTTTGAAAGCTATGCAGCACTTCAGGAGGGCAGAGTACCAGAGCTGGCACCCGCAGTGCCGTACAGCCGCTTTATTGAATGGCTCGAAGCACAGGATCGCAAGGCGGCAACCGACTACTGGAGCAGCTATTTATCCGGATATGAGCAGCAAACAGCATTACCAGCTGTAAAATCCGGTCGCAAGAGTGGAGGCAACACGGCTAGTGATTGGGTGACGGTTTTGGAACGTGAGTTGACCCTCCGGGTGGAGGAGACGGCTAAGCGATATCAAGTGACCATGAATACGTTACTACAAACCGCATGGGGGATTTTACTGCAAAAATATAACAACCACAGTGACGTCGTATTTGGCAGTGTCGTCTCAGGCCGTCCATCGGATATTATCGGGGTAGAGGATATTATCGGCTTGTTCATTAATACCATTCCTGTTCGCATCCTTAGTGAGGCAGGGGAATCTTTTGCAGAAGTTATGAAGAAAACGCAGGAGCAGGCTCTGGCTTCTCATGCGTATGATACGTATCCACTGTTTGAGATTCAGGCATTGACCGATCAGAAACAGGATTTAATTAACCATATTATGGTATTTGAAAATTATCCGGTAGATGAGCAGGTCGAAGAACTGGGAAGTGACGGGCAGGAACTATTCCCGATTTCCAACGTGGTGGCTGCAGAGCAGACTAACTATGATCTGAGCTTAGTCGTTATGCCAGGAGAATGCATCAAGATTCGTTTTATGTATAATGCGTTAAGTTATGATCAAACAGGCATTAAGCGTCTGCATGGACATTTTGTGAATCTGTTGGAGCAAGTTTTGCTTAACCCGAATGTTTGCATAGAAGAGCTGGAACTGGTTACAGCGGCGGAAAAACAACAAATTACAGGAGAGTTTAATAACACTGCCTCTGCATATCCAAGCAATCACACGATCCAAAAATTGTTTGAGGAGCAGGCAGAGCGTACGCCGGATCATATTGCCGTCGCTTTGGGTCATCAATCATTGACCTACCGGGAGCTCAATGAGACAGCCAACCGATTAGCGCATACGCTGTGTGATGCAGGGGTGAAACCCGATGAACCTGTTGGCATTTTGACGGAGCGCTCGCTGGATATGATTACGGGAACACTCGCTATTTTGAAGGCTGGTGGCGCGTATGTGCCGGTAGATCCACAATATCCGGAGGACCGTATCCGTTATATGCTGGAGGACTCGGGAGCCAAACTGCTGCTGGCTCAACAAGATTTGCTGGATCGTTGCTATTTTGACGGACAGATTGTTAATCTGAATGAGGATACGTCCTACAGTGCAGATGCTTCCAATCTGGGTATAGATGGAGCGGGTAATCATGCTGCTTATGTTATTTATACCTCAGGCTCAACAGGTAAGCCTAAGGGTGTCGTTGTTGAGCATCAAAGTGTCGTGCGCCTTGTCCGCAATACCGATTATGTGCCATTTGATGAATCGACTCGAATGCTGCAGACTTGCGCGTTTGTATTTGATGTATCTACGTTTGAAATTTGGGGCGCGCTGCTGAACGGCGGTCAGCTTGTTCTTGTGCATAAGGATGATCTATTGGACGCGGCCAAGCTTAAAGAGACGATACGGGATCATAGCATCACCATGATGTGGCTGACCACACCGTTATTTAATCAGCTTTCACAGCAGGATAGTAAACTTTTCGGCGATGTGAAGTATTTGCTGGTTGGTGGTGATGTTTTGTCTGCACCCCATATTAACCGGGTTCTGCGTGATAATCCGGACATGAACATCATTAACGGCTATGGACCAACGGAAAATACAACCTTTTCGACGACGTATCACATTACGGAAGAACAGCTGGATTCTGTGCCGATCGGACGTCCCATCTGCAATTCGACGGCGTATGTTGTGGATTCGTCATTTAACCTGCAACCGGTCGGAGCCTGGGGTGAGCTGGTTGTCGGCGGAGACGGAGTTGCACGTGGTTATTTAAATCGTTCTGAGCTGACGGCTGAGAGATTTCTTGCTAACCCGTGGGTGGACGGAGATCGCCTGTACTGTACAGGAGATCTTGTTCGCTGGCGTGAAGACGGCATATTGGAATACGCCGGACGGATTGATCAACAGGTTAAAATTCGCGGTTACCGGATTGAGCTGGGCGAAGTGGAGGCGCGGCTGGCAAGTGTACCGTCCGTGCGGGATAGCGTCGTTATCGCTTTGCGGGATGGAACGGGTCAACAGCAATTATGTGCTTACTTCACTGCCGATGAACAGCTGACCGTCCGTGAGATTCGAGCTGCGATGTCGGCCAGTCTGCCGAGCTATATGATTCCATCCGCATTTGTACAACTGGATCGGCTTCCGCTGACGACAAACGGCAAAATCGATCGCAAAGCTTTACCTGTGCCGGACAAAGGGCTGCACACGGGTATAGAATATGTCGCCCCGCGAACCGATGTGGAGCAGTTGCTGGCATCCATTTGGCAGGAAGTGCTTGAAATTCCACAAGTGGGTATCCATGATGACTTTTTCACGTTGGGTGGACATTCCTTGAAAGTACTGGAGCTTATACGCAAAGTTCACCTTGCCACAGACATTGAGCTCCCCATCCGTAGTGTTATGGACTTCCCGACTATAGAAGAGCAGGCGCTCACATTATTGAAAGCGGATCTGGAATACAAGGCCGATAGTCCAATCATACGGTTGAATGAACACGGTCCGATCTCCATCTTCTGCTTTCCTCCTATGCTTGGATACGGGCTGTCGTTCGCGGAGCTGGCCAAACAACTGGATCAGGACGCAGTCGTGTATGGATTGGAGTTCGTGGATGATGCTGCCGATGAGCAGGCCATGCTGGCACGTTACGTTGATTTGATCGTCAGCACGCAAGCGCAAGGTCCGTATGTACTGCTTGGTTATTCCATAGGTGGTAATCTGGCGCATAAGGTTGCTGACACACTGGAACGTCAAGGTCATACCGTATCAGATATTTTTATGCTCGATTCGGTCAAAAGGGCGGAAGCCCTGCCCTTCACAGCTGAAGAAACAGAGCATGAAATTCATGACATGCTGGAACAGGTTCCCGACTCCTACCGTGAGCTGTTGAATGAAACGTACCAACGTAAAATGATCGCTTACGCGGTGTATGGCAACCAGCTTGTGAATACAGAGAGCGTTCAGGCGAATATTCACGGCTTTGTCGCCGTTGGATCGGAAACGGTGAGGGGTACAGGAGATAATCGACTTTTATGGAAAGACGCTACACAAGGTAGCTATGAAGAGCATAGCTTGATTGGTAATCATTATGAACTACTGGAACCCGGATTTATCGAGAAAAATGTAAAAAGTATCCGTGCCGCAATACAAAAGATAACTCGGAACACGGACAAAGACATGACACAAGATTTAGCACATCATAAATCTTGAAAATCTACGGTTGATGATTTTAAGAACTGAATCACTAATTTTTTAATCTGTAACACATGAATCCTGATCGACAGGTAAGATGCCGTCTGCTTACACGACTCGATCAGGATTCGCTTTATTATGTGCACTCCCGCGATGGGAAGTGCGATGATTCCATAGCGCCATGCTGATGGCTTCCATACGGAGTATAAATATCTGCTCGCTATGCAATCACCGCACGGTTCAAATCATTAAATCAACTTCATACGTAAGGATGGTACTTCAATATGAAGAATAAAGGCATTTGCTACCTATCCGCATTTTTAGCAGCGTTGTTTCTCTGGAACCTGCTCATTGCTCCGGCATGGGCAATAGACAGCATAACACCTAATTCATTGGAAAAAAAAGTGGACGATATCATGGTTACAAAATTGGAAAAATTGCATATTCCGGGGGCTGCGGTCGTCGTGACTCAGGGAACCCAAATTCTTTTTAGTAAAGGCTACGGATATGCAGATCTGGAGCGGAAAATGGCATTCGATCCAGCAAAGACCATTGTTCGTGTCGGCTCTCTAACCAAATCATTTAGTGCAAGCGCCACGATGCAGCTGGTTGAGCAAAACAAGCTTGATTTGAATGAAGACGTGAATAACTATCTCCACAGCTATAAAGCTACGCAATACCAGAATCAGCCTTTCAATTTGCATCAGCTTTTGACACATACCTCAGGATTGGATGAAGCGCTGTACGACATTAACAGCTCGACTCGGGCAGGCGTTTTACCCACAGAACAGTATCTCAGCACGTATTTTCAAAATCAGCCACCTATCCGCAAACCTGGAATTCAGTATGAATACAGTAATGTCGCCTTCGGTCTGATCGGTAATATCGTGGAGCAAGTAAGCGGTCAGGGACTGAATGATTACCTTCGTACACATCTGTTCCAGCCGATGAATATGCCCAGCGCGACACTGGAATTGCCGTTAAATCATCCTGCACAGGCCCAGTCGTATCAGTGGAAGGATGGAGCGTATTTGAAACAGCCTTTGTCGTATATCAATCTGCCCGGAGCAGGAGCGTTGAACGTCACACCCAACGAGTTTTCCCATTACTTGATCACTCATTTAAACCAAGGCAAGTATGAGGGCAAAGTGGTGCTCCAACCACATACGGTAAAAGTGATGCATGCGCAGCAATTTGCAGTCGATGCACGCCTGGATGGCGTGGGCTACGGATTTTTTCGTGGTCATTTGGAGACAGGAGTACCTATGCTGTGGGCTACCGGGGAAATTGATGATTTTATTTCCGAAATGGTACTGATTCCGTCACAAAAGATCGGCATTTTTGTGATCATTAATTCAGCTGACACGGACACTCTGCTTCATGGAAAAGTCATCGATGCGATAGCCCAAATGCTGCCCGCAAATCCGCAGGCCGCTTCTCAGTCACTGGCTCGTTCTACCACGCAAGTGAAGCTTTCGCCAGAGATTGAGGGTGTATATCAGGTGGATTCTAATCCTGTTCATGGGTGGGGAAAATGGATTCGAATACTGGGAAACATTACATACACCGTGCGAATTCAAGATGATCATACGTTAATTGTTAAAGGAAAATACCCAAATGAGAATGAAGCAACAGACAAAGTTTTTCAAGCAGCAGGCGATGGATTGTTTGTGGAAAAGGAGGGCCAGCTTAAAATTTTGCTGTATCAGGAAAACGGTACGTGGATGATGGTTGCCCCGGATAGTAAAACCATGAAGCAAACGACACTTTGGCACCGCACCTGGACTCTGCTTGTCAGCTATGCAGCCGCCTCCTTATTTTTCATCACAACCTTGCTAATTTGGATCGTAAGATATGTGATCAAAGCTATCCGTAAAACGAATAATCACATTTCGTCCAACCTTGCATTCATTGCGTCACTAAACACGATTTTTCTCGGAGTGCAGGTCGTCTATGGTAACAATCAGATCGTGTATGGCTATTCCGCGTGGTATATCTGGGGAATTTGCACACTGCCACTCATTTCAGCACTCATTGCCGTGTGGGTATTGATCGTGAATGGCGCAAAGCTGATTACAGGGGAAAGAAGAACCCGGGCTGCCGGGAAAATCCTATTTGCGGTGCTCACATTGCTGCATACAGTGTATCTTTTTTATTGGAATTTCCTTCCTATCCATTATTCCTAAAGATTTACAAAACAATGCATATTCGAACATAAATGAATGCTAAAATTTGTATCTGATGCCCCCCAGAAGGGCTTTAAACCAACAAACAGGAGGGAAAGAATGGGAATCTTTCGTCGTTTTACATCCCGTAGCTTCAAATATGCAACTGCTATGGTTTTCACTTTATCGTTGCATGCTGGTGTTGCGGGCAGCATGCAACCGGTACGGGCAGAAGGTCCGGCGGACCCAGCCCCCTTCATTGCAGCGAAAGTGGTCAATGAGAACGCTGGTAAAAAAGTGCTGTTTGATAATACTCATGGACAGACAGCTGGCGCAGCAGATTGGGTGATTGATGGTGGATTTTCAGACTTCGGCCAAGCCCTCGCGAGCAATGGCTATGATGTACACGAGCTTCGCCAATCTACGCCCATTACTTACAATGATCTAAAGAATTATGATGTATTTGTTACAGCAGAGCCGAATATTCCTTTTAAACAGAGCGAACAGGCTGCAATGGAGCAGTATGTAAAAGCAGGCAATAGTATTTTTTTCATTGGAGATCATTATAACGCGGACCGCAACAAGAATCGCTGGGACGGATCGGAGAGCATTAATGGCTATCGTCGTGGTGCATGGGAAGACCCTGCGAAGGGAATGAGTGCGGAAGAAAAAAGCTCGGCAGCAATGCAGGGCGTAGTCAGCTCAGATTGGCTGGGCAGCCAGTTTGGTGTGCGCTTTCGCTACAATGCATTAGGCGATATCACGGCCAATCAGATTGTCGAGCCAGCACAGGCGTTCGGCATTACAGCTGGAGTGAGTAATGTGGCAATGCATGCAGGATCAACACTCGCAATTATCGACCCAGCGAAAGCCAAGGGAATCGTATATCTACCTAAAACCAATCAGGCTTGGGGCAACGCGGTAGATCAGGGCGTGTATAATGGAGGCGGCATTCCGGAAGGACCTTATGCAGTTGTATCGAAAGTAGGACTAGGCAAAGCTGCTTTCATTGGGGACTCGTCTCCTGTCGAAGATGCAACGCCAAAATATTTGCGCGAAGAGACAGGAACCAAGAAGACAACCTATGACGGCTTTAAGGAGCAGGATGACGCCGAGTTACTGGTCAATATCGTAGACTGGTTGTCCAAGAAGGAGGAGTATACCAGCCTGACGGAAGTGAAAAGCTTACAGCTGGACCAGCCGACGGCATTACTGCCTTTTGAAGAGCCACAGGCTTCCACGGAACCACAAGCCGAGCCTTGGTCCGCTCCCGCAGCTGGCTACAAATGGTGGGATCAGCGAACCTTCAAAGCAGGGTCCTATGGCGGACCTACAGCCAGTGCGCAGCCTGTGTACAACATCGTTCGTCAAGAGCAGCTGCCCAATGCACAGCCTTTTCAAATTCGAGTTACTGCCGATCAGCTGGCTCCCAATAGTACGATTAGCGGATTCAGCACAGGTATTTATATAGAGGGCGGCAATCAAGTAGCCCAGATTCAAAATCCGGATGGAAGCTGGCCAACCTCTTACGGCTATAGCGGAACATTTAGTCTGGAGTCCAACGGCAAAGGGCATGCCTATAAGGACTTGACGGTGCGAATCAAGCCGGGAACCAGTGGTTCAGCTAATCTTAGACTGAGGCAAAACGGCAGCAATCTGCTGACTCAATCCGTCGTGTTGTCTGATGTCCCGGCCCAGCCGTTGCCTGAGGAAGGCAATACGGTTCCAGCTCGTATCAGTGTCGCAGAAGCACGGAGTCTCCCGGCTGGTAAAGTCGTGACCTTAGAGGGTGTTGTGACGACAGAACCAGGTGTATTCGGTGGTCAAGCCTTTTACATGCAGGATGAAAGTGGCGGTATTTATGTATATCAGAACCAAAGCGGCTTTCACCAAGGGGATCGAGTAAAGCTTACAGCAAGCTTGGCACTGTTTAATAGTGAGCTAGAGTTAACCGATCCAGTGGCAATTGAAAAAACGGGAGAAGGACAACTTCCAGAAGCTGTACAAGTCACCCAACTCAGTGATGCGAGCCAAGGACAGTTGGTTGAGCTTCCTACGGCAATGATTCGTAATGTGATAGACGCGACTCCCGTAGGTTCGTTTGAATTTGATGCAGTATCAGGTGAAGTAAGTCACCATGTGCGTGTCGATGCACGTACAGGCTTAACACGGACAACTTTTCCATATCAAGAAGGACAGCACGTGAAGCTAAAAGGAATTTCGGCGATTTTCAAAGGGAATTATCAGTTGAAACCGCGTGGACTGGATGATTTTTCAGCTCAGGCAGGTGCAGAGTTGCAAGAAGTAGAGCTTTCACTGGATCAAACGACCCTCAACATTGGGGATACGGCAGTGACACATCTCAAGGGTACGCTGACAGATGGCAGCGAAGCAGATTTAAACCGCGCTTCTGTTCAGTATGTCAGCAGTCATGAATCCGTTTCGCTGGATACGTATGGAGAACTTAAGGCCCTAAAAGAGGGGAGCGCGGAGATTACAGCCAGCGTTACCTTGGATGGTAAAACGGTCGTATCCAATCCTGTAACTGTTAGAGTCGAAAAGACTGGTGTAGGTGAAGTGCCGAGTAAACCTGTGCTGTCGCATGATAACGGGCAGGACACTGGGCTGAAGGATGGCAATTACAACATCACTATGGATCTGTGGTGGGGTACGAATGGTGATGAACTCAAGTTGTACGAAAATGACAAGCTGATTGGCACTCAATCGTTGCAAGCGGCTTCTCCTGGAGCACAGCATGCAGTCATTCCTGTTACAGGTAAGACCAACGGTACCTACACGTATACTGCA
Organism: Paenibacillus sp. 1182; assembly: GCF_017833915.1. Taxonomy (NCBI): domain Bacteria; kingdom Bacillati; phylum Bacillota; class Bacilli; order Caryophanales; family Paenibacillaceae; genus Paenibacillus; species Paenibacillus sp. 1182. Next base: position 103,957 of record NZ_JAFICR010000017.1, on the reverse strand, counting down.
GAACTGATCAACGCTTCTGGTAAAACGACCAGCGACCCGTTAACTGTCGAAGTGACCGATGCTTCTCCTGGCATTCCAGTGCTGTCTCATGACAATTGGGATGGTGATGGTGCCTATACTCTTGCTATGAACATGTGGTGGGGCACAAATGCGACGAAATACAACTTGTATGAAAACGGAAAGCTGATCGACGCGCAGGATCTGCTGAGCCAAAGTCCGCAGGCCCAAAGTGCAGTGACCAGCATCCAAAATCAAAAGCCGGGTACATATGAGTACCGGGCCGAGTTAGTCAATGCTTCAGGAGAAGTTTCTAGTCAAACGATAAGTGTAGAAGTAAAGGGCCATGAAGTAGAAATGATGGGCCGTTAAAAAGTAAGAGCATCTATTGACCTCGTGAGAGTCTATAGATGCTTTTTTATTTTTTACGAAGCGGGAATTATCATTTTAGGATTGGGTTGGCGAAGCGGAAAGTCCCTCTATATCTGAGGAGCCATAGAAGAACATGGCAACTAGAATCACAATAATGACAACCTCTGCAAAATATTCTCCATCAAACTCACTCACCACATAAGTCTCCTTTCGCCACTTGTTAATTATTTATTTTCTGTGAAAAGGCTTGTATCACCTGGTCCAGTGTCATATTCCCGTTATCATTTAAAAATTTCACCATATTATCGACATTGGATGGAGTGGATGCTAGTGTTTTGTATTTTCCTGTGAGTCCTAAAAACAATGTTGCTTGTCTGTATAAAGTCACCGAATCGACGTTTAGTTTTCCTGTTAGTAGGAGGGCTGCCACAAGGACCTCCACATTTTTTCCTTGAAGCGCGGAAAAGATAGCCGAATTACTGTTTAATCCATTTTTCTTTTGACCGTTAGGTGGGGATTTGGATTTACGATTCCCGTTTCCATTGCCATTCCCATTGCCGTTCTTTCCTAAGGAAGCCATTGAATCTTCCTCCCGCCATATACTGTTCTTGCCTGGTTTTTATGAAAATTCGGGACAAGGACAGCGGCACTACAGTGCTCATCAAAATACGTTATGATCATACGATATGCGAATAAGAGAGCATTGGTTACTATAAGAATCACCCTGGCTGAAGGCAGTTGGCTACTGTTATCCAGTAATTTATTTCGCATGTTGGTCCGATTTAGAGTAAACTACAATAAAGCAAGCCAAATGATCAATTGCATAAATCCCAGAGCGTTTTCAATCAGCAATGTTTAGACTAAAACGGTTTAGTTCGTTTATTGTATTTTTGAGCGTTGAATTGGAATTAAGCAAAATGCTGAAATAGGAGTTGTAGATAAAATATGTCGAATGAAGAAGTATTGTTAACTAAAGAGGGATTGGCCAAGCTGGAGGATGAGCTAAAGGAACTGAAGACCGTAAAACGCAAGGAGCTAGCCGAACGCCTTAAGTTGGCTATCAGCTACGGCGATTTGAAAGAAAATAGTGAGTATCACTCAGCCAAGGACGACCAAGCGTTTATGGAAACCCGCATTCTCATATTGGAGAAGATGCTGACCAAAGCCCGGGTCGTGGATGAGAGTAATTTAGACCTTAGAACCGTTAGTATTGGATCGACTGTCATTTTGAATGACATCGAATTTTCAGAAAAGATGGAATACAAAATTGTAAGTCCTGCTGAGGCGGATGTTCTTGATAACAAAATTTCCTATGAGAGTCCTTTAGGCAAGGCACTTTTGGGAAAAGAAGTGGGCAGTATCATTCATGTGGATGCACCCATGGCTGTAATTAAATATGAGCTGCTTGAAATTAAGCTCACATAGTTCATTCCCGATTCCCTTATATGAGGGGGCCGGGATTTTTTTATTTCTCGCTGCTTACATACCGTCCATGTGGAGCACAGTTGCACTCCACATACACTGGACAGGATTTTCTTTACTCCGCTAAGTGCACTAAGTTAGTCCGTCATTAGGAAGCCTGCTTGCTCCAATGCAGCGCAGGCATCATTAATTTTATCTTCATCCGAGGCATTCAAGGTGTGCAGGTGGATGCCTCCCGTCAGCTGGGACAAATAAGTGGCCTGGGTGAAGCTGATTTTACGGATAAAATCGTCCACTTCCTTGCGAGTTCCAACCCGTATCGGAGCAGTCAGATCCCCGTATACCGGATGCTCAACAATAACATCCTGCACACTTACACCGTAGTCCACAATCAGCTTTAGTTCCTCTTCTGTCTGTTCAGGTCGATGTTTACACACAATAATACGTGAGGCTAAGGGAGTTGCCTGACCCGCAGGCTCCATATAAATGTATCCTTGACTCGTTGCAAGGATAGGCTCTTGGCTTGCTTTTAACAGGGAAATATCCTGTACAATTACTTGTCGGGAGACGGAGGATCTGCGCGCCAGTTCGCTCCCGGTCAGTGGTGATTCGCTCTTGAGCCACAATAGTAGCTGTTCGCGGCGATCCGTACCTGACCGTTTTAAAGATTCAGTCAACGGGATAAGCTCCTTTCTTTTCGATGCGTCAGGTCTGTCAAAATATCTACCAATACATTCAATTCCTCGATGGTGGTCGTTCTTCCGAAAGAAACACGGATAAATTGTAACGCTTCACGGCCGGATGCTCCAAGCGCCTGTAAGGCAGGCGAAGGATCGTGGTGTCCGGCAGCACATGCGCTTCCAGTGGATATACAGACACCTCTGCGATTACATTCCAGCATAACATATTGTCCCTCGTAACCGTGAAAAAAACAGCCTACTATATGATGAAGCGCTGCTTTATTCTCGCTTTCCTGTACCACCCAACGTAACGGAATGGATCTTTCCCGAATTTTCGTAATAAAGTGTCTTCTCAGGGAAGCATATCGCTCCTGATGCGACTCCATCTGTTCGGTCATCATTTCTGCCGCCGCGACAAAGGCTGCAATCCCGGGAACATTAACCGTTCCAGGACGAAATCCGTTTTCATGTATTGTATCAGGGTACACGGGACGCCAAGGAGTTCCGGGTTTGAGATATGCAGCTCCGACGCCTTTGGGGCCATACACTTTATGGCTCGATACAGAGAGTGCATCTACTCCCATGGCTTCTACATCTACGAGAATATTCCCAAATGTCTGTACCGCATCACTATGCAGCAAAATACCCCGTTCGCGTAGCAGGGGAGATAAGGCAGCAAGGTCCTGAACCAATCCCGTTTCCGAATTGGCGTGTTGTACGGATACAAGTCCGGTGTTTTCTCTCAGGTGAGGTAAAAGAGCTTCACGAGTCACTCGTCCTTCCCGATCCGGTTGCACAATGGTCAGCTCATAGCCCTGACGTTCCAGCAAAGTGGCAAGGTTGTACATCGAGTGATGTTCCAAAGCGCTCATGATCCAATGCTTTTTATGCTGCGGCAACCCGTTCAGGATCGATTGCACAATCAGCATATTGGATTCTGTTCCCCCTGTCGTAAAATAGATGCCTTCCTTTTGCCCGCCAATCATATTTGCTATTCGTTGCCTGCTGTAATCCAGCGTGTAGGCTGCTTGACCGCCCGCATCATGAAGGCTGCTGGCATTTCCGAACATTTCCTTATTTAATACGTTAAACATATTTAAAGCTTCACCACACATAGGTGTAGAAGCGGCATAGTCGAGATAAATCACACCAAATCCTCCCTGCTTAAAAATAATTCCATTCAAAAACTCTTGAGATTATTGTAGGCATGTGTAAATATAAGTGTCAAGACACTTGTAAATATGAATGTACACAAAGCGGTTATCTGTTCGCTGAGAGCGGAACGATCAGCCGCATCGATATGGAGGGATTCTAATGTCTATGCTTGACGTTTTACAAGGAAATCGAGGGCTTATGCCAGAGCATTATAAGACACTGACGGTTGCTGAAATGGAGCAGCGAGTGGCCGAACTGAAACAAAAATGGGGACCCAAGCTGCTTATACCGGGCCACCACTATCAGAAGGACGAGGTTATTCAGTTTGCTGATATAACAGGAGATTCTCTACAGCTTGCTCAAATGGCTGCACAAAATCAGGAAGCGGAGTTCATTGTATTTTGTGGGGTACATTTTATGGCGGAGACAGCGGATATGCTGACTACCGATCGACAGACTGTTGTCCTGCCGGATATGCGTGCAGGTTGCTCGATGGCAGATATGGCGAATGTGGAACAGACAGAACGAGCATGGAAGCATTTACAGGAGTTGGTAGGAGATACGATCATTCCGTTAACATATGTAAATTCCACAGCAGAGATCAAAGCCTTTGTAGGACGGCATGGTGGGGCTACCGTGACTTCTTCGAATGCTAAGCAAGTGCTGGAGTGGGCGCTGAAGCAAAAGGAACGTATTTTGTTTTTGCCGGATCAGCATTTAGGTCGCAATACAGCTTACGATCTTGGAATTCCGCTAAATGAAATGGCCGTGTGGAATCCAATGACAGATCAGCTTGAGACTGAACAGGACCCAGCAACCGTAAAAATTATTTTATGGAAAGGGCATTGCTCCGTTCATGAAAAGTTTACAGTAGATCATATTCGCAACGTTCGCGAGCGTGATAAGAACGTCCGGGTCATCGTTCACCCCGAATGCTCTTATGAAGTCGTACAGCTCGCAGATTGCGCGGGCTCCACAAAATTCATCATCGATACCATCCGTGCGGCAGAGCCAGGGACCCAATGGGCTGTTGGCACAGAAATGAATCTCGTGCAACGAATCAAGCAGCAGTACCCTGAACAGCACATTGAATCGCTCAATCCAGATATGTGTCCCTGCCTGACCATGAACCGGATCGATCTTCCCCATTTGCTGTGGGCAATGGAACAGTTTGACCGGGGTGAGCCTGTGGGTGTGATTCGTGTGGATGCTCAGATCAGACAGGATGCTGTACTAGCATTGAATCGTATGCTTGCTATCCGTTAAGTTTTTACCGTAATATAGAGCGTCCTTCCACCGGATTTGAGCATTAGACCGAAGGAGCAGAAATAATTATTTCAGTTGCTTGTGATCCAACCCGTATCTCTAATTAAAGATTAGTCGCTTGTCCGGTTTCGTGCTATAATTGTAGCAACAAACCGAAGGAGGTGAATCCCTTGTTTGAGCTTCAAGACCTACTCCCTTATTTATTTACAATCGGTTTGCTGTGCACAGTGACTTATACGTATCTCGCTCATTTGCACGGCAATGTACCCGAATGCTGGGTCGAAGGTGGGCCCGTGAGGTCTCATGCCTCTCCGCAGATGCCGATGTCTGCCCGTGGACAGGACATGCCTGTCCGGCTGGCCCGACATATCCGGCGTAAAGAAGCGCCGGATGAAGATGCATCCGATTGTTCTCCCTCGTTGAACGATGGCACAGCCAATCAACGAGGAGGAACATATGAAACGATTCAAGGGATTCACCTTTTGGGGTAAAAAAGAACGGATATTTGGATTAATGGTAGCGTTGGCGGTGGTCATGCTACTGTCTGGTTGTGGTGCGAATGCTGCGGAGATAAATGCACAGACACCCGGATTTTTTAATCATTACGTGGTGTTCCCGCTTTCTTGGCTTATTCAGCAATTGGCGCAATGGTTTGGTGGAAGCTTTGGGCTGGCGATTATGACATTGACATTCATTGTCCGTCTGGCCTTACTGCCTCTTATGATGCGTCAAACGCGTGCCCAGCAGGGTATGAAGCGCAAGATGAGCGCTATGCAGCCCGACTTGGACCGAATTAAGAAGAAGTATGAAAACAAGAAAGATACCACCAGCCAGCAGAGTATGCAGCAGGAAATGATGTCGCTTTACAAAGAACATCAATTCAATCCGCTTAATATCGGTTGTCTGCCTATTCTCATTCAGCTCCCGATCTTGAGCGGTATGTATACAGCAATCCGCTTAACCCCGGAGCTCGCATCTCACTCTTTCCTATGGTTCCGGCTCGGACAGCCGGACTGGATTTTGTCAATCGTCGTCGCAATTGTATACTTGGCACAGGCCAAGCTTTCTCAGTTTCAGATGACGCCTGACCAGCGCAAGCAATTTGCGATCATGGGCTATCTTTCACCGATTATGATGGCGGTCTTTTCCTTCAATGCCCCTGCTGCCATGCCATTATATTGGACAGTAAGCGGCACCTTCTTGCTGCTTCAGTCGCTGTGGTTCCGCAGACGCTATCCAATAGAGGAAGCAGAGAGTAAGGTTAAACTTGGAGAAGTCACACCAACCTAATTAGTAGATGATGCTTGTTTAACTTGGGAATTACGTTTGTAGTATGCCACGTGTAATCATAGGATGTCATTCGAGCCGTTTATAAGGCTTGAATGGCGTCCTTTTTTGTTGCTGCTTTTTTCGCTACAGTCCGCTTGCGATTTTGTAGTCAATATGAATTTCTTATATTATAAAATGATTCTGAAAGTGATATTTTTTGAAAACGGGTTTCATTATGTGGAGGATGCAACTAATTCTTTTAATGAAATGATAAGGGAAAAGTGGGCAAAGTAAGACCTATATCTAAGCTAATGCTGCACTTTGTTTTATCACGCAATGAATATTATGGAGGAACTACAGAAAATGAAGCAAACATCAACAAAGCTGCCCATTTCCTTGGCTCTGCTCACATGTATAGTATGTGCATTCGGTTTTGGCTTAATCGCATTATGGGTGAGTGACCATCAAGTTCGGCATTTTGACCAGGAAATTATTTCGGTTATTGGACAACTGGAGTCGCCCGCCATGACCCGTGTAATGAAATTTTTCACCATGATCGGCAGCGGAATTCCAGTTGTGATCATTGTTTTAATGGCCATGTTCGTGCTCTATAGAGTATTGGGACACCGCAGAGAACTGCTTTTTTTGGCGGCTGGTGTATTGGGATCGGTAATGCTGAATACGATACTGAAAGTACTTTTTCAGCGTGCGAGACCGGAGATTCACCGTATTATTGAAGAGAATGGATACAGCTTTCCAAGCGGACATTCCATGACAGCTTTCAGCATGTATGCGGCGCTGACATTTTTAGTGTGGAAGCATGTTCCTTCTAGGCTGGGGCGTATCCTTCTTATTGTACTCAGCAGCCTGCTGATTGTAGCAATCGGGACGAGCCGCATTTATTTGGGCGTACATTATCCGAGCGACGTTGTGGGTGGCTATTTTATGAGTGGCTGCTGGATGGCAGCTTGTATTTGGTTTTATCAGCGGTACGAAGAACGACGAATGCTGTCACTTCGCTCTAAATCGACAGCATAACGGGTTGCATAAATAATGAAGTTTCTAAAAAGCAGACGCTTTAGCGTCTGCTTTTCATTTGGACAGAGGAAGTGTGTTCAGTCATCTTGGTTCTGGCCTGTTCACCAGGCTTGAGCCCCAGCTTCTGCTCCCATTTTTCATAAAATATAATAGCCGCCTGCATAAAGATGCCAGGTAGCTTCCGACTTCGAATGAATTGATGAACGCCGATGGCACAACCTGCACCAATAAGCGCACCTGCCAAAATATCCGAGGGATAATGCACTCCGGTCCATACGCGGGATACTGCGATGAGTACAGCTAAAATAACCCAGAGAACACGAAATTTTTGATGATGAAGCCATAAAATGGCAGCCAGAGAAAACGCTCCAAGTGCATGGTTACTCGGGAATGAAGCATTGGGATCATGATGAATAAGCTGAATGACTGAATGTCCGACAAAAGGCCGATCTCTGTAAAACAAATGTCCAAGACCCCAACTAATTACAAAGCCGATACAAACCGTTATAACGGCTTCTAAAACCATCATTCGATGCGGCATTTTAAAGGTGAACCAGTAAATCAGCAAAGCCACTCCGAATAAATACGGTGCATATTGCGCCAAGAAACGCATGGTTCCATTCAAAAAGGCGAGGGAATTAGCGAGTTCATTGATCCAGTGAAATAAAGCATAGTCTACATTAATTAACATGAATAAATTACTCCTTAACATCAAAAAATTGAATAACAAAGTTATATTATAGAGCGACTACACGGATAAAAGCTTAAAATCAAATAAAAAATGAATGTCATTTCCGTTACTCATTTGCTTTTTCTATAGAAATAGGTGGTTTTGCGATGGAAAAGTCGGTGCTGGTCATTGATGATGAAGAGAAGATATCCAGATTGCTTCAGTTGGAGTTATCCCATGAAGGATATGCAGTTGAAATCGCACAAACGGGCAGAGAAGGATTGGAAAAAGCTCTAGCACGTACATGGGATATCATCATTCTGGATGTCATGCTGCCGGAAATGAACGGGGTCGAGGTGCTGAAGCAGATTCGAAAAGTGAACAATCATACACCAGTAATTATGGTCACTGCACGTAACACGACTCCTGATAAGGTTTCAGGTCTGGATGAAGGTGCCAATGATTACATTACGAAGCCTTTTGAGATTGAGGAGTTATTAGCGCGGATGCGGGCCAGTATGAGGCATCAAATGGAGCCAACAGCTACCGCTTCACAAAAAGAGGACAAGTTGTCGTCCAGGCTCCAAGTGGATAGCTTGGTGTTGGAACGCAAGACTAGGTCAGTGGTGCGGGAAGGAAACCGAATCGAACTGACGCCCAAAGAATATGATCTGCTTCTCTATCTGATGGAGCACAAAAATCAGGTATTGCAGCGGGATGAATTGATTCAGAACGTGTGGGGGTTTGATTTTGTTGGTGATACGAATGTCGTAGATGTGTATATCCGGTATGTTCGCAAAAAAATTGATCATGGATACAAAAAGAAATTAATTAAAACCGTACGTGGTGTGGGGTACTGCATCAGGGAGGAAGAACATTGAAGCTGCGGACCAAAATCACCCTGCTCAGTTCTATTTTAGTGATGATAATACTCCTGTTTGTGGATGTCACGGTTCATTTGTTGTTCGTCAAAATCGCTACGCGAAATGAAAGAGAAGTGCTGCAAAATAAGTGGACTGAAATCATTGCCGAAACCGGACATACCATGATTCTGAAGAATGCATGGAGTCCAAAATTGAAAGATGAGCTTTCCGGAGATACTATTCTGAGGGTGTTTGATCAGCAATCCCGACTTCTGTATGAAGTAAGTCGCCAGTCACGCTTTAAGCTGGGCGATATTCGTTTTAACACTTCTCAAAGCTCTCAATTGACTGATGTACAGGGTCATAAAATTCTGGTAATCCATCTCCCCGTGCTTTCTCCGGAGGGCAATCAGAAGGGAACGCTGGAGATCGTGGAAAAATGGGATGCACTCGAAACCAATCTCGATATTTTAAATACGATTCTCATCACTTCGACTGTAGGAGCAATGATGCTAAGTTTGGTAGGGAGCACGATTTTGGCGAATGCCATATTGCTGCCGATTTCCAGTAGTATTCAAACGATGCAGGAAATTGAGAGAAGCTTAAAATTTAAAAAAATCCCCGCTGGCAGTCATAATCAAGATGAATTGTCCCAAATGACCGCTACTTTTAACCGAATGATGGAGAGATTAGAAGAAAGCTTTCAGAGCCAGCAGCAGTTTGTTTCAGATGCCTCACATGAACTGAATACCACACTTATGATTATTGAGGGCTATGCCAACATGCTGCGGCGGTGGGGCACGCGTGATGAGGACATTCATAAGGAATCCATTGAATCGATCTATGAAGAAACTCAGCGAATGCGTACGATGACACAGCAGTTGCTGACTCTTGCCTCCTCACAGCAGAAAGACCCTGAGCCGCATGAGCGGATAGAAATGATCGGTTGTTGTCAACAGGTAGTAGCGCATCTCAAGCCTGTACATGATCGTCAAATTTCTATTTTAACCGAAGAGAAAGAAATTTGGCTGGATGCCAACCTGACAAAAATGAAGCAATTGCTAGTGATCCTACTGGATAATGCATTAAAATACAGCTCGGATGAGATTGAAATAGGCTTATCTAAAGATAAAAAGGATGTCTATATCCGGGTTAAGGATTATGGGATCGGAATACCTGAGGGCGAGATCAAGCGGGTCTTCGAACGATTTTATCGGGTAGATAGCTCCAGGCATCGTAAAACTGGAGGGACCGGGCTGGGGTTGCCGATTGCCAAGGCAATTACAGATGCTCATCAGGGTACGATACGTATGGAGAGCGTAGAAGGAGAAGGAACGGTAGTCATCGTCACGCTGCCCCAAAGACAAAAGGAAAGGCTGTCCCTCCAGTAGAAATATCTACTCGCGGAACAGCCCTTTTTATTGTTATTTGTAAGTTAAGCATTCGGTGGATGGGAATCAACTAAAATTTATCCTAGAGGACACGACGTGCTGTTGTGTAATTGCGGCTCCACCAGCCCGAATTTAGATCTGTAACCGTTACGCCGCCTTTACCATACGTATGCAGAATTTTGCCGTTCCCCATGTAAATGGCTACATGATGAATTGGCGCATAGAAAAAGACCAAATCGCCTTTTTTCAGCTGACTACGCGGTACGAAAGTGCCAACAGTTGATTGCTGTCTGGACGAACGTGGAAGCTTGATGCCATTTTGTGCAAATACATATTGAGTGAACGAAGAGCAGTCAAAAGATCTTGTATTGCCTGCTGGGGCTCCATGCTCATAACGCACACCCATAAACTGGGAACCTTTAGAAATAATCTGATCAGCTTTACTTGCCGAAGCGGCATGAGTGGTGGCTGGCCCAACGACGAAGCTCCCTGCGCTCAATGCCAAAGTCATAGTAAAGCAAATACCCATCCACAATTTTTTTGAAGTACGTTTCATATATAAATTCCTCCGTTATTCGTATTGTGTTGATGTCCTGAAATGACAATAACACAAATAAAATGTCCGGAATTTACCACTCATGGTTACAAACCTGTTACCCCAACGCTTTGTCCTCATTTATTAGAAAACGATGAGAATTTTCTCCTTAATTTTAGCTTGACAAATTGTATAGACTCCCCTTATAGATAGGCTCGTATGGCAAAAAACGACTTGCAGACGATTGGCACAAGCAATCACGCAAAATATACATACCTATATACTACAATTTATAACTTGTACGGGAGTATGCTCTGATTCCCGTTGACATCGTAAGGATCACACCGTATTTCCGGTCAGGAAGGGGAATTCGTATGGCTTCAAGGCAGAATAAAGCACTCAAAAAACGGCGTCTAACCATTGTTCAGGTCATTTCCAACTATCCCGATGCACAGCCGGTACCCTCTAACAAAGGCGGAACGGAAAAGGTCGTGCATGAATTAACTGAGGAATTGGTGAGACGAGGGCATCATGTATCGCTGTTTGCCGCCCGTGGGAGCAGGAGCAGTGCGCGGTTGATTACCTACCCCAAGGGTTTGAAACAAAGTCAGATCCCCCAATATGTACTCCGGCATATGCCTTCCAACACACATATCATTCATGATCATACTTTTCGTTCTTCTGTGGGACGTAGGAAGCTGCCTTGTCCATCAGTATGCACCGTTCATCTTCCAGTGAAGAGACACGGTAAAAACCCGGTATATGTCAGTAAACGAGCGCGTCAGCTGATGGGCAGGGGCAAAGGTTTTTATATCTATAATGGTATCAACACCCATGAATACGAGTTCAGCAGTGAGAAGCGTGGCTACTTGCTGTTTATGGGCAGAATCATACGAGATAAAGGTGTATTGCAGGCCATTCAGGTTGCAGAACGAACAGGAAAAAAACTGCTTATTGCAGGTCCTATCAAAGCTCCAGAATTTTTCCGTAAAGAGATTCAGAAACGAATTCAGCGTAATCCGAATATACGCTATGTAGGTGCAGTTGGAGGTGCTCAGAAACAGAAGCTGCTGAAACATGCAGAGTGTCTGCTGTTTCCGACACTGTGGGAAGAGCCATTTGGACTCGTAATGGTCGAGGCCATGGCTTGTGGAACACCGGTGCTGGCATTAAAAAATGGCTCCGTTCCCGAGGTACTCTTGGGCTTTCCACAGTTGATTTGCAAATCAGTTAGCCAAATGGCAGGAAAGGCACAGCAAAAAAATTATCCGTCACCAGCGCAGCTTCGTTCATATGTCAACCAAAGATTTACCAACAAACAGATGACCAGTAACTACTTAAGACTATACCGTGAAATCATCCGTCGGCGAGAACAGAAGAGAGGACAACGACAGCCTATACGGAGGTGAAGGGGATGCAGGTCAAACGATATATGCTCGGAAATGGCTCTTGGGCAACTCCTTATTATATAGTCACAGGGGGGCAGAAAGGTCCGTGTGTGATGGTGGTCGCGGGGATACATGGTAATGAAATAGCTAGCATACGAGCTGCTGAGAAACTGGTGAAGCTTTTGAATCAGCAAAAACTGCGAATTAGCCAGGGTAAGCTTATAATTGTACCGATTGTAAACCAAAAGGCTTACCGCAAACGGATTAGAGGAATACCTGATCTTAATCGAACCTTTCCGCGCAAAAAAAAGCAGCTGGCAACACAACCACTTTCCGCTGCTCTATTCAAATTAACACAAAAGCATCAACCTGAATGGTATCTTGACTTGCATGAGGCCAATGGATTGTCACAAAAGGATGCCGAGGTGCTTGGTCAAACGCTAATCTCCAACAAGGCCAACCCGGTGGTTCCTGCGGTTCGTCGGGTTATTAAGCGAATGAATCGCTCCATACAGGTGAGCGACCGACATTTCAACCTTCGGCTGCATGAGCTTCCAGGTTCCTCCCGCACCGCTGTAGCCCGTATTTTAGGTGCACGCGCGGTTACCGTGGAAACGGGTTGGAGCCTGCCCAAGAAAGTACGCATACACTATCAGTTGGAGATCGTTCAGCATTTTTTAAAAGAAGCCGGAATAGTCAAAGGTAACTGCATCACAAAATAAAATCGCTTCTGGAGCAAGGACTTTTTCACCTTGCTCAGGAGCGATTTTTTATGTGCGACCTGCGACCTTCGTTCAGAATCCGTAGCGTGCATTATATCTGAGGATTTTGCAAAAATCCAATAAGCGACTTCCAATGAACAATATATAGATCGAAATGCTCTAGTTCGTCTATATATTGCACTTTGGAGCGACTGGAATCAAATTTTGCAAAATCCTGATCTATGTGTTGTCAGGACTCGGATTTATAGAAGGCGTTCACCAAGCTGTTTCCCAGACGTACCTCAATTAGCTCCAGTGGTGTATCCAGATCGGCACGGATTGTGTGATGCGTATCGACCGGAATGCTAAATACAGAACCGCTTGCCGCAGCAAAACGTTCTCCGTTCAGCATGACCTCTCCCCGGCCGGACACGATCGTCCATACTTTAAGTCCACTGCCGTGAATACGGCCATTCAAACGTTGATCTGGCAGTACCGTCAGCCGTATGGCCAGTATATCGCTCAGACTCCGATGATCAAATTCGTCCAGCACTCGGTAACTGCCCCAAGAGGTTTCACCATGCATGGGGTGAAGTTGAAGTTTACCTAGCTGCTCCTTGATTACGTGGGCATGGCTCTTGGACGCAATGAGAATGCCATCGGGACTCGCGGCAGCAATAATATCTTCCACACCAATGACATGAAGTGGATAGGGCAGCTCATTAACGATATGCGTGCCGTGAGTCTGCCCACTAATCTGTCCACGCCCGATTACTTGACTGTTTAGCTGCTCTGTTAGAGCCTGCCAGTTGCCGATGTCGTGCCATTCGCCATCGTAGGGCAGGACGATGGCATGTTCGGCACGCTCTGCAATCTCTTCGTCGAAACTGCGAACGGGGAGGCTATCATACATCGCGCATAATGCTTTATCGTTCAGCGGCAGATCACTTCGCTCCATACAGGACAACATATACCGTAATGTAAAAGCGTAAACACCACAGTTCCAGAGCGCGCCCTGATGAATAAGCTGTTGTGCTCCGGGGAGATCCGGCTTTTCTGTGAAGCGAGCAACTTGCGCATAGGAAGTTTTCCCTTCCCGTATCATTTGCAGACCCGGAACGACGTAGCCGTATTGGTCGGAGGGATGAGTGGGCCTTGTCCCAAGCATAGCCAGATCGGCTCCGCTCTCAAACAATATGCCGGAGAGCGCTGCTATGCTATGGAAGAAATCCTCTCCTGCAAACATGTCCGCTGGGGCAATGCAGAGAACTTCATCCAGCCCTGTGCCTCTGGTGTGAAAATAAGCAGCTGCCAGTGCAGCAGCGGTGAAGGTTCCACGTTTGGCAGGCTCGCCCAGAACGGGCAGACGACCTTCTGTATGGCGAAAGGCTAGATTTACCTGACTCCGATGAGCCAGAAGCAGGGCAGAGGAATCCAGCCCGGTTAAGGTAAGCTGACGGTACACCCGACCGAGCATAGATTCCTTATGCCCGTCAGGAGCGGACAACAACCGGAGAAACAGCTTCGACCGGATTTCGTTGGATAGTGGCCATAGCCGTTTTCCGGCACCACCGCATAATAATACGATGCGCACGGACGTTTCCTCCTTCAATGCAGATCTATTTTGGACTGCATCATTTTGCAGGATTTTAAAAACTATTTTAGCGATGATTCAATCTTTGTTTTTGGAGTAAGCTGGTACACCTTGCGTTGATGAAAAGATAAGGAGCGATAGCTCTTAGCCAAGACATCCAATTGTTTTTGCGACAGGGAAGAAGCCCGACGATGAAGCGCTTTATTCAATGACTTGCGCAAAATCATCCGAGAGGGCTGATTACTGTATAAATAGTTGGCATACGTTTCATATTCGGAAAACCCAAACTGTTTTGTCCGGTCTATACTGTGGATAATTGCGTTGTACCAAGGTTTTCCATGACGGGCCTCGATAACTTGCTTGAGCTGGGTAAGCCGCGCTTTTTCAAAAAGCATATAATGAGTAACAAAGGACTTTGGTGAGGGAGCTTTAACGCCCATCAGCTTGTGATGGGTGCGAAAATACTCAGGCTGGCTCCAGCTGCGGTAGTAAAAAATCGTTTTTCCGTCTTTACGGAACGTATGTGGACGAATCAAAACCGTGTCCGCGTCAATGACGAGGAAAAAAGAGGCTTTACTGATTTTGTCGCCATTCATTTTGAGCAATTGTTGATACAGCCAGCCTGAACGGTCCCAGCGCGTTGTTCCGTAATGGATATGTTTTTTGGTAATGGGCAGCACCGTTTTTTCGTCTATAAATGTACATTTCTTGTTTACGCACAGACGGCGAATCCCGGTGCTTTGCGGTGAAACGATATAAATATTTCCAATTCGGTGCTGCACGTGACGGCGCAGACTGTCAATTACCAGCGGTAGTGTGGCAATATCTTTATCAATTGCGGGAATCAGAACATCGATTGTAAGGGAACCCTTCCGTGGACCATCCGATTGCGCTGACATGTTATTCACTCCCTATATGTGCAAATATACGCTCCCAGCGTCTCCCAATATCGTATGCTTGGACAGGCGCTTTCGACCGGGCAAGGTCAAACGTCCATTTCTATGCAGGACAGGGCTGATGAAGCTTCGAATGGGGAGTTAGCGCATACGATAGATTGATCTTTTTTAACAAGAGCGTTCTACCTGAGAGTAGAGAGGAGAGGGGCAAGTGAATTCTTCACAAGCGCAGGCGTCGCGCAGCAAATGGCATAAAACCCAATTGTTGCTTCAGAATGGAAGCATCAAACCTTATGTACCAGAAACTCGCAAATATAACAAAGCAAATTTGAAGTCAATGCTGGAGAAATACGGTATGGTCTATGTAAAACCCGAGCGAGGTACCTTTGGTAAAGGTGTAATGAGAGTAGAGCAGGAGGCTGGCCAGCGTTTCGCCTATCAATATGAGGAAACGCGTCAAGAATTTAAACATTTGGATGCACTATATACCAGCCTATCGAAACATACGGGGAAGAAAAGTTATCTTATTCAAAAGGGAATCCATTTACTACGCCATCAAATGCGTTATTTTGATATTCGGGTCATGGTGCAGCGTAATGAAAAAGGGCTATGGGAGTCTACTGGAATTATTGGACGTCTGGGTCATCCCCGTAAAATCGTGACTAACTATCATAGTGGTGGCAAGCCGATGGCCTTGGAGCAGTTACTAAAATCCCATTTATCGCAAAGCAAACAGGCGGAGCTGGTCAAGAAACTAAATGAACTGGGTCTTACCATCGCCAAACAACTGCAAAAAACATATCCAAATTTCCGGCAAATTGGTGTGGATATTGGACTGGATCATCGCTTTACCCCATGGATTATTGAGGTGAATACGAAGCCAGACCCATATATTTTTAACCAATTATCAGATAAGTCCATGTACCGTAAAGTATTAGGCTATTGGCGACTGGCTAATGAAAGAAGGAAGGTTAGGGTCCCAAGCAAAGACACAAATAAAGATAAGAACAAAGATAAGAATGTAATTAAGGATTCTAAAAAAGAAAAAGTATCTTGATTAGTGGATTGCTTCATTGCCAGCCCACTCCTATATGAACAATGGAGTGGGTTATTTAAAATTGAACAACCTGTGACCCTGTGCTATGCTTACATGAAAGAGAAGCTAGACGTACTAATGATGATCTTTACTATGCGTATAAACATCTGATGATACGACGAATAGAAAGGATGTACAGCCATGAATTCTGTCATTGAACTTAACAATGTAAGCTGGAAGAGAGATAACCGCACCATACTAGATCAAATCAATTGGCAGGTAGCTGAGGGAGAGCACTGGGCTGTACTCGGCTTGAATGGGTCAGGTAAAACAACGATGCTCAATATGATTAACGGTTACATATGGCCAACCACAGGTAGTGTTGATGTATTGGGCCATACCTTTGGGGATGTGGATCTGAGGGAGCTGCGCAAATCTATTGGTTGGGTCAGTTCCTCTTTACAGGAAAGAATTAATGGGAGTCAGCGTACGCAGGATGTTGTTATTAGTGGCAAATTTGCCTCCATTGGACTTTATGATCAGACGACGGATACAGATTATGAACAGGCCGTTCAGCTTATGACGCAACTGGGGTGTGCTCATCTCGTGGATCGGTTGTATCAGGGATGCTCACAGGGAGAAAAGCAGAAAGTGCTTATCGCCCGCGCATTAATGGCCTCGCCCAAGCTACTGATTTTGGACGAGGCGTGTAATGGTTTGGACTTTTTTTCCCGGGAAGCATTGCTGGATAGCATTCGCCAGTTATCGGAGTCGCCGGCTTCGCCGAATTTACTGTATGTTACACATCATATCGAAGAAATTCTACCGATGTACACGCATACGATTTTAATCCGCCGGGGCACGGTATTTGCTAAAGGTAAAACGACTGATATTCTAAGCAGTGAAACGCTTAGTGCTTTTTTTGAAACGCCTGTGCAAGTAGAATGGAGACAGAATCGCGCATGGCTCTCTATGGTGTAGAGAGTCTTTTTTTCTCGCTAACCTGCCACCAACATAATCAGAATAGGCAATATCAGGAATGAGGCAAGCGTGCTCCACAGGATGCAGGTGGAAACCAGTTTTGGCGATGCATTAAATTTTTCTGCTAAAATGACAGCATTTACAGCAACCGGCATTGAGGCCAGAATGAAGAGAACGGAGAACAAAAGACCTGAAATTCCCAGTATCAGCATAGCAAGACAAGCCGCAAGTGGGGAGAGTAGAAGCCGAATTGTTAGTCCGGCGTAGCTGGCTTTTTTAATAGACGACTCCAACTTAAATATTTTTACATAAGCCATCTGGGTACCCAGAATCGCCAGCACGACCGGAGAATAGGCAGCAGCAATCATCGAGACGCCTGATTGAATCCCTGAGGGAAGATGCCAGTCCAGTAGCCGCAGTCCCATGGCGAGTAGAGCTGCATAGATCGCAGGAAGTGAAAACACCGACTTAACAGCACTTTGAACAGAAAATTCAGAGCGGGCTGCAAAATAAACGCCAATGGTATTGACTATAATTATCTGGATGACGACATACACGGAGGCTTTATCCAGACCGAGCTGCCCAAAGGCAAGTAAAATTAGGGGCAGGCCATAATTTGCACTATTGGTGAGTGTGGAGATTAAGGTAAGTCCAGCCGTTTCCGGAGTGCTCAGTCTAAAGATTTTCCCTGCTAATTGTGCAATTCCCCACAACAGCAGCAGGTTTAATATTGAAAAAGCGGCAGTCTGCGCCACATCATGCCAGGTAAGCTGTGCTTTGAGTAGCGTGTCCAGAATCATGGCGGGGCTTAAAAAATATAAATACAAAGTCGAGAGCGGTTTCGTTTCCAGCTTCATGAATTTTCCAAGTAAAAATCCGGCGATCACCGGAATGGACAGCGGAACGATAACCGATAATAGAGTTGAAAGTACGATTTGAATCATGAATTCCACCCATCCTTTCTGTAATGACATTTTCCATTATAAGACGCTACTTTCGAGCCCGTCCAAGATGAAAATACAATCAAGGCCATAGGTATATACTATGAAGCCTACGACACTTATTGTGAAAACAATAAAAGGGATGCCCACAGCCATGATGAACGGCTAATAGGGCATCCCTTTTATTATAATGAACCAATGATACTGCCAATTTATGCAGTAGCTACGGTTTCCGCTTTGGTTCGGCAATCGTCAGAGCAATAGTGCTGATGCTGTTCTTCGCAATCTGGACATGCAATATGCTGGAGATTGCACACTGGGCAGTTGATATAATGATCGCTCGGCGTTTCACAATGGAAGCACTTGCCGACAATGACGTCCTCATCCGTATGATTGATCGGAATCGAGATTCGTTCGTCAAATACGTAGCATTTACCGTCAAACAAACGTCCTTGTACTTCCGGGTCCTTGCTGTAAGTCACAATGCCGCCATCCAACTGGCCTACATCGTTAAATCCTTCTTTGATCAGAAGACCCGATAACTTTTCGCAACGGATACCTCCGGTGCAGTACGTCAGAATTTTCTTGTCTTTGAACTGAGTCATATTGTTGCGAATCCATTGTGGAAATTCACGGAACGATTCGACTTCGGGGCGAATAGCCCCGCGGAAATGACCGATGTCATATTCATAGTCATTACGTCCGTCCAGAACAACTACATCTTCATCTTGAAGCTGTTCATAAAACTCCTTTGGTGACAGACGCTTACCGCTAATTTCATTAGGGTCCAGCTCATCTTCATGACGCAGCGTAACAAGCTCCTGACGATGGCGTACAAATATTTTCTTGAACGCATGACCGTCAGACTCATCTATTTTAATAACGATATCGTGGAATTTCGGATTGGCGCGCAAATCACGCATATATTGCTCCGTTTGCTCTACTGTACCAGACAGTGTTCCGTTGATTCCTTCCGCAGCAATCAAGATTCTTCCCTTGACGCCCAGCTCCTTGCAGTAAGCCAGATGCTCTGCCGTAAAGGTGGCAGGATCTTCAATGTTGACATATTTGTAAAACAACAAAATTCGATAAGTATGTTCACACATGTAAAATCACCCTCTGATTCAAGTCAAAGTTTTTTAAAAGCAATTTTAAATGTACCACATTCTTTTAGTTAGTCAACTTAAATGTATAAAAAGTGGAAATGAAAAAGGAGACGAGCGACAAAAGTAAGGGTTTACATTATAATAGTTACGTACTGATGAGGGGATTTTTGGTAGCAGGATGAGATCTACTGGATGAAAGGATGAATGAAATGAAGCATCATTTGACAGCGCATACACCACCTATGGGGTGGAATAGCTGGGATTGCTACGGTGCAGCAGTACGGGAAGAGGAAGTACGGGGAAATGCTCAATATATGGCGGAGCATCTGAAGGAATATGGTTGGGAATATGTCGTGGTAGATATTCAGTGGTATGAGTCAGGAGCAGTATCTTCACAGTATCGCCCGTTTGTCCCATTGGAAATGGATTCATTTTCACGTCTTATTCCAGCAGTGAATCGGTTTCCTTCGGCAGCAGATGGACGAGGCTTCCAAGCTCTTGCGGAATATGTACACGGTCTGGGATTGAAATTTGGTATACATATTATGAGAGGCATCTCCCGTCAGGCGGTGCATCAGGATACCCCGATTTTGGGAACCACAGCCACGGCGAGACAAATTGCGCATCCCAACTCTATTTGTCCCTGGAACACAGATATGTATGGGGTAGATGCATCCAAGGAAGGCGCACAGGAGTACTATAATTCGTTGTTTGATCTGTATGCGGAATGGGGTGTGGATTTTGTCAAAGTAGATGACATTGCTGCATCACGTCTCTATGGTATTCATTTGGCGGAAATTGAATTGATTAGGCGGGCTATCGCCCAATGCGGACGTCCGATGGTGTTGAGTCTATCGCCTGGTCCTGCACCGCTGGAGCATGCATCTGATTTAATCGCAAACGTGAATATGTGGCGTATGACTGATGACTTCTGGGATGTATGGCCTTTACTGTATGGTATGTTTGAGCGCTGCGAGAAATGGGCGGAACATGTAGGGCCGGGTCACTGGCCGGATTGCGACATGCTACCACTGGGTCATCTGGGTATTCGTTCGGTAGATTCGGTAGATTCCGGCAGCCATGACAGATGGACACGCTTTACTAAGGATGAGCAGCTAACGATGATGACCTTGTGGAGCATTTTCCGGTCTCCCCTGATGTTCGGGGGCGAACTGCGGGATAATGATGCATGGACTCTTTCTTTGCTGACTAATGAAGAAGTGTTAAATGCTCATCGCAACGGTTTGAATGCACGGCAGGTGTATAGAAAGGATGAACATATCGTTTGGACTTCACATAACGGGAAAGGGCATGTATATGCAGCTTTGTTTAATGCTGGGGATGAATCTTCAAAGGTGCGTGTATCCTTAAAAGACCTTGGTATTGAAGGTCAGGCAAATGCCAGAGATTTATGGAACCATGTAGATTTAGGTGTTTTAGCACAAGAGCTGTCCACAGATTTACCTCCTCACGGAGCAGCTCTATTTATTTTGAAATAGAGGATTTTGCAAAAATCCTGAATAACATAATGTAAGGAAGAACTATGCTGTAGTTCCAACCCAATCACCCTATCGTAAAAGTGAAAGATATCTTTACAATAGGGTGTTTTTTTGCATGTGTAACTTTAGGATATTTTAACGAACTCGACATTATTCTTGGGAATATGACATTTGGAACGTGTTAATTTTATATAGTGCCTATTTCTGTACAAATTTAAATCATTTTAACGAATAGACTCGAGAAAGGAGTCAAATGATGAAATTAAAAAAAATCCACCAAAATGAACAGGACGAGCCTTGGCCCTCTAGCAAACCAATACTATGTATCGGGGGGGCCAATTTGGATCGTAAAATCATGATTAAAGGTACATTTCAGCTTCATACCTCCAATCCGAGCAGTACAAGACTGCAATCTTGCGGTGGGGTAGCACGAAATGTAGCCGAAAATTTAGGGAGGTTGAGCCAGCGGGTCAGCCTGCTGACCACAGTTGGGGACGATGCGGAAGGTGAATTTATTATCGAACAGTCCAGCCGTTACATGCACGTGGTTCCTCTGCAAGTCCAAGGTGAACCGTCAACTGGGGTTTATACTGCCTTGCTGAACGAGCGTGGTGAACTGATTGTAGCGACAGCAGAAATGGAGATTTATGATCAGATTCGTCCTTCAGTAATTTTTGAAAATGCTCCTTTAATTGCCTCATCCCGACTCGTTCTGCTGGACACTAATTTCTCTATGAACGTAATTGCAGCCACCATACATGTCTGTCATGAGCATCGGATTCCGATTGTCGTTTCTTCGGTATCGGCCTCGAAGATGAGAAAGCTTCCCCGAAATTTGCATGGAGTGGAGTGGCTGGTATGTAAACCGGTGGAGGCTGAAGCCTATTTGGAGCTAGAACTTACAGATGATCAGCATATGTTGGATGCCACCCGAATTTTTCACAAACTTGGAGTTCAGAATGTCATTTTTATCTGCGGTGCTGATCGTGTTTTGTACGCCTCTCAGGATGGAACTCATGGCCAAATTCCCATTCATCCCGTTCAAGAGGTCATTGATGTCACAGGCGCAGATGATGCTTTTATTGCCGGGATGATATATGGAATTACCCAAGGTTATCCTATGGAGCAAGTGTGCCAATTTGGAATTAGCTGTGTCGACTTGACCCTGCAAACGGATCGGACGGTCTCAGAGACTCTTTCTATGAATAAACTTCATTCTAGGTTTCAGGAGCTGTATGGCACACATACGCAAAATTTTGTGTTTTTCAAGGGCGTGTATTTTAAAAAGAATGATACATAATTAATCAAGAGAACTCTAACCTACAACAGCGCATATTTGGAGCTTCACGTATGTAATGGCCTCAATTATTGAATTTGTAAAAGGAGCATGTTGTATGATGGACAGACTGATCTATTCTATGCGGCCCTTACAGGTAGAGCAGGGTAACGAGTTTCTTGCTGTGTAGCAGAAGATTATCTCCTTGACTAGAAATTACATTTCGTGTAAAGTGGTGAAAATTGTAATATATAGGAATAGTGTAGACCAAGGATCAAAGGTTCAATACTCGCTATACAGAGAAGAAACTCATGGGCTGAAAGGTTTCTCGCCGCGAATGAACGTTTCCCTGCCTTGCGAGCTGTAGCGGTTTGTATGATAAACCGTTACCGGCTAGACGCCGTTATCTAATGAAGGACCGTTCCGTGTATGGCTACGGTCAAATGAAGGGTGGTACCACGACACATTCGTCCCTGACGGATGTGTCTTTTTGCGTACATTTTATCGTCCAACAAGGAGGAAGCTACACATGCGCCAAAGCCAATTATTACTGACAACCTTGCGTGAAGCAACCGCAGAAGCTGAAGTGATCAGTCATCAGCTTATGCTGCGGGGAGGATTTATCCGCCAACTGGCGGCTGGAATGTACACCTATATGCCCCTGGGCAGACGGGTGCTCAGAAAAGTAGAGCAAATCGTACGGGATGAAATGGATCGCGTAGGGGCTGGGGAGCTGCTGATGCCTGTATTGCAGCCAACGGAGCTGTGGCAAGAATCAGGAAGATACGATGTTTATGGTCCTGAGTTGATGCGTTTGCAAGATCGGCATGGTCGGGAGTTTGCTTTGGGGCCTACACATGAAGAGGTCATTACGTCTTTAATACGAAATGAAGTGAATTCTTATCGCAAATTGCCTGTAACGTTGTATCAAATTCAAACCAAATTTCGGGATGAACGACGTCCGCGATTTGGCCTGCTTCGCAGTAGAGAATTTTTGATGAAGGATGCCTATTCGTTTGATGCACATTGGGAAGGACTAGATCATACCTATTCGACCATGTTCCAGGCATATCATCGCATTTTCACTCGCTGTGGTCTAAACTTTCGTGCAGTAGAAGCAGATGCGGGTGCCATTGGTGGCGAAGGTGAAACCCATGAATTTATGGCTCTAGCTGATATTGGAGAGGACACCATTGTAGCATGTACCTGCTGTGAATATGCAGCTAATCTTGAAAAAGCCGTGGCGCGATCGACGGGAAAAATAGAAATATCTCCTGTCTCATATAAAAATGAACAAGTCAGCCCTCCTTCTTTTGATACAGCTAAAATGGAAAAATTCCATACTCCAGGCCTGTGTACAATAGATCAACTGGTTGAATCGCTTCACATAGAGCCCAAAGAAATCATCAAAACACTGATTTATATGGCTGACGATCAACCTATTGCTGTAGTTGTTAGGGGGGATCATGAGGTTAACGAAGTGAAAATTAAACATATTTTAGGTAGTGAAAAATTCGAAATAGCAAGTACAAACATCGTGTCAAAGGCGACTGGAACCCCCTCGGGGTTCATAGGCCCATGCGGATTGACAATCCCTGTGTGGGTGGATTACGCCGTTGTCCAAATGTCCAGCGGTATCGCAGGCGCGAACGAGCTGGATTACCATTATCGACATGTGAACCCAAGGCGCGATATAGATCTTCGGCATGTGGCTGACTTGCGCAATGTCATAGAAGGGGATAGATGTCCTCGATGTGACGAAGGGGAATTGAAACTTCATCGTGGAATTGAGATCGGACACGTATTTAAATTGGGCACCAAATATAGTGAGAAGCTGGGTGCGACCTTTCTGGATGCGTCTGGAGCTGAGCAAGCGATGATTATGGGCTGCTATGGCATTGGCTTATCCCGGATCCTTTCTGCCATTGTAGAGCAAAATCACGATCAGAACGGAATGATATGGCCTTATGCACTAGCCCCGTTTCAAGTTCATATTATTCCGATTTCTGTGAAAGACAGGCTTCAGATGCAAATAGCCGAGAAATTACACAACCAGCTGCAGGATCGCGGTGTGGAGGTGCTGCTGGATGATCGGGAGGAACGGCCTGGGGTTAAATTCAAAGACTCCGATTTAGTAGGTATTCCCGTGCGCATCATCGTAGGTAAAGATGCCGAACACGGGAAAGTAGAGTTAGTGGAACGAAAAAGCTGCAACAAAGAGACGATTCGTATTGAAGATGTAGAGAGACGAATATTGGAACTACACTAAGCATCTATATCCCGTAGAATATGGCCTTCTCCGAGTGTAATCTCATGAAAGTCCGCCATCTGACGTGCCTGAAACCGGATTGGCTTGTCCCGACCTATCATAATGATATTTTGAACGTCGGCAGCGCCTTCCGAGGGGAGCGAGAAAGTTGAGACATAGGCAAATTCTTCACGTAACGTTGTATGAATGGCATTGATCAAATGGTCGTGTTCACTTTTGCCCATTAAATTCATGATCAGGGAGCCTTCGGAATCCAGCTTTTCTTTGGCCATCTTGAAAAATTCCCAGGATACTAAATGCAAGGGCGTACCCAGCTCCGTGAAGGCGTCCAAAATAACATAGTCATAAGCATCCGGCGCTTCCTTCTCCAGAAGGCGTCGTCCATCGCCAACAGTCACATTATCCTGATCGTATCCAAAGAATGTTCGGCTGAACTCTACAACTTGTGCATCCAGCTCGGCAATCTTAAAACGTTTATCTGTAAAATGACCCGCTATTGTACCTATACCGTGCCCGATAACAAATACATCTTCAAATGATGGATCGTTCAGCTCCATAAGATGGATAATTGCTCTCGGATATTCGAACAAAATGCGTTGTGGATGATTCAAGTCCACCGCGCCTTGGACGGCTGTATTTGAAAACTGCATCACCCGAAATAATCCCTTTTCACCATACAGCTCGGTGGTTTCGTATACTGTGATTTCATGATTATGGCTCAACTTTTTGTACAAGACATCCAAGTGAATGATCTCCTTCAAGTCAGACTTCCTCTTCATCTTAGACATGGATAGGGAGATTGTCCATAGATGAGGAGAAATGAAAGTACACATTTTCAAGCATCCCTAATTAGGTAGATTTGTTTATTTTTCCATAACAGAGTTGTTTAAACTTGTTCGTATGTCCTTTAGGAGATATAATATACAAGGATATAATGAAGTTCGTTGTGTATATTCATACAGGAAGAGAGCGGGATATTATGGGACGTAAGTGGAATAACATTAAAGAAAAGAAGGCATCCAAGGATGCTAATACGAGTCGTATATATGCTAAATTTGGCGTGGAAATTTATGTGGCAGCCAAACAAGGCGAACCTGATCCTGAATCCAATCGGGTACTAAGAGTAGTTCTAGAACGTGCAAAAACGTACAATGTACCCAAAGCAATCATTGACCGTGCTATTGAAAAAGCAAAAGGTGCTGGCGATGAAAACTACGTAGAGCTTCGTTATGAAGGTTTCGGACCGAACGGTTCCATGGTCATTGTAGATGCGCTGACCAATAACGTTAACCGTACAGCATCGGATGTGCGTTCTGCTTTTACTAAAAATGGTGGTAGCCTGGGTGTGAGCGGATCTGTAGCCTACATGTTTGATTCAACAGCAGTTATTGGTCTGGTGGGTAAAACCGCAGATGAAGTGCTGGAGCTACTGATGGAGGCAGATGTAGAGGTACGTGACATCATTGAAGAAGATGAAGCCGTCATCGTATATGCAGAGCCTGATCAATTCCATGCTGTGCAGGAAGCTTTCAAACAAGCAGGAGTAACTGAGTTTACCGTTGCGGAGCTCACCATGCTTGCCCAAAATGATATTTCTCTTCCAGAAGATGCACAGGTTCAATTCGATAAACTGATTGATGCATTAGAAGATTTGGAGGATGTTCAGCAGGTTTACCACAATGTAGACTCTGAGGAATAGTCTTTGTTAATTAGTTTGTAAAAACACCGTATTTAGATACGGTGTTTTTTTGTATAGTAATCATCGGACCTCTTATGGTTAGGGTCATAAGAATAACTGGGATATTTGACAACGGGCCATTTTACCTTTCGTAAATTTGAGATCACATCAGTACCTACATGTAAATTACTCTGAATCAGTTCTGTAGGCGTAAGGGCCATCCATTGATTCAAGGAAACATCTGCAAAACGGTCACTTTTAAACATTTCAAGAAACCAAAGTGTGCTGGAGCCTGTATTTTGAATGTAATGACCGTAAGCAAAAGGCACATATCCAACATCTCCGGCTCTAAAATCAAACGTACGGGCTGCACCATTACCGCCAAAGACAGTCATCCGTCCTTGCCCGGCAAGATAGTATTGCCATTCGTCATTATTAGGATGCCAGTGCATTTCTCGCATGGCGCCGGGCTCAATCTCAACAAGAGCAGCTGCAATGGTTTTGGAAATCGGAAAATTGGAGGAGTCGACGATTCGTACGCTTCCGCCCGGCGTTTTGATTGGGGGCTGGGCTAGTAATTCATGCTTGAAGGACTGAGGTATCGTACCATAGGGAGAGGAAACCGCTTGGCTTTGAAGAGAACCGGGAACGGAATCCTGATAGATATATACTTGGTCTTGAGGAATTGCTGCAAAATCAGCTTCTGGTACACCAAAATTTGCAGAAAGTACGTCTTTGGGAGTATGTGCGAACCAATCGGAGATGGATAGGGTGTTCAGATCGGAGAAACTACCATCATCAAAAACCAGCAAAAATTCGCACCCATCCTCAAGTCCCTGTATAGAGTGCGGAATGCCAGGAGGGAAATACCAGAGATCTCCGGGACCCACATCAGCAATAAAATTACGTCCATTTTGGTCTACTGCCGTAATGCGAGCACTTCCCAACAGCATATATGACCATTCCGCTTGCTGATGCCAGTGAAGCTCACGTACACCACCCGGTGTCAAACTCATATTCACCCCGGCAAGGGTTGTAGCAATAGGTAATTCCCTTACCGTTACTTCTCTTGACCACCCACCATGATTAAGCTGCATATGGGCATCAGAAAAAGAAAATCTCATATTTGGAATGAGACCATTGTCCGTTACGGGGGGAACCAGCATATCGGGATTCTGTAGATCCCTCATCACATCACGTGGACCCTTATCGATGCCCCCAGCACCATCACTTCTGATGGGTTGGGGGATTCTTGCATTTTTAGGGCAATCATTATGCATCATTAAATCTTCCTCTCCAGGTTGAAGCTTGATGAAGTATGGGATAAGAAAATACGCATAAAGATTTTATGATCATGTAGTGAGTTTTATGCTGTATGCGTTAGATCTGTAAACTGAGCCTGAATGATTTGAGCTAAATCGTGCGGACTTAACTCCAGTTGGGTCCCAATTTTCCCACCGCTTACAACGATGGCTTCCAGTTCCAATGCAGGCTGGTCGATAAAAGTGGGGTAGAGCTTTTTCATTCCAATGGGGGAGCAACCACCGCGAATATATCCCGTAAACTTTTGCAAATCCTTAACTGGAAGCATTTCAATTTTTTTCTCTCCCGCGGATTTGGCTGCTTTTTTGAGATCAAGCTCTTGATGTACAGGAATTACAAAAACAAACAGATTTTGTTTGCTATGTGCAACCAAAGTTTTGAAAACTATCTCCGGGGCTCTATCGATTTTCTCAGCCACATTCATACCGTCTATTTTTCCATCTTGATGATCATAACTCAAAATATTGTATTGTATATGTTGCCCGTCCAATATGCGCATGGCGTTTGTTTTGCTGGCACTCATCTTATTTCTTCCTTTCTTTAGAGTTTTTCCAAGTGACCCACATAATCCTTTGCATCCTTAAGGGAAAGATCCTTAGCCGTTCTCAGTTCTTTTATGGCTTGAATCTTTTTTCCTTCCCTAATGAGCAGGAGCAACCTTTCATTGATATCTTCTGAAGCTCCTGCGTCTAGAATATGTGGAGGAGAGGCAGCGATGGTGCCTGACAGCGATGTTCCTTGTATTCCTGAACGATTTTCTAGACGCTCCACGTCGGATTTCAAGTCATTAAGCCGAGATTGAAGGCTGTAGACCTTAATTAAAAGTATGACGGAGAGGAGCAATGCGATGATTGCTATATACTCAATAGCTGACAACAGAATTCCCCCCTATTTAAGTGACTTTCAACGCAGAAATGCTGCACTAAAAATTTATTTCTTATTTATAGTATAGCATGATGATAGAGGAGAAGAGGAAAAGGCGTACAAATTGACTTTTTACAGGCAGAGCGTTATATTACAACTTATTATAAACCTTTTAATAAATACTGGAAAAGGAGTGTATTCAAATACAACCAGTCTCCAATAACACCATTCGGGTTAAACAAATTAATGTAGAGTTAGTTAAAAACACACTGAAATCCAAGGAATATGCAACCAAGTCATCGATAGCCAGTATCACAGGTCTTAGTGTGGCAACTTGCGGAAATATTCTGAATGAGCTTCTTCAAACCGGGGAAGTATTAGAGACGGAATTGGAAGAGTCGAACGGCGGACGTCCGGCTAGACGGTACAAATATAACGCTGATTATTCTTATATTATCTGTTTAAATGTGAAAACGGAAGGCGGTATACATTCTCTTACTTATGCTGTTGCTAATTTGCTTGGTGATACCATCATCGAGAATACTTCCATTGTGCCTCATATTGATTATGAGGTCATAGAAACCCAAATTGGAGAGCTGATTAATAACTATGGAAACGTCAAAGCCATTGGAATTGGCATCCCCGGGGTCGTTCATCAAGGAATTATCGATGTTTGTGATCTCGACCTGCTCATAGGAGTCGCTGTAGGTCCACAGCTTCAAGATAAATACGGATTAGAAGTTACCATTGAAAATGATATGCATTTAACAGTCTACGGATTTTATAACATGCAGAATTATGATGAGGATAAAACCTTTGCTATTGTTACGTTTCCAAAAGACAATTTCCCCGGAGCGGGTTTTATTGTCGATGGACATTTGTTAAAAGGAAATACCAAATTTGCGGGGGAAGTTTCCTTCCTACCTTTTGATTTAACAAGAGAGGAACAGCTTAAACAGTTAAATAGCATAGAGGGCTTTGTTCCTCTGGCGATCCAAACGATAACTTCCATTATTGCGATTATAAACCCTGTATCTATCGCTTTGACTGGAGAGTTATCCAAGCCGAATCTGTTGGACGATATTTATAGCGGCTGTCTAAAAGATATACCCAAAGAACATATGCCCGAGATTTTTGTGAAAAACGATACGCATGATGAATACATGTATGGCTTGATTTCGGTGACCCTTGAAAGTCTGACGTACAATTTGCAATTGGTGGAGAAAAGGAAATAAGACATCGTTCAATAAAGCATGAGAGGATGAGATTAATGAATCAAAAATCGATTGCATGGACTACAGGGACATGGACTAATCACCCTGTATCATCCATAGAAGAAGACCAGTTTCTTAAAGTTGAAACCAGAGAAGGAAGCGACTACTGGGAAAAAACTTTGTATGGGTTTGAACGCAGTAGCGGACATTCCCTGCTTACAGACTGGGAAGAAGGCTCTGCCATCGAAGTCACGTTTCAATTAGGCTCATTTACGGAGCTTTACGATCAGGCCGGTATAATGCTGTATCAAGGACAACAAAAGTGGATTAAAGCCGGAATCGAATTAAATGACGGAATTCCTCAGCTGGCAGTCGTAGTCACAGATGGCTATTCCGATTGGTCATTAGCTCCTGTACCCGATTGGGTAGGGAAAAATGTCACGATCCGTGCTTCACAACTACAGGATGCGGTTATCATTAGAGCCAGAACCGAAAATCAAAGCTGGCGCACTGTACGTGTAGCACGTTTTCCTTATGAAACGGGACAACAGGCAGGTCCTTTTGCCTGCGCGCCGACTCGAGCCGGCTTTCAGGTTATCTTTACACGCTGGGTAAGTACTGAACCAGATAGAGATATTCATGTAGATCCGCCATTTGAAGAATAGTCATTTTACTCAATAATAGAAGAGTTATAAATATGGGAGTAATTATTGGAGATAATACTATGATAAGCTCTGGATGTTTTTAAAATAAAACTTGACATGAAACGCGTTACAAACCTTAAGATTCAATTAGAAGTAGTTTATAACACATTAGCATAGAGGTAACGTGTTTCTATCCTAGTTAATAAAAAACATCAGCAAAGGCGGAGAAAATATGAGTACACAGTTTCCAAAAGATTTCCTGTGGGGCGGAGCAGTTGCTGCTAATCAGCTCGAAGGCGCTTATCAAGAAGATGGAAAAGGCTGGTCCATTCAGGATGTAACTCCTCGTGGTGGTTGGGGGCCCGTTACGGATGTACCCACAGAAGATAACATGAAATTGATCGGTATTGATTTTTATCATCATTATAAAGAAGATATCAAACTTTTCGCGGAAATGGGCTTCAAAGTATTCCGTACTTCTATCGCATGGTCACGTATTTTCCCTAAAGGTGACGAACTGGAGCCTAACGAAAAAGGCTTGCAATTTTATGATGATTTGTTTGATGAACTTCACAAATATGGAATTGAGCCACTCGTTACACTATCTCACTATGAAACACCTTTACATTTGTCCAGAGAATACGATGGTTGGGTAAACCGTAAGCTTGTTGATTTTTATGAGCGCTATGCTACAACTGTATTTAATCGCTACAAAGATAAAGTTAAATACTGGTTGACTTTCAATGAAATCAACTCCATTCTTGAAGCACCATTCATGAGTGGAGGAATTAGCACACCAAAAGATCAACTTAGTGAGCAAGATCTTTATCAGGCTATTCACCATGAGCTTGTAGCGAGTGCAAGAGCGGTAAAAATCGGTCATCAGATCAACCCTGATTTCAAAATTGGCTGTATGGTGCTGAGTATGCCTACTTATCCGCTGACACCAAACCCAGACGATGTCATTGCTGCAATGGAATTTGATCACAGAAACATGGCATTTGCCGATATTCACGCAAGAGGTCAATACCCAGGTTACATGAAACGTTTCTTTAAAGAAAACGGAATCACTATTCACTTTGAACCAAGTGATGCCGCAGATTTGAAGCATACCGTTGATTTTATCTCGTTCAGCTATTATATGAGTACTTGTGAGACAGCTGACGAAGCTAAAAAAGTCAAAGGTGAAGGTAATATCCTTGGTGGTGTCATCAATCCGCATCTTGAGGCAAGTGAGTGGGGCTGGCAAATTGATCCGCAAGGTTTACGTTATGTCCTGAATACGTTCTATGATCGCTTCCAAAAACCACTATTCATCGTTGAAAATGGTCTGGGCGCCGTTGATGAACTGATTACAAATGAAAAAGGCGAAAAAACGGTTGAAGATGACTACCGGATCAACTACCTGAATGATCATTTGGTTCAAGTTGGAGAAGCTATTGAGGACGGAGTAGAGGTTTTGGGCTATACGTCTTGGGGATGTATTGACCTTGTTAGCGCATCGACCGCTCAGCTTAAGAAACGTTATGGCTACATTTACGTAGATCGTCATGATGATGGCAGCGGTACACTTGAAAGATATCCGAAGAAATCGTTCCATTGGTATAAAGAAGTTATTGCTACGAATGGTGAAAGCTTGAAACGTTAATTTATAAAAACAAGTGATTAAGTACAATATATAAATGAAGGCTTATAGATAGCGACCGCTTTTTTTCTTTTACGAAGCGGTCGCTAATTTTTTAGGGGTGTTAGAATTGGACAAAAATTAATTACTAATATATATTAAGACTTATTAAAACACTAATAATAACTATACAGAAAACTGAGTCCAGTATAAATTAATGATTTTTTCATTATGAGGGCTGCAGAAGGAGGAAAATAATGAAGATTGAGCATGTAGCGATCTGGGTGAGAGACTTAGAAAAGATGAAGAGCTTTTACGAGCAATATTTTGATGGAAAATCTAACGATAAATATTATAACGCTACAAAAGGATTTGAGTCCTATTTTATCACCTTTGAGGATGGAGCAAGGTTAGAGGTTATGCGTAAAACGGGAGTAGATCATTCTCCACAGATCAATATTACGGGCTGGGCTCATGTGGCATTTTCCGTTGGAAGTAAAGCACTGGTGAATGAAAAGACAGAGCAGCTCATGCATGCAGGATATGAAGTAGTGGGTCAGCCAAGATTGACAGGTGACGGCTATTATGAAAGCGTAATTAAAGATCCAGAAGGTAATTTGGTGGAAATTTCAATGTGAGTAGCTTTTCAGTTCTGAAGAGTGAGCATGTGGAATCCTACAATGAAGCTTTAAAAGAAATCTGACTTCTGTATCTAAATAAGCGAAGCGAGGATGGACCGGTGGTAATGTGCCTTCTGGTGTGATTGCGGTTGAAAACCCTTGCAAGGTCACCCGTAAAATCACCGAAGATGATAAGTACAAATATAAAAGGAATAACAATAAACTACAGCTCACTCGGAGCTGTAGTTTATTGTCTTAAAAAGAGTATGACCAAACGAAAGAACATTTTTGCACAGATTTGTTTAGGGAATAATGCAATAATGTGCTTAAGTGGAATATTTTCAGCCTATTCAGAAAGGAAAGAATAATTATGAAATTGATGTTTATATCAGATATTCACGGCTCACTGCACTGGTTGCAATTGGCACTGGAAAAGTTCAGGGAGGAGAAAGCCGATCGTCTTGTCCTGCTCGGAGATTATATGTACCACGGACCACGTAATCCGTTACCAGAAAGGTATAATCCCGCAGAAGTGGCCGCACTGTTAAATAAGCACAAGTCCCATATTGCGGTTTCTGTGCGCGGAAATTGCGATGCAGAGGTGGATCAGATGCTGCTGGAGTTTCCTATGATGGGTGATTATGCTTTGCTATACCATGAAGGACGGAGAATCTATGTCACGCACGGACATGGCTTTAGTATCGGAAATTTACCACCACTAGAAGCGGGAGATGTGTTTATCCAGGGACATACTCATATTCCGGTAGCGGATGTGGAAAATGGGATCTTTATACTGAACCCCGGTTCGATCTCGCTGCCAAAAGAAAACTATCCATCCTCTTACGGTGTGTTGGAGGGAGCACAATTCACTGTGAAGGATTTTGATGGGAATACAGTGAAAGCAATCACATTTTCAAAGTAATTTACTCCAATGTGAATGTAAATTATTGAAAGTTTTCCGCTTCGATTGAGACAAAGATCATATTATTGTATGATAGGAGCGGAGTCTACATTATGAAAAAGAAAGAGAGCTTCAATACATGCAAATTAAGGATTCACATTATAAGATGCCGCCTGAATGGGCGCCACATGAACGCACGTATATTTCTTGGCCTGTAAAATCTTCAATGGTTTACCCGGATATGCATGCTGATGTATGCAAGGGCTATGCCGGAATTGTACGCGCCATGGCGGAATTTGAACCAGTTACTGTGGTCGTAAATCCGGAAGATCTGGAGAGCGTTAAGGCGCTTGAACTTGGGGAACGGGTAGAACTGCTGTCGATTGAGCACAGCGATGCGTGGCTGCGTGATAACGGCCCTACTTTTCTCACAGACGAGCATGGTCAGTTGGCAGGTGTTAACTGGAAGTTTAACGCCTGGGGTGGCAAATACGCCCCATGGGACCTGGATGACCAGGTTGCACCGCAAATTTTGGACAAACTTGGAGTTCCACGGTTTGATGCACCGGTTGTGATGGAAGGCGGCTCACTGCACGTAGATGGCGAAGGCACACTGATTACAACCGAAGAGTGTTTGCTCAATTCCAACCGAAATCCGGAATTAAGCAGAGAAGAAATTGAACGGCATGTATGTGAGTATACAGGTGCCGAGAAGATAATATGGCTAAAACGTGGTCTTAGTGGCGACGAAACAGACGGTCATGTGGACAATATTGCTTGTTTTGCAGCTCCTGGCAAGGTCATTATGCAAGTGTGTGATGATCCTGAGGATGAAAATTACGAAATCACGCAGGAAAACCTGCGCATTCTGGAGCAAGCAACGGATGCCAAAGGCCGTAAGCTGGAAGTGATTCGAATCGGTCAGCCGCCGCGTGTGGATTATGAAGACAGCCGATTGACACTGAGTTATATTAACTTCTATTTTGTGAATGGCGGTATTATTTTGCCAGTGTTCGGCGGCACTGCCGCTGAGAGTGATCTTGCAGCTGAGCAAGTGCTGGCAAATGTATTCCCAGATCGCATCATTCGTACTGTAGACGGTATGGCGGTCATCCGTGAAGGCGGTAACGTGCACTGTACGACCCAGCAGATGCCTGCTGTAAAGCGTTGAACGATACAACATCTAAAAGGAGGACTAAAGTGAGAAAAGTAAAAGTTGCAGCAACTCAAATGAGCTGTTCTACCAATATCGAAGAAAATATTAGTAAAGCAGAGAAGTTAGTACGTGAAGCGGCTGCGCAGGGCGCACAAATTATTTTGCTACAGGAGTTGTTCGAGACTCCATATTTCTGCCAGAAGGAAAAGTCTGATTATTATTCATATGCCACTGAGCTGGAGCACAACAAAGCGGTTAACCATTTTAGGAAAATCGCCAAAGAATTACAGGTTGTGCTGCCAATCAGCTTCTATGAAAAGAAAAACTACGCGCGCTACAACAGTCTTGCTGTCATTGACGCAGACGGTGAAGTGTTAGGTAAATACCGCAAAAGCCACATCCCGGACGGTCCTGGGTATGAGGAAAAATTTTATTTTAATCCGGGCGATACTGGTTTTAAAGTATGGAATACACGTTATGCCAAAATTGGGGTAGGCGTGTGCTGGGATCAATGGTATCCTGAGGCGGCCCGCTGTATGGCGCTTATGGGCGCAGAACTTTTGTTCTATCCGACAGCTATTGGCTCGGAACCGCAGGATTCTGCCATCGATTCCAAGGATCACTGGCAGACTTGCATGCTGGGTCATGCGGCTTCCAACCTGATTCCAGTCATAGCTTCCAATCGGATCGGAACTGAAACGGACGAAGACTCCAGTATTACATTCTACGGTTCATCCTTTATTGCCGGACATCAAGGTAACAAGATCGCAGAAGCGGGTCGTACCGATGAAGAAGTGCTTACTGCTGAATTTGACCTGGATGAGCTGGAAGTAGGACGGATTGAATGGGGCATTTTCCGTGACCGTCGTCCTGAACTGTACAATATGATTGCCACCTATGATGGTGATTTAAAAGTATAATCTTGATACGGATAGACAAGTCTCCCTTGACGTCAAGCCGGGGTGTTTCCTTTCATTGGACTCACCCGGCTTTTCGGGCAGGGGATTTTTGGTTTCTGAATGGAGCACTTCTAGTGATGGATAGGAGGAAAGAAAACAGCAATGAGACATAAGGGGATAGACCAATCACTCGCACAGTTCTCAACTTCGACAGAAGAGGATCAAGAGTGGGAATACTCGAATGAAAGAGATATGGCTATTCTGGGCTTGTGGGACGAATACACACTATCTGCTCAGCGTTTATGTGAACGAATGGCTACCGAAACCCACCAATTCAGACCTTCTGAGTTCGACCCGTTCCCAACTCAGTTTGAATGGCTGGAACAGAAAGAAACAGACTTGATTATTGATGGAATATGGTCAGCTGATTTGCATGGTGATCATTGTCTGTTTATGAATATTGGGGAGCATCACCCAGAACGGCATACATCTATTGAGGCTTATATTTACGATACCCAGGTCATCGACGAAGGATTTTTCCTTAAATATCTGAATACCTCTCCTAAAGCCTCAGCCTACGCACCTTTATTCGAAGTAAATGGATATACCACAATGTGTGGACTGCTGGACAGATACGTTAGGGAAGGGATTTTGGTACGTGTACCCAACGGTTTTAAAAGAACAGCTCGGTAGATGGATACCAGAATATAAGCATGATTTTTCCACACCAAAGGGACATTCCTCACAGGATTGTTCCTTTTTTATTTTATTTATAACTCCAGTTAATCTATAGATTGAAACTATGATTTAGTACATAAAATAGCATTAGAATTTATGGATTAGATGATATAAAATCAAGTCATAAGGAATGATCGTACTCAATAACATCTCGATATTCCCAAAAGTGAAATAAATCACATATGAGAATGCTTTAATGGAAGCTTGAACATGAAATTTGTACACTCGCAAGGAGGAAGAACAATGAACCACTATCCTGCTATCTTTGAACCTCTAACCATACGACGCATGACCTTGAAAAATCGGATTGTTATGCCCCCAATGGGAACTAACTTTGCTGCCATGGACGGAAGCTTTGTTCAGGATCATATTGACTATTACGTGCAACGGGCCAAAGGTGGTACCGGCTTGATAACAGTAGAAAATGTTTGTCTGGATTTCCCAATGGGTACAAACGGAACAACCCAGCTGCGTATGGATAACGATCAGTTTATTCCCGGACTGTTTAGATTAACAGAAGCCCTACACTCTTATGGAGCTTGTGTTTCTGTACAAATTAACCATGCGGGTGCTTCAGCTTATGCGGGACGACTGAACGGAATTCAGCCTGTATCTTCTTCCAATATTCCTTCTAAAAAGGGCGGAGCGATTCCAAGACCTTTGCAAAAAGAAGAAATTTACGCCATTGTGCGCAAATACGGAGAAGCAGCGGGAAGAGCGCAACGAGCAGGATTTGACTGTGTTGAAATTCATGCGGGACACTCCTACTTGCTGAGTCAGTTTCTTTCGCCGATGTATAATAAACGCACGGATGAATTTGGCGGCAGTGCAGAAAACCGTACCCGTTTTGCCAGATTAGTCATTGATGAAATTCGTT
Source organism: Paenibacillus sp. 1182 (assembly GCF_017833915.1). Lineage (NCBI taxonomy): Bacteria > Bacillati > Bacillota > Bacilli > Caryophanales > Paenibacillaceae > Paenibacillus > Paenibacillus sp. 1182. The sequence goes on along the minus strand of NZ_JAFICR010000017.1, from coordinate 67,074 downwards.
CAGTGGTAGGCCCATTCTTCCCTATTTGCTTACGTTTTAGCGCGGAAGAGTTCACAGAAGGTGGGAACACACTGGAAGATACACTCGAGTTATTGGAGTATCTTAATGATGAGGTAGATATTTTGAATGTTTCTGCTGCTCTGAATGATTCCATCCAGTTCCAGATTGACGGGATGAACCTACCAGATGGTTGGCGCTCATATATGGCCAAAGCGGTAAAAGAAAAATTTGGGAAGGTAACGATGACCTCAGGTAATATTCGGAGCCCACAGGCTGCGCAGGATATTTTGGTGAGAGGTGACGCGGATCTTCTGGCAATGGGTAGAGGCTTGATTGCAGAACCGAACTGGGTGCTTAAAGTGCAAAACGGCTACGAACATTTGCTTAGAAAATGTATCTCTTGCAACATTGGTTGTGCCGATCATCGTATCTCCAAAAGTAAACCGATTTGCTGTACGGTAAATCCGGATCTGTTCAAGGAAGCTGAATACCGGAAACAACGTGTTAAAAACAATGTTCAGGTTGTTGTGATCGGTGGGGGTACTGCTGGGATGGAAGCAGCATGTACGGCAGCCGAAGTAGGCTGCAAAGTAACCCTCTTTGAGGAGAAACCAGAGTTGGGCGGTTTGGCCCGTGATATTGCCCGCTTGCCAGACAAAACACGCATCAATGATTTCCCTGATTATCTGATTCAACGCACCAAACAGTTAACCAATCTGAACATTGTAACAGGGACCCGAGCCGATTTGGCGATGATAAGTGCCCTGAATCCTGATATTATTGTCAATGCGACGGGGGCTATACCCCTTCTTCCGCCCATTGCAGGTTTGCATGAGCAACTGGGCAAACCGGGGACAAAAGTGTTCTCCATCTTTGATCTTTTGCACAACATGGAGAAATTCCAGGAGTTTGAAGGTAAACGCATTGCTGTAGTTGGTGGCGGGGCTGTGGGACTGGATGTCGTCGAATATTACGCAGAGCGTGGAGCACAAGAGGTTTCCATTATTGAGATGATGCCGCTACTCGGTAAAGATCTGGATATGATTACCCGAATCTCCATGATGAAAATGGTAGAGGAGCGGGAAGTGAACGTCCATACGGAAACAGCTTTGACAGAAGTGTGTAGCGACCGTTTCAAAGTAAAGCATGGAGAACAGGAGTTTGAGATTCCTTTTGATCTTGGATTCGTATGCTTGGGTATGCGTTCATACAGTCCGCTGATGGACAGCTTGCTCGAATATGGAAAAAAACATCAAGTAGAAGTTATTAATATTGGGGATAGTAAACAAGCTCGTCGTATTATTGATGGTACACGTGAAGGTCGCAATATTCTCAAAACCATTCAACGGGTAGACGAATTTAAACATGAGTTTTCGTATTCTTACTGATTTTATAATATAAGTGATGGGTGTTCACGATGGCAACTCAGCGAATATTGAGGTTGAAGAGACAGCTTGTCTTTTCAGCCTTTTTTATTTGAGTTTTTTCTGGAAGAAGATTGATTCCTCTGTCATTTCAAAGGTAAACTATGGAAAGCATATATTAAGTTAGTAAGTAAGGCTATTTTAACGTGGGGGGATGAGCGTGAATCAACTCTTTAGTGAAATACCGGGTGCCAGCAAGTGGAGCAACGTGGAAGAGATTCATAGAGGCTGGTCCAGTGACAAAAAATATTATATTCGAACCACTGATGGTAGAGACTTGCTGCTAAGAATGGCGGATATGGTTCATTATGATAAAAAGAAACGCGAGTTTGAAGCTGTAAAAAAGCTGAATCACGTGGAGAATCTGTTCATGTCCCGGCCGCTTGAATTTGGGTTTTGTAATGAGGGTCAATCTGTATATTCCTTGTTCACCTGGATCGAAGGGAAAGATGCTGAAGAGATGATCCCCACGTTAGCTGCAGCACAACAGTATCAACTTGGAGTTCAAGCGGGAGATGCATTGAAAAAAATGCATGAGATTCATGCAGAGCCAGATCGAGCCCCATGGGCTGAGCATTATAATGGCAAAATCAACAGGTATATTACAAACTATAAGTCATGCGGTATTTTCTTAAAGGGAGCAGATCAAGCCATAAGCTTTATTGAGCAAAACCGTCATCTATTAGAAAATCGTCCTCAAACATTTCAGCATGGGGATTATCATGTGGGCAATATGGTGGTTACCCCATCTGGTGAACTGGGTATCATCGATTTTAATAGAATGGACTATGGTGATCCTTGGGAAGAATTCAATAGAATTACCTGGTGTGCAGCATTAAGTCCTTTATTCGCTTCGGGCCGAATCCACGGTTATTTTAATAACAATGTACCTGATTTATTTTTTAGATTAATGGCTCTGTATATTGCAAGCAATCAGCTTTCATCGATCCACTGGGCCATTCCATTTGGCAAAGAAGAGGTAGACGATATGGTGCAACGAGCTGAAGAGGTATTGGAGGCATATGATGACTTTCAATCCTATATACCGAAATGGTACCTGCCCAGTTACCGCGACTTGTAAATATGAAGACCGCTGCTCCTGGGAGTGACGGTCTATTTTTAGCATTCTATTATCGTCACTTTTAGCTTAACGGTAGAACCTTTGGCAGAAACGGAGGAGGCCTTTACGCTGTTACCTTCACTAATGGATTGACCTGCCACCTGGACAGCAATGGCCTAATCGTGCCTACGTGATCGTTGTATACCAAGGTTGCTTGTTGAAACGTAACGATAAACGTTGATGTTGCTGAAGCTGCGAGCGCGTACGTTCCATTGAACATCAGGGATACCACTACCCATAGAATAGCCGATGCTTTCGTCCATATGACTTGAATCTATTTAGTAGAGAGAGGGAAGGGAAAATCTGATGAAAAAAATATATAGCGAACAAGAACTCATAGATATGACGATTAAACTGCTTGAACAAACTTCAATATATGAAGAGCAGTATGAGCAATATGTAAGACGACCTTTCTGTACGGATTTTTATGATGATCTGAGTCCGTATGTGCAAGTGAGCAAGCGGGGTTATACGCTCCAAATGTATGAAAGAGGCATACAGATGCTGAACAAGCTTACGAAAGAGGAAGAGGATGTGATTTATTGGATCATCGAAGATACAATTCACATCATTGCCCATCTGAATCTGCTTCGCAAATATAAAGTGGATAACATAAATACTCATTTAAAATATACAAAGGAGATCATGAAGGAGCTGACAACTTCAATGAACAAAGCATTTTATGAAATTGGAGGAATCTATCAGGAATGGCATGAAGCGAATAGAAGAGCAACACTGGAGAACCCATTAAAGTAAAACAAAACAAGAAATAGTTGACAATCAGTGAGGTAAAATTTACAATTTTATATTAGTGATAATGATTATCAATATCATTAATTTTAAGTATGCTTTGCACTTACTATATTTCAAAGGAGATTTGCAACATGCATCGTATGATGAACAAGAAGTTTCACATGATTTTATGTGCACTATTCGTAGTGATTTTCGTTATTTCAGGTTGTGGGAATGCTGGCAGCTCCTCTGATTCATCTGCTAAATCCGCGTCGTCCACGAAGGAAGAGGTAAGCAGTGATTCTGATACACGTACAGTCTCTACGGTAAAAGGAGATGTGAAGGTGCCCGCTAATCCTCAACGGGTAGTCGTGAACTGGTATGTTGGCGATGTATTTACACTAGGGATTAAGCCGGCCGCAGTCATGGGGTGGAAACAAGAAACGATGCCTTTTTACGATAAGTTTAGCGACGTCCCCAATATTGAAAAGTGGGAAACTGAGGAAATTATGAAGTATGATCCTGATCTTATCATTACATATGATACAAAGGATTATGATAAGCTGTCTAAAATTGCGCCTGTTCTTGTGATACCTGAGGATAAAATGACCTCCCTAGAACGTTTGAAATTTCTTGGTCAGGCCACAGGACATGAAGCAGAAGCGGACAAAGTGATTTCACTGTTTGAAAGCAAGCTGAGTCAGGCCAAAGAAAAACTAAATTCCGACATATTCAAGGACAAAACGTTTAGCATTTTCGAGGACTGGGGCAGTGGCTCCTACGGAATTTATTATGAAACAGGCTCACGCGGAGGAACGTTGCTTTACAATTATCTTGGACTTCACAAACCGGAAAAGCTCAACACATTGGTTAAAAACTCCGGAGAGAATCGTGGTTCTTTATCCTACGAGGTAGCTGCTGAATACTTTGGAGATTATGTCCTTTGGTTTAAGCAGGAAGGCAAGGAATCCGAATATGCGAAGACAAAAATCTGGAGCAGCATTCCAGCCGTTAAAAACGGACATATCATCGAAATTCCAGCGAAATATGCAGGACTGTTCTATTATTCGGACGTTGCTAGTATGACGGGACAGCTAGATTATATGATTAGCAAATTGCTGGAACAGACGAAGTAATGATGCATAATTGACCAACTAAGGGTGTAATCGATGTCTACTCACAAAGAACCAAATAAAAAAGGAATATTTCATTTTATAGGCTGCATGATCGTGGGCGTGTTCCTGCTTCTGGTGGTTACCGCAGCATCCATTACCTTTGGTGCTGCTGAAATGAGCTTGAAGCTGGCGTGGGGGGCTATATTTCAGTTTGATCCCTACATTACGGAACATCAGATTATTCACACCTTGCGGTTTCCACGCACCGTGGCAGATATCATGGTAGGGTGTAGCTTGGCTGTGTGTGGGGCGATTATGCAGGGAACCACTCGTAATCCACTAGCGGATTCGGGACTCATTGGCATAAGCTCAGGCTCGACATTTGCTATTGCGTTATGTATGGCCTTTTTGCCTGGTCGCACCTACGGAGAAACCATGCTGTATTCTTGCCTAGGTGCAGCAATCACTACGGGCATTACGTATTACATCGCATCTATAGGCAAGCGAGGCATGACGCCTCAGCGACTGGTACTGGCAGGAATGTCCATCTCCATGCTTTTTGGTGCATTTAGTACGTTTATCGCTATTAAGTATGAGATTGGCCAAGCCCTTGATTACTGGTCTGCTGGTGGTACAGCCAGTGCCAAGTGGGGTGAACTAGCTTTCATTGCTCCACTGTTTGTAGTGGGTTTGGTCTGTGCCATCGCGCTTTCTCCCTCAATTACGATTTTGAGCTTCGGGGAGGATGTAGCATCAGGCTTGGGTATTCGTGCCAATAGGATTAAGTTGTTTTCAACCCTAATTGTATTAATTCTAACAGGATTATCGGTAATTGTGGTCGGTCCTGTTGGCTTCGTGGGTTTGATCGTGCCACACATTATGCGCCATCTGGTCGGAACGGATTATCGGTATATTATCCCGGCCTCAGCTTTGTATGGAGCAGTCTTTCTGTTGGCAGCGGATTTACTTGGACGACTGATCAATCGCCCTCACGAAACACCCCTTGGCATTATTTTTGCCTTGGTGGGCGTACCCTATTTTCTCTACCTTGTGCGCAAGCAAAGGAGGGAGTTTAGTTGAAGCTGTCCCGCAATAGCAGGGGTATTAGCATTATTTTACTGTTAGTAGTGCTGACGCTGTTAGTGGCTATACTCAGTATGAATGTTGGGAAAATGAACCTTTCTCCACTCGAAGTTTTCAAGGTCATCATGGGCGAAGGAACGAGCAAACAGAACCTGATCGTGTTTGACTTTCGACTGCCACGTATTGTGCTTTCTATATTGGTAGGTATTGGCATGGGGATATCAGGCTGTATCATGCAAAGCTTGCTCAAAAACGACATGGCCAGTCCCGGGACACTCGGCATCAGCTCAGGCTCGGGGCTATTTGTACTTATGTATATTACGTTGTTCGCTAGTGAAGGATTGCTATCGCCGATTCTTCTTCCAGGGTTAGCTTTTGCAGGCGGCCTCACGGCAGCTTTCTTGATTTTTATGTTTGCTTTCAGGCGGGGAAGAGACATCTCGCCTACAGGCCTAATTTTAACCGGTGTCGCTATGGGGAGTGGCTACAGCGCATTATCTCTGATGTTGACACTCCGGCTAGACAAGCAACAGTATGACTTTGCTCTGAGATGGCAGGCTGGAGACCTGTGGGGGGACGACTGGAGCTATATTATGGTGCTGCTCCCGTGGGTGTTTATCATCTGTTTTTACGTTTTTTACAGGTCTAACACACTCAATACGTTGAATTTGGGGAATCAGACAGCATCGGGCCTCGGTGTAGCAATTAAAAGGGAGTTTATCGGCTTGACGATTGCTGCCGTTGCGCTCGCTTCTGGTAGCGTGGCACTTGGAGGGAATTTCTTTTTTGTAGGCATGGTCAGTCCCCATCTAGCGCGCAAGCTAGTAGGGCCCAATCATAAGCTATTGCTACCTACGACAGCATTAGTTGGTGCACTCGTCATTTTGATTGCTGACACACTTACTCGGACGATCAGCTTTGGTGCAGATATTCCAACCGGAATTATTATCACCATACTGGTTACCCCTTATTTCCTTTACTTGCTGTCGAAAGCTAGTTAAATGCAGAATAATGAAAAGACGCTAACCCCTGTCCATGCAAAATATGGCTGGGTTAACGTCTTTTTTCGCGTTACTACTTAGGTCTCCTTGCGGAAAGATAATTCTTTCTCGCATTCTGTTAGGATTTCCGGCCTTCGTGTCGGAGGGGATTGTAAATAAAGCCTAATCCTTGCCATAATTCAAACCAAAGTGATAAGCTTGATCCAGCAGCATTACAAAATGACCGGAATTTGAACTCAGGGTCTCATCTAAGAATTCAACCTTGGAATTGGAAACTCCGCAATAATCTGCAATTCCCACATTCAGCAAATGAGTAATCATTTCATCATAGTTACGCTTTTTCAACTGTTCTTTCGAAACGCCGGCCAAGCCAAGCCACAAGATATGCTGATGATGCAGGTGATTCGAACCGTACGCAAACCCATTGTTCCATACACGGTCAATATAACCCTTCAGCATAGCTGGCAAATTCCACCACCAAAGTGGAAAAATAAATGCCAATGCATCATGCTCCTTCATCCGCCTTATTTCCATTTCTACTTCAGGGGAAAAGGACTGTTCCGCAACTGTCAAATCCGGTTCATCTACTCCTTTTAAAATAGGATCAAAACCAATCCCATGCAAATCTAATATCTCATAATCGTGGCCTGCATCGGCAAGACCCTGTACGAAACGATCAGCAACCTTAAAGGTCAAGGAATCTTTTCTCGGGTGTGAAACAACGGTTAATACTTTCATGCTTCTTCACTACCTTTCTCAATAGCTTACTTCTAGGAATGCTCAATGCTTGATGCTATTATATACAGTAGGAAAATAATCTGGAAGTACGCACTTCTAAGTTCTATAGGATGATACAGGTGCCATAGGAACATGGAAGTGCCCTAGGTAGATTCCCTAGAAACTGATCTGAGTAATGAATTGAAGTGATGGGTTGTTCTGAGCAAACGAAGCCTTCTAAAGGAGGATTAAGAAATGACTGAACAGACAAAAAATAGGGTTCAAAAGAAGTATCAAGTTGGAGTGGAAGCGGCTTTAGAGGTGATGGGAGGGAAATGGAAGCCTTTAATTATCTACCATCTGATGACAGGACGGAAACGAACGTCTGAGTTTCGTCGGTTAATACCCGGCATTACACAAAAAATGCTGACCACTCAGCTCAGAGGCCTAGAAAAGGATGAGATCGTTACACGAAAGGTTTATAATGAAATCCCTCCTAAAGTAGAGTATGAGTTAACGGACTACGGCTGGGGATTAAAACCCGCGCTAGACCATTTATGCTACTGGGGAGAGGATCACCTGGATAAGATTCATGGAGACAAATTCAAGGTTTTGGAAGAATTCTAAGGCTGCTGTATAGAGTAACTTTAAGCTGATATTAAGCCCTCACAAAGTATTCAATTAGAATAGCTTGCGAGGGCTTAACTATCGCAGGGTAATATAACAGACTAACTGTCGGTCATTCCGTTATCATAACTTAATTGCCATTCAATTCCGAACTTATCTTTAAGGCTACCGTAACATTTGCTCCAGAATGTTTCTTGAAGTTCCATGTTTACGGTTCCTCCTTCTTTTAATTTATGAAAGTACGATCGAATTTTCTCTTCGTCCTTATTGACGATGGCGAGGCTGATGTTGTTTCCGGCTACGAATGGCATACCAGGAAAAACGTCTGAAAACATGACATTACTACCATCAATTTGAAGCCGCGTGTGCATGACCAGATTTTTGGCTTCTTCTTGTAGAGGATAATCAGGATTGGGCGGTGCTTCACCGAACGTCATAATTTGTGGTTTCTCAGTCCCAAATGCCTCTGCGTAAAACTCCGCTGCTTCACGACAGTTTCCATTAAAGTTAAGATAAACATCAACAGACATGTGTTTCACTCCTTTAAGAATCATTATTTTTCCATACTATATGGCCTTATCTCATTATTAACCTGCAAACTAACAAAAATACAGTAAGATCCGTTTTGCGAAAGTATTTGCGGCTTAACATGTTCAATTTTTAAAACAAATGGGCATTATATTCAAAGTAATGGTATGATAGCTTAGTTAAATCTGAACGACTAGTAATGGAGTGATCATATGGGTGGAAAAAGCAAGGGCGGCGGGACCGGCAGAGGCACAGGTAGTAAGGGATGGACACGCTGGAACAAAACTGCGAAGCCAGTAAGGACAAAAAGCGCTTCTACAAGCGCACCGGGAAGCAAAGCGGCAGGTGGCACAAAAGGCGGCACTGCCAAACCAACAAGGAATAAAAACGGCGGCAACAGTAGCAAATAAGCCGGGAAAGTATAAGTTGTCGTAAACGGCGAACATCTGATTAAGCAAGAACAATCAGGTGTTTTTTTAATTATTTTATTTAAACTCACATATTATAATCAGAAGCAGGTGAATCGTGAGAATTAACAAGTACATCAGTGAGACAGGATTCTGTTCACGTCGGGAAACCAACAGACTGATTGCAGCAGGACGAATTACGATTAATGGCATTGTCTGTGAAGCGGGCGCGGAAGTAGAGCCACAGGATATCGTGCTGATTGATGGGGAAGTTATTCCGTATAATTCCAGTGAACCTGTATATTTGGCTCTGAATAAGCCTATAGGCATTGTTTGTACCGCAGCAGAACAGGTTGCTGGTAATATTATTAGTTATGTTAACTACCCTTCGCGGATTTTTGCCATTGGCAGGCTGGACAAAGCGTCAGAGGGACTCATTCTATTAACCAACGATGGAAGCATTGTCAATCAAATGATGCGTTCCGAGCATGGTCATGAGAAGGAATATGTAGTAACTGTAGACAAACCTGTTACAAACGAGTTTACGCAGGCTATGTCTTGTGGCGTTGAAATATTGAACGTTATTACCAAACCGTGCAAGGTTGATCGTACAAGCGAATACGAGTTCCGCATTATTTTGACGCAGGGTCTGAACTTGCAAATTCGCAGAATGTGTAAGGCCTTGGGGTACAGGGTGCTCAAGTTGGAACGTGTTCGAATTATGAATATTACCTTGGATCATCTGGAACGTGGGCAATGGAGACATCTTGAGAGGGAGGAACTGGAGTTGCTTCTTGCTAAATTGCAATAATGAGTACAACAAAAGTTTATTTGAAGGACAGTATGTTCATACGGCCAACGCAACTTTAGTGATACTTTTTACGAAATTTTAGCGAGCCGCCTACCTTACCCACCAGCCATAGCACAATAGGAAACACGATACCGAAAATCATGGCGTAAAAAGGCCATACTGAAAAAAACTTGATTAAAAATTGCATATTTGGCCAAATAGAATGAACCATTGCCAATGCGATTAGGATCAGAGGAACTAAGAGAGAGTTAGCGCTTCGAAGACGAAAAGCATCTGCAAGCCCTTGCGCTGAAACATATAAAAGCAGTGCGAGTCGGAAAAAAATGGTGACAAACCAAAACACTGCAACGAAAATTTCAAACCGTTGAAGAAACTCTCCGTTACTGATTGTTCGGTTAATAAAAAAAGTAGGAAATGTCAAATTAGATACAACACCTTCACTCATCACGGCAATTATTTGTAAAACCATGAAAAAATACATGCCGCCGCTAATCAAAGCACAAGTTATCACTGTCTTTCTCCACTTTTTTGGATCGGGGATGTACTGTGCAAAAAAAAGATACAGAATTGCCTCAAGGTAGGGAAAGGCAAACAAATTGAACGATGCGAGAACGATAGGGTTCAAACCATACTCAAAAATAGGGAGCACATTATCTATGGTGGTATCAGAAAGAAGGGTAATCCTGACCAACAGATACAGAACCAGAAGGAAAAAAAATAGGATTTCCGCACAACGGCCAATTACAGCAGGGCCAGATCGAACGGCAAAATAAATGACTATAAGCATAATGAAATATATCGAGTCGGAGGGAGTTTCCGGCATAATAGCTGTCGTGATAAAGTCGCCCAGATTTCGAAGTGTCATAATGAACACAAGAAAGGGAAACAAAAAAATGAAAACGATGCTAATCGTCCCGCCCAAGGGACCGAAGAGGCAACGGAGATGCTCTACAAAAGATTTCCCCTGCATTTGCCTAGCGATGGAGGCATATAAAGGTATCAATAACAGATGGAAACCTAAGGAGACTGGGATGGAGAGCCAGGCATCTTGTTTAGCGACAGCGGTAATTACCGCTGGGAGCACCAGATATGCGCTTCCTATTTGATACAATGCAAACCACAAAATAGCTTGTCGAACTGTCAAATTGGAATTCATCCCCATGCCTCCTTAAGATAATATTTCAGTAAGTAACCGGCTTATCGGTTGAAATAGGATTTGGATGCCCGCCAGTGGAGTCGGCAGTTTAATGTTGGCGATCCGTAGGATAATCAATATAACGCCTATAATCAACAATATCGAGCTGAATACAATTTCACGCACATATTGTTTCGCCTTAAATTTTTTAAACTCATACAACGATGTTAAAATGGAAGTTACGAGAATCACATAAAGCATATGCATTCACTCCTGATTGTGTATTCCCATATCAATTGGACTGGTAATGTCTCCGAACCGGACTAAACGATAGTTGAGCTGAATATCCACTTTAAGCGTTTGAAATTTTTGTGGCCAATCCTCTTTCCATCTATGCCATTCACGTGGGAACTTGCGGTGAAAAGCTTCTCCAAACCCGAATATATCGGAACCGATTTGTTGTGCGTGCGAAATGCCTTTCTTCAAAGACTGTTGCAGATGCTCTTTAGCTGATTCTTGAAGATCTCTAAATGTCTCTTCATTCTTAGGGTTGGCATTGCACGAGATCGTTCCGATATTGGATTCTGTATCCACAATAAGAGAAATGTGCGGCTCATGGTCTATTATTTCTGGACGCATCTTTACTTTGGAACGGATTACTTCAACAACAAATTTCCCTTTGGAATTCGGACAATCGATGGAAGCTACGGTGCTGGAAACACGGTTGGATATATAGGTAAAGGCTTTACTTTGTGAATCATCCATCCAATCGATAAGTCGGTCGCCCTTGAAAACACCAATTCCAGTGAAAAAATATTTAACATGTTGGGGCGACTTTGTCACATTATCAATAGTTAGACCTTTTTCTACGTTTGTCAGTCGAATACCGGTGAGAACCGGTTCAATGCCATCCTCTGTAAATTTCTCTAAAATATCTTTCACATTGACCGCGGAAGTTGGAGCCCATGCTTTTTCAGAAAGCCTTAATGCCTTATACATATCCATTGCAGGCAAGATCTCGGTTGGAGCTACAAAAGTAACGGCCTCCTTTGCCGAGTTTCCTCTGACAACGGCCAAATAGAAATCAGGCCGAACTTCATGATCACGGAACAGAAAGTCCAGCGGCTCCTTGATTCCTTTTTTTGCCGTTTTCTCATCAAAAATGACAAACTTTAAGTGAGACATATACATTTTTCGGGACGATTCCGTTGTTAATTTTCGAATAGCTTCAAATATGGTATCGGCGCGCTTGGAAAAAACGATCGTTGGCGTCCGTTCCATGGGGGAATTCTGCGACATTTTCGATGGGTCAACCACTTGTAAACTGACTTCATATTGGTCATCAACGGCATCAATGCCCAGAGCCATCACGACGGAAATTGCGCTCAATTCCTTACTGTTCCAGCAACCCGTAAGAAACACCATTAGCCAGATGCACATAAACAGTAATAAAATGGTGGATCGATACGAGTTCATGATGGTTTACTCCTTTAGTTTTTACGATGTTTTTTAGTTCTATATGGAAAACGCAATATGGCGTCCCTCTGCTCCGACGATTTGTAATTGGCAAAGGGGCTCAAATACGGTACACCGAATGAATGAAGCCCATTCAGATGTACAAAGAGCATGAGAATACCAACAGTCAATCCGTACACACCAAACATAGCGGCTATGCCTATGAAAGCGAAACGTAATATCCGGATTGGAATAGCAAAAGTGTACGAGGGAATGACAAAGCTCGAAATGGCAGTTATTGCAACAACAATGACCATAACAGCCGAAACGATGTTTGCTTCTACAGCTGCTTGGCCGATCACTATTGACCCGACAATAGAAACGGCTTGACCGACCGTCCGTGGCATACGAAGACCTGCCTCCCTCAGAATTTCAAAAACCACTTCCATGATCATCGCCTCAATAAATGCTGGAAACGGTACTCCTTCACGTTGCGCGGATAAGCTTAATAACAAAACGGTTGGAATCATATCCTGATGGAATGTCGTTAATGCGACATAAATGGCCGGAGCCAACATACAGATTGCCAGGCAAATGTACCTTAATATTCGAATGATACTACTGTAAACAAAGGATTGATAATAGTCTTCTGCGGATTGAAGGAAATCTGCAAACACCGCAGGTGCAAGGATGGCGAAGGGAGATCCATCCACAAATATCGCTATTTTCCCCTCCATAATTCCTGCTGCAATAGAGTCTGGGCGATCAGAATTATAAAAGAGCGGAAATATCGTGAATTGTTTATCTTCATGGAGACATTCTTCCAAATATTCGCTTTCAAGTACGCCCTCCACATGCATGTTCTTTAACTTGGATATCATGTCCTGCACCTTTTTTGGGTCAGCGATCCCATGTAAATACATGACCGATATATCGGTCTTAGTTTTTTTGCCAACTTTTAGGGTAGTTAGACGTACTCTTGTATCCTTCACCCTTCGACGAACCATAGTCGTATTCGTACGTAAAGTTTCTGTAAACGCTTCTTGCGGACCTCTGACCACTGGCTGTGTCTTTGAGTCCGAAATGCTGCGTTCTTCCCATCCAGGCAAAGAAATGACCAATCCTTCATCCATATCGTTCAGGAGTAGGAGAAGACCACCGGAGAGGATCTGTTCCAAGGCATCTTCAAAGTTTTGAGTAAAGTTTGCTTCACCAATGTCCAAAATTGCGTTTTTCAATAACGGTAAAGTGATCTCGTCAGAGGAGACACGATCATGCAACGGACGGATCACGTTATCCTGTACCTTTTGCATGTCAGTCATGCCGTCCAAATAAAAAAGAGCAGCGTGTTTATGGCCAGTCGTGATCTCACGAACAACAAAATCCGAACTGTTTCCCATGAAGTCACAAATGAGCTCGATATTCTGGCATAATTGTCTTGAAAATTTGGTATGTAACTTCATTTTCACCCTCCTCAGATACGTAGTATTAACAATAATCCAAAATAATACCACAATAATACCACAATAATCCATAATTGCGTTGTTGTCGGTAAGGTCAATGATATCTTCAACGGTGGAGGATAAAGGCTATTCTCTTTCTTTGAAGGCTTGGTATGATGAGGAAAGGCAAAAATGGTGGGAGAACGTGACTACGAAGGATACAATACCTGCAATAACATACTATATGCTATTTATCTTAAGATGTAATATTTCATGAGAATACGCTAAAAGGAGTTTTCCTTATGAATATTACATCAGTTTTAATTTATTGTTTTATTGCTACCTTCACACCAGGCCCTACCAATATCGTCATATTATCCACAGTGCATCATTTTGGAGCAAAAAAGGCAATGAAATATACGTTTGGAGCATTTGAGTATATGTCACATCTAAAGTGAGGAGGAGGGAGTATGTTTAAATAGGCTACAGATGACTATCCTTTTTTGGAATAGTTTACTTGTGTAGTATAATATCTTTGAAGGATATTCTTTTCTATCAATTCATTTAAACATCCAAATAGAGAGGTATTTGATCATGCTATTTATTACAAAAAAAACAATCAATAAGTTAGCAGAACCTTATAGAGAATCTGACATGCTTGTCTGCTATTCAACTCCACAGAGCTTTTCGGCTTATACAAGTCGAGCCATATTACTCTTAAATAATGATAGGATTATTATCCTTTTCCTCAATCTATTTTCCACAAAAGTAGTACAAAAAGTTGAATATGAAGTTGCTGATTTACAAGAACAAAAATATCATTTTGGACACCTGTCTTCTGCAATATGGTCATTTAAAATCAAAGGCCAGCATTGTAGGTTTAGGATAATCAAAAAAATTCTTACTCTTGGCTCTATGCAAAGAGATTTTCTGAATTTCTTGCAACAAAATAATTTAAACTAGCGACCGAGTAGATCGGTAATTTCTGTCTGCCTAAGGCGGGGCACCGTAAGTACTTTATGGGGATAAGTGATGAAGGTAATATTCGGTGTTTTTTTGTTATATATCATTGAGGGGAGGAATTCTACATGAACGAACAACTCATAAAAAGCGATGGAATAGAAATCTGTAGTGAGAGTTTCGGCGAGCAAGTTAACCCGGCAATATTACTGATTATGGGGGCTCAATCCTCATTGGTCTGGTGGGAGCAAGAATTTTGTCAGCGTTTAGCTGAGACAGGTCGCTTTGTCATTCGCTATGATAACCGAGATGTTGGACGTTCTACAACCTATGAACCTGGTCAACCGGACTATACCTTCGAAGACATGGCAGATGATGCGATTCGAGTATTAGATGCTTATAAGATTGAGCAAGCGCATATCGTAGGGATGTCTATGGGCGGTATGCTGACTCAGTTGATAGCTCTACGACATCCAGACAGAGTATTAACCGTGACTCTTTTAGCAACGTCAAATTTTGCTTCCGATCTTCCACCGATGGAGAAAAAGGTTATGGACTATTTCTCGAATATGGGAGCAATAGATTGGTCGAACGAACAATCGGTGGTCGATTTTGTGGTGGGTAGATCAAGAATTTTAGTCGGTTCAAAGCATCCTTTCAATGAGAAAAAGGTTTATCAATTAGCAAAAGAAGAATGGAAAAGAAGCAACAATATGGCCAGTATGAATAATCACGCTATGCTGTCAGGCGGAGAATCCTATTTGGCTAGAACAGGGGAAATAAACGTTCCTACACTGGTTATACACGGTACTGAAGATTCGATTATCCCTTATGAACACGGAATAAATCTTGCTAACGCAATTCCGCGTGCGGTTTTACTGACATTGGAAGGTGCCGGGCATGAGCTTCACTATGACGACTGGGATTTAATAATCGATTCTATCTCAAAACACACTTCGATACTCAATTAGGTCAGCTGATGTGTAGGATAGCTGAATAAAGCCGTTTACGAGAGAAGCATTCTTCCTGAATAAAAAGGCAATCTCCTTTTTTAAGGGGATTGCCTTTTGCTATTTGTATGCCCTTATTTTCATGAAGACTGGGCAAGTCTCAAGTCTCAAGTCTCAAGTCTCAAGTCTCAAGTCTCAAGTCTCAAGTCTCAGGCACAAGTATCCCAAAGCTCCATCAATTTAGTTATGGCTGTATCAATGTTGTCTAAGGACACACCATCTCTGGCTTCCGTAGATATACCTTCCAGAAAGGTAACGAATAGTGTGGTTAACATGCTAACATTTGTGGATTCTTGAAGTTCTCCATTCTTGGTAGCTCGCTCAATACGAGCATAGAACTTGTTCCTAGTCACTGCTCTTTGCCTGATCAATAGTTCTCGAATATGAGTGTTTTCTGGGGAACATGTATTTGCAGAGAATATGACTAAACAACCCAAGGGATGGGTCTGTTCAGTCTGCATGATTGCTGAACTTCTTAAGGCTAATTCAATAGCTGTGCGCGATGAAAGTGAATAGTTTGTAAGGCTTGTCGATACTTGTCCGTATGTAGCCAAATACCGGTCCAGCGCTTCTTTGAATAATGCGTCTTTTGATTCAAAAGCTGCATAAAAGCTGGCTGAGGAGATGCCGCCCATCGCCTTTTTGAGTTGAGCCAAAGAGGTTGATTCATATCCATGCTCCCAAAATAACATCATAGCTTGGGAGATCGCTTCGTCGCGACAGAATTTACGTGGTCTTCCGGTTCTAACCATGGAGTCGCCTCCTTTTATCTTGTACTTATATACTAATCGATCCAAAAGTAATTGACAAGACAGAGAGGCATCTTTAAAATATGGATTGATCGATCCATAAGTAAAATAAAAGGAGGGCAAATCATTGGCATATATGCTTGATTTTTCGCTTGAACTTGTTTTGAAATCGATTTTAAGGAGCTGCGCTAATGTCCAGCAATAACTCTTCTACTACTGTAAAGATTGCTTCTTCCGCCTCCTCTGAGCGCTTTCCCTGGCTTGGTCTGCTTGCTTTGGCTATGACAGGATTCATCTGTATTATGACGGAAACGATTCCGGCTGGTTTGCTTCCGCAAATAAGCAAGGGACTTTATATTTCAGAGGCAATGGCGGGTCAACTGGTCACTGTCTATGCTATCGGTTCCCTAGTGGCTGCCATCCCTGTAGCTATAGTTACCCGCCAATGGCGGAGGCGTCCGCTGTTACTTCTGGCTATTTGGGGGTTCCTGGTTTTTAACAGTGTCACCGCAATTTCTTCCAGCTACATACTGACGCTGGCTGCCCGTCTACTGGCAGGAGTTTCGGCTGGAGTTCTATGGGGGATGATCGGCGGTTACGCTCTCTGCATGGTATCTGCTACATTGAAGGGGAGGGGGATGGCCGTTGCCATGGTTGGAACGCCGATCGCCTTGGCTATTGGTGTCCCAGCGGGGACGTTTCTGGGGAACCTTATGGGTTGGCGTTCTGTTTTTGGAATTATGTCACTACTGACAGTTATACTGATCGCGTGGGTGCTTTGGAAGGTGCCGGACTATCCGGGACAGTCCTCCGATAAGCAAGCTTCGATCTATGCAGTCTTCCTTACACCGGGGATTCGGCCCATACTATTGGTTGTACTGACCTGGATGACAGCCCATAATATTCTCTATACTTATATTGCTCCATTTCTTGCGGCCAATGGGATGGGTGAGAGAGTGGGTCTGGCTCTGTCTTTCTTTGGCATTGCTGCTCTCGTAGGTATATGGATAACTGGCGTATTCATCGACCGTTGGCTGCGTAAGCTTGTCTTGATTAGTCTTATTTCCTTCGTCTTAATTTCTATTGCCATGAGCTTTAGCAACTCCAATGCCCTTATGATCTATATCATTGTTACGGTATGGGGGTTAACTTTCGGCGGTGCAGCAACGCTGTTGCAAACGGCGCTTGCTCAGGCTGCAGGGGAGAGCAAAGTGGATATGGTTATGCCGATTAACACGACCGTATGGAATCTGGCTATCGCCGGCGGCGGGATGGCTGGGGGTATTTTACTCGAAACTTTTGGTGCGGGATCATTTTCATGGGCATTATTCATACTCTTATTCCTTGCGCTTCTCGTGGCTTGGGGTGGCAAAAAGTATTCGTTCCCTCCACACTAACCTAGTAATTAGTGAAGGTTTTTTAAAAATTTTCTTGTTATGACTTCTAACTTTAATGCACAGAAGATGCTGTCCCAAGGGCAGTTGCTATAAAATAAAGCGCATTGTCCAAGCCGATGTTGTCGACAGGGCAATGCTCCTTGTGTTTGCATTCGAACATACGATAAAAATGAAGTGCATTCCGCACCAGACTGGTAGCCTGTAAGTTCGACTTCACCATCCTTCAGAACTAGGAGCAAATGATGCTCTGTGTCTGCGAACGGCTTGTCGCCTAAGGAAAGTTGGGTAGGTACATAGATATATTATGATGGTCCCTCCGCGCTCCTTCGTAAAGCCAATAAAATGACCCATACTCTTGGTGTAAAACTGATTACGGTGGATGGGAAATCTACAATAAAAGAGAATTTTACGTTGGTTGAAAAACATTTATTGAAATAATGCACAATTAGATTAAGACTAATATTTATTTCTTAGAAATGTTATCCCGCCGGGTAGGGCTTTATTTGGTTTGTTCTATTTAGTAAATAGTCTGTGCTTGTATGGTGGAAATTAGCTAGTCTAATTAAAATCTCCGTTGGAATGTCTATTTCCCCACGTTCATAATTGCTGTATATCCGCTGGCTACAATTCAGATAATCGGCCATTTGAGTTTGAGTCAAATCCTTATCTTCACGTAAATCTCGAATCCGTTGATACATCATATTCACCTCGAACTAAGAATATCTTAGCGAAATAATCGCTATTGATTTTTAGCGAATAATTCGCTAAAATTAGTCAGAGGGTTAATAATACATATCATGAAGGAGTAGAACATGAGTATCTTGGAGAACTTTTATTACGGAAAATGTAACCCAAGTGAACGAATCAAATCGAAAGACACTGAGTTTGAACTGGTCTCTCAGAGAATAGCCGATGCTGAGGAAGCCCTCAAAACAAAATTGCCAGAACAAGATTACAAATTAATTGAAGACTTTCGGATTTACAAGATGTTTTAATTTCCTTATTGTCCGCTTCGGCTTATATTGAGGGTTATAAAATGGGGGCACTAATAATGATTGAAGTATTTGACGGGAAAGAAGAGTTGAAATAGGTAGTTCAGAAGATTGTAGGGGGCGATTATAAAAAAATAAAAAAGGTAGCTCCTTTATGAGGAGTTACCTTTTTTATTTCTAAAAGTAGCTAGCCTGCGGGATAAGGTTTTTTTTGTTTCGTTCTGTTTAACAAGTAGTCTGTGCTTGTGTTATGGAAATCAGCTAGTTTGATTAGAATCCTTGTAGGAATATCAACATCGCCGCGTTCGTAATTGCTATAAATTCGTTGACTGCAATTCAAATATTCAGCCATTTGGGATTGAGTCAAATCTCTATCTTCACGCAAATCTCGGATCCTTTGGTACATCTTCTCACCTCCAAACCTAGAATATCCCAGCGAAATAATCGCTATTTATTTTTAGCGAATATTTCGCTATTTAGTCAGAGGATTTCATTTAGGTTTAGAGCATGAAGGGAACAAACGTATGTGCATCCATTTATTGTTTGAAGTATATGATTTTGAGACTCAATATTTTTACCAAATATGCGCACCCACCGTTTCTTACTGCGCTTGCTTCTGTAGACATGATTTATGTTCCCTAATTTGGTTTGTTGAAAAATCAAAAGGCCGGCACATTGGCCGACCTGGTTCACCGAGGCTCGAAAGCGGCGGGGTGTTCCTTATTTAATTTTCCATGATATAAATATATCATGCTAAAAGTCTAACGAACGGCCATCATTCGGTCAAAAGTTATTTAATAAACAGTCTCTTTTCACAGGTTATAATAACCATTTATTGTCCAAATACTATGAATAGATATTATTACAGGAAAAATCATCTACTATATTCCTCTATTTTACAAATATATATAATTCATGTTAGTATATTGAAGAAAAATACCAAATATATGAAGAGAGTTGCCAACACCGTAGAATCTTCTATAACTTCAGAGACTAAGATAGACTTGGAAAATGGAATTGTTGATGAAAGAGTAGAGCAAGAATTAAGACAAGTTGATTATGATGACCTTTTCAAAACTGTAGGCACTAATCTTGGAATGGTCGATACTCAACGTCCATCTGGGGAAGTAAGTACACAAGGCTGGAGATCAAAGTTCGCAAAGGAAGTAGCGTTAGAATTAATTTCTAAACTGAAAAATATTGGATCACGTGCTTGGAATGAACAGATAAAAATTTATGTAGATAAGATACCACTTTTGACCGACGGTGCAAAAGAAACTTTGAAATATTATCTTGGTTATCAAGTAATAATGCAAGCTTTGGATATCATGGTAGATTTCACAGGCACAGCAGAGGACGGTCTTGCTTACGCCTTAAAATATGTTGGGTTGCCTGCGTGGTTGGCCGAACCCGCATCCAGAGCTATTGTCTTCTTCTTGCTGTAAAATCGGAAAAAAGGGGGACTAAACGTGTACATACTCGCATTGATTATACTTATTACTACAGGTTTGGTATCCATAGCTGATATTTTGTTTGATATAAAAGATTCCGGTGAAGGAATCAGGTTGATGGTTAAAACTTCACAGGCTCTATTCTTTTTATCATTGTTGTTTTTTACAGTAAAAAGCGGTACCAAGAAAAGAGACTGAACTCGTCACACACAGAAAAAGGGTGGAGTTGATAAACTATATCAACTCCACCCTTTTTAGTTATTCGTCGTACGTGTTGATATAATCGCTCCTTCTCCTGGCTTAGCAAACAACTTCACTTCCGCAAGGCAAAAGACGTGACCGGGCTGATCATTCATAACGACTAGGAATTCCAGATACACAATAACAATTATTTATTTAATGTATGCAATTTACAAATGGTATTATTGTCACCATGTTGACGATAACACAAAATGCTGTTATTGTAATTATAGTCAGTATGGTGACAATAAAAAGAAAAGGATATATTTATGGAATATTCTAAAGCGCTTAGAGAGTTATATATAATGCAACAAACTTACGCTACTTTTTTTTCCGTTACTAATAAGTTGCAAATACAAGGCGACAACTATTTTGAGAAATTAACATCACGACAGTACATGATCATGCTGGCAATAGCTCATTTGCCAGAGGATGAAACAACACTTGTTAATATTGCAAGAAAGTTAGAAACAAGCAAACAAAGCGCACAAAAGCTTATAGTCAATTTAGAGAATAAAGGATACCTAATTACGACGCCAAGCAAACGGGACAAACGTGCAATTAACGTGGAAATCACGGAATTAGGGAAAAGAGTCATGCTGGAATGTGGTGAGAAAGCAATATGCCTAATGGCAGATATTTTTAATGGATTCACAACTGAAGAATTAGAAGTGTTATGGAGTTTATTGAAAAGAATATATGGTGCTCACAACGAAGAGTACGTTGGTTTTGAGGAAGATGTAAATTATAAATTTGAAGACTTGGAAGGGTTTCAAGAAGCACAAATTCGAGCTTTAGATAGCTTTATTTTACGGAGAAAGCATTTTTAAATAATGGGAAACATTTTTCCATCAAAATTCATTGCTACTTTTGGAGGTCGCGAGATGAAATTACAAGTACAACCGAGAATTGCAATAATTGATGAAAAAATCGATTTTTGTGTCACCGGGTTACCACCAGAGGACAAAATAAAAATAACTGCATCCATGCATTTTCCTTGGGCAGTTAGTGAAAAGTATCAATCATTTGCTTGGTTTACTGCGGATTCAAACGGTAGTGTTGATTTATCGAAACAGAAACCTGATTCTGGAACTTATGATTATATAGATAGTATGGGCCTTATTGCTTCTTTACAGAAGATTAATAGTGAGGGAGGAAATATCGCTCATAATATTTCAATAGATGGTAGTCTATTTATTGACATAGTATGTGAAAATGGACAAGATCGGGAATGCATAAGTCTAGAGCGTATGTTTAAGTTACCGGAAGTGAAAAGACATCAGATTACTGATGCATTCGTGGGAGAGTTGTTTTACACTGAAAACTCAAATTATAAAACGATTGTATTATTGGGTGGGTCTGATGGTGAACTAAGTGGTCTTTCGATTTTGTCAGGACCATTGGCATCTAGAGGTTTTAATGTTTTAACCGTTGGATATTTCAATGAAAAGGGATTGCCTAAAAAGCTTGAGGAAATTCCCCTTGAATATTTTGAAAAAGTGTTCTCTTGGCTTAAAAAGAATTCATTAACACGTACTAATGAAATATATGTACATGGTACATCTAAAGGTGGAGAATTGGCGTTACTTTTGGCGTCACGATATAAATTCATTTCTAAAGTTGTGGCTTCTGCACCTCATGCATATTGTTTTCAAGCGTTGGATGGTTTGATGAGTGGTAAAAATGTTTCATCATGGTCGTATGAAGGGAGATCATTACCATTTATACCAGTTGATAATGAAATTTTTTACGACCATCAGCGTCATTGCTTAGAAAAAAATATACCTTTTGGTTTTACTACTACATATAAAAAAAGTGTGGAAAGGGCAAGAAATAAAGAGGAGGCTCGAATAAAAATAGAGAATGCAAATGCGAATTTATTGCTAATTGCAGGTCATCAAGATAATATTTGGAATACTCACGAGGCATGTGTAGAAATAATGAGTATTTTGAAAAAAAACAATTATAAATACAAATACAATCTTTTAGACTATAAGGATTTAGGTCACTCATTACCAATACCATTTATTATACCTTTAAGCGAAACATTGAACTTAAAAATGGGTGGAGGCGTTTTTACTTGTGGTGGTACTTTAAAAGGAAATTCTTTTGGTCAATCAGATTCTTGGCAGAAAACAATAGAATTTTTTATGAATTAGGGCGTGTCTTCAAACTCAGGCAAGCCAAACAATAATGGTTGCCAAGGCAAAAAAAGACTTGAATGTACACGCCATTTTACATAGTGAGTCGCCAGACGACGATAAATTCTTTACTTTATTAAAGAGCATTCCACCAAATAACGTTTTTTTGTAAACGATCTTATCATATTTTAGGATGACTCGGCGATTTTTTTCGGGAATCACTGGAATAGCCTGTTGTTCCTTCAAAAACATGCGAATGGCATGGATATCTTACGCGCGGTCGTCAATCGTATTAGGCTCCATGTTTTTTTCGACAAACACTAATGATGGAAGGAGATAAAGGAGTGAAAGGTGTTTTATCCCAGTCCGAATATTGATTTTCGAAAAAAAAGCCGCGGCTCGTTAATAAACGCTGAAGCGTGTCATTATCAGTAAAGCGACATGCAATTCGAGAAGTTGTTTTCTCCGATCCCCAATCACGGAACGTGACCCAGTGCATGATCTGGCTACTTGAATCATACGACTGTGTCCCAGATACCTTGACTTTAATTCCATCCTTATCGATAAATTTTCCCCAGATGCTTTCCTCTTGGTTGGATAAATCGGTTCCAAAGGGGTTTCGTGTTTCAAAAACAAACACCCCATTTGGCTCTAGGTGCTTGTAGACAGTTTCGAGTAAGGCTCGTTGATCCTCGTCGCTCAAAAATGCCTGGAATGCATTTCCTGTCAGATAAATCATGGAAAAACGCTTTTCGGATTCGAATGTACGAGCATCAGCTTCAATAAAATCCACAGGCAAACCTTGAGCTTTAACTCGCGCATATTCAAGCATCGATGAAGAAATATCAACACCTGTTATATGTATCCCCGATTTTGATAAATGAATGGTTGTCAATCCTGTACCACATGCAAGTTCCAAAACTTCGCCTGGGTTCAATCTAGCAATATCAAGATAGAAATTATATTTATTAATCTCGTCGCCAAATTCAAGATCATAATTAATCGGGTCTCGATACTCTTCAAGATTATCGTGATCTATCAATATAAATCATCCCTTCACTACAATACGATTTCTTTAAATCGTCCTTCATCATACCATACATTTCTGGGTATTGATATAAATGGAAACCGTGTTGAAGTTTTATGAAAACGGACTGACGCACCAGCACTTTTAAAATAAAAAAGCCGCTAATTTAGCGGATCGGATGAGACAATCGTTTCGTCTTTTCATTTGAAAATAAATTTTACCATCACCTTGACTGAAATCATAGTTTTATAGTTTGAAGACATACTCTAGTATAAGAGCCGCAAGGTTCGATACCGATTTAACATCAATAGAAAGGATGACCTACTGAGGGATGCCATAACCTAATTAAAAAGCGCTGATTTGCGTATACGTGATGTTAAGGGAGAACTTTATATTGAAGAACGATAAAGGGGCAGCGTTTAAAATGGAAAAAATAATGGATGTTAGTATAACTTTTGAGTCAAAAGATGAAGGTACAATTTTAGTAGGAACAAACAAAGGATTAGACCATTTAACCTACCCAGAAATAAAAAAAATCATAGGTGATAAAATTCTTATTAAAAATGCAGATCAAATTGAGACGGTATTAAGCGTTAGCTCTGTTCAAATTTCAACCTCAATGGCTGAAAGGAAAAATATTGGAATATGCATTGGCAAGTTAGCATCTCCTGATCTTGTTCAAGTTGGGGCAAGTATTTACAGTTTGGAACATTAATTAATATCAGTTTAAAGGTGGAATAAAATGAATATATTAAAAAAATTGAAGAAGGAAAATGTTCAATAGATGAGTTAGAAAATTTGCTAGAAGAAAAGAACCCCATAGTTTTATATCATGCAATGACACATATCGGAAAAGAAGGTATTCGTACAGAGGAAATATTTAAAAAATTAAATGGATTATCTTTAAAAAGGGAACATCAAGATAAGCTGATAGGTCATTATAAAGTAGGAGACTTAGCAATAGCTACTATGATAAAACTTGGAGAAAAAGAAGATGAGATGACTGGGTTTAAGATATTAGACGAATTTGAAAAAAAGATGGTTTTCCGTTTATTTGAAGAAATCGAATGGTAATGCCTCCTGTTCGTCTGAATGCACTTAATTCAAAACTTATTTCACCTCGAACCATGAGGAGAAATAAGTTTTTTTCATATCTAATGGAGGTGGACCAAATGAATAGAATACTTATTCAAGCTGTAGAGCGTTTGTATTCAATTCATTTTGAAAGTTTAGGTGTGTTGTTGAGGTCCAGAAGGCAAAAAGCAAACATCGTAGGTTTAGACAGGTAAAGACAATCGTTATCGATGCTAGTGCGCTTGGACTCCGTAACAATCCGTTTAATATTAAACCCAATTTCATTGAACACCTAAATATCCTTGATCTA
Source organism: Paenibacillus sp. 1182 (assembly GCF_017833915.1). Taxonomy (NCBI): domain Bacteria; kingdom Bacillati; phylum Bacillota; class Bacilli; order Caryophanales; family Paenibacillaceae; genus Paenibacillus; species Paenibacillus sp. 1182. The sequence goes on along the minus strand of NZ_JAFICR010000017.1, from coordinate 42,126 downwards.
AAAATGTTAGTGAAAACAGTTTGGCTTGGATCGTTGAATATGGTTACTGTTACGCATATCCGCGACTAAAAGAAAAGGATCGGGCATTAATGAGAGGGGATAAATGTTATTTATAGATTGAAGTTTGAATTGTAAGATAACTCATGATTGATGGCTATTCTGGTTAGAACTAGTCGCATAAAATGGCATGAATATAAGCTTCGCAACAGCCTGGAATTATTAGCATACTCCACAAGTTGCAAAGCTGTCGCCCAATTTGAACGGTCTGTTAAAGGACAGAAGCCGACACTTCTTGTTGTCGATCTTGGCATTTCCCCCCGGCAACGATTAGAATCGCATGCTTTGCTCTCCCCGGAAGGATAAAGCCTTGGCGAACCATGCAGGAATGATGCCCAATAGTATCGACCACTTGTTCCAAAGTGGCGTTTATGGTATTATATTCCTGGATATCGTTTTCCCGACTGTGTAGCCTAAAATTCGCTTCAACGCTTACTAACGACATAATATTCCTTTGTAATTATGTAAAAGCTTTCAAGTTCAACTCTAAAGTTAAAGTTTTCAATCGGTACGTGTAATGAAAAAGAAGGGAGGGGAATTTGGGAATACGATCGGTAGTTCGTTAATATACAGGGTTGCCTATGAACCAGACACTATATTTGAGCACCTTGAACTTTGGGGATTGACATTTGAGCACAAACAGCTCGAAGAGCACCATCTTGCATGAAGACGACTGTTATGGCTTGCCATCGGTGAATTAAGGCGCTGATATCCAAAAGAATGCCTGGAACCCGTGCAACGCAGTTTGCTGTATGTACCGTAACCAAGGTAATTATAAAAAGCTATTAACTGAAATTTATTGGGCGAAAATAAAAATGATGAACTGGCTAATTCGGCTTGATTCGAGTCCCCACTGTAAAAATGAAAGCGGTTACAAATTTAGAGGGGAGGCTATAATATCTGCTGAAAATGTTACAAGTCCAAGTTTCGGAGCACCAACCTTCAAATAGGATACAAAATTACTAATTAAATCTATGCATAGGCAATTTGTAAACTTTTAATAGACATAATATATAAAAATGGAGGAATATGTTTATGATTAAAAAATTTTCGGTGTTTTTATTAGCTTTTACATTATTGCTGAGTTGTTTACCAATGGTACCTGTACATGCTGCTAACAATGCAATTGCAAAGCTTCCAGGGAATTCGAATCCTCTTATGGACCATAAATTGGGCGCTGATCCCTATGCGTTGGTCTATGATGGAAGAGTCTATATCTATATGTCCAGCGATACGTATGTGTATAACAATGACGGCTCGATTAAAGACAATGACTTCAGCGGACTGGATCGCATCCAGGTCATCTCTTCCGCGGACATGGTGAACTGGACGGATCACGGTGCCATTCCGGTTGCCGGTGCGAACAACAAGAACAACGGCAGAGGCATTGCCAAGTGGGCCGGCAACTCCTGGGCTCCGGCCATTGCGCAAAAAAAAATCAATGGCAAAGATAAATTCTTTCTCTATTTTGCCAATGGTGGAGCCGGCATTGGCGTTCTGACCGCAGACACGCCGATCGGCCCTTGGACAGACCCCCTGGGCAGAGCTCTTGTGACACATAATACGCCGGGAATGGCTGGTGTAACCTGGCTTTTTGATCCGGCTGTGCTGGTGGATGATGATGGCACAGGGTACTTGTATAGCGGCGGCGGCATTCCGAACGAATCCGATCCGGCCTCCATTGCGAATCCGAAAACCGCCAGAGTCATCAAATTGGGCGCAGATATGACCAGCGTTATTGGGAGCGCTACCACCATTGATGCCCCGTACCTGTTTGAAGATTCGGGCCTTCATAAGTATAACGGAAAGTACTACTATTCCTACTGTATCAACTTTGCCGGGACACACCCGCCACAGTACCCTGCAGGTGAAATTGGCTACATGGTCAGCGACAGCCCGGTGGGTCCCTTTACTTATAAAGGGCATTTCCTGAAAAATCCGTATACGTTCTTCGGTGTGGGCGGCAACAACCATCACGCTGTATTTAACTTTAAGAATGAATGGTATGTGGTGTACCATGCCCAGACGGTCAGCAAGGCTCAAATTGGAGCTGGGAAAGGCTATCGCTCCCCGCATATTAATAAGCTGACGCATAATGGAGATGGAAGTATCGCTGAAGTGCAGGGGAATATGACAGGAATCGCTCAGTTCTCCAATCTGAATCCGTATACCAGAGTGGAAGCAGAGACCATGGCGTGGCAAGCGGGAGTCACAACCGAGCCTACTCAAGCCAGCGGCGGTCCCATTAGTAATCTGAATGTGACAAACGTACACAATGGAGATTGGATCGCTGTAGGAAATGCCGACTTTGGTAGCGGTGGAGCCAAGACGTTTAAAGCAAACATAGCATCCAATGCAGGCGGTAAAATAGAAATACGTCTGGACAGTGCAACGGGTCCTCTGGTTGGAACTCTTAATGTCAGTTCTACTGGAGGAACACAGACCTGGAAGGAAGTCGAAACCACTGTAAGCAATGCAACAGGAGTCCACAAGGTTTTCTTAGTGTTTACCGGAACAGGGACTGGTAACTTATTTAATATTGATTACTGGCAGTTTACACCCAATACTACTGGAACAAGGGTTGAAGCTGAGGATATGACTCTCGGTGGGACTTACGCTGGGAAGATCAGTTCTCCTTTCAATGGGGTCGCTTTATACGCCAATGATGATTATAGTGCATACACTCAGTATTTTGCCAACTCTACTCATAGTATTTCAGTCAGGGGTGCTTCGAATAACTCCAGTACCGCCAGAGTAGACTTGCAAATAGGAGGAACCACAGTTGGCTCCTTTTATTTTACGGGAACTACGCCGACGGTCCAAACCTTGTCTAATATCACCCATGTAACCGGAAATCAAGAGGTCAGACTGATCGTAACCACCGATAACGGTACTTGGGATGCCTATGTGGATTATTTACAATTTAATTAACTAAAACTAAAAGCTTTTGAACCTATCAAAGATTAGGGGCGATTCTAATATGTATAGGAGGATAAGTGTGCTTTTATTAGTTTTACCATTATTCATGAGTATGATGTCCAATACTTCTGTATTTGCAGCTACTACTTTTACAAACCCGTTTATACATGCTGATTCTCCAGACAACGATGTTATCAGGGTAGGTAATACTTTTTATATGACTAGCACGACCATGCACATGAATCCTGGAGTTCCGATCATGAAATCTTATGATCTCGTCAATTGGGAAATCGTAAATTATGTTTACGATACGTATGCCAACAATGACGCACAAAATCTTAACAACGGGCAGAACGAATATGGAAAAGGCTCGTGGGCAAGCAGCCTTAGATATTATAACGGCATCTACTATGTGTCCTTTGGCTCCAATTCTACCGGCAAAACATACATCTATCAAACCAGCAATATAGAAACTGGTCCATGGACATCATCAGTGCTTGACAACTATTATCATGACGCATCGCTGCTGTTTGATAATGGACGTGTATTCTTGGTTTATGGCAGTGATAATATCAGCATTATTGAGCTTACTGCAGATGCAAAGGCTATCAAGCCAGGGGGACTTAATCAGGTGATTATTTCCGCTGCCAGTAATATTGCCGGTTCCAGCTTCATAGTCAAGGCTGAAGGCGCGCACATACAAAAGATCAAGGGAATGTACTATATATTTCTTATATGCTGGCCATCGGGAGGCAACCGCACACAATTAACCTATCGTGCAAGTAGCTTGACAGGACCCTATACAGGTCAGGTGTCATTGAATGATTCAGGTATTGCACAGGGGGGAATTGTTGATACTCCTTCTGGCTCCTGGTATGCTATGCTGTTTAAAGACAGCGGAGCAATTGGACGTATGCCGTATCTTGTTCCGGTTACATGGTTAAATAATTGGCCGGTATTCGGTGTTAACGGTAAGGTTCCTCTTACGATGGATGTTCCTGTTGAAGGTTATCCCGAAAAGAAGGTCTATGCGTCTGATGAGTTTTCATCTTCTCAAGCCTCCAGTCAGCTTATTGCAAACGGTGGATTTGAAAATGCCACCATAAGCCCGTGGACGAATAATAACACTGCATTTGTTGCAGCAACCACTACAGACTATTACATCGGCTCAAAAAGCTTGTTTGTCAGCGGTAGACAACAAACAGCTGCTGGTCCAAGACAAGTAATTACCGGAAAAGTAACAGCCGGCGGAATGTATAATTTTTCTGCAAAGGTTAAATACACTGAAGGTCCTGCCACTAAGCAATTTAATTTTGGTATTCAGAATGGTCCAAGTTACACAGGTATATCGATTCTTGGGTCCACCACGCTAACCAAGGGCCAATGGGGCACAATTCAAGGAACATATACACTTCCGGCAGATGCCGACCTCTCACAAACGTTTATTTTCATTGAGACACCCTACAGTTCAACCCCAGACCCAACAAGTGATTTGATGAATTTCTATGTGGACGATGTTTCGTTTACAGGAACCTCGTCTTCTGAAGCGACTCTTAAAAAGGAGTGGCAATGGAACCACAATCCTGACAATACTCATTGGTCCCTTACACAGCGTCCTGGATTTATGAGAATGACTACAGGGAAAGTGAGTAAAAGTATTCTGGATGCCAGAAATACGCTTACCCAAAGGACATTTGGACCGAAAAGTACAGGAATCATTGCAATGGAAACAAGCGGGATGAAGGACGGAGACTATTCCGGTCTTGCAGCTTTTCAGGCTAATTATGGATTTGTAGGCATAAAGATGAACGGGACCTCCAAATCCATTGTTATAGTGAATGCCAGCTCTGGAGCAATGACTGAAGTGGCAAGTGTCCCTTTCACCCAGAACAGAGTATATCTTAAGCTTATATGTGATTTTACAAATCAGATGGATAAAGCATATTTCTACTACAGTCTTAACGGCACAAATTGGACGGCTATAGGCAACACACTTCCGATGTCATATACAATCCCTCACTTTATGGGATACCGTTTTGCTTTGTTCAATTATGCTACTAAATCAACGGGTGGTTTTGTTGATTTTGATTATTTAAACTTGCAGTGACAAACAAGAGGGTTTGAAGCTGTGGACTTAACTCCCTGGATTTATTAGATGTTAAATAATGGAAATTAAGGGCCGATAGACATCTAAGTTCGTTTCTTGCGCTCCTTCAAGGTTCTTCGGTTCGAAAATCTAACCATGCTAGGCCGCATGAATTGAAAAGCTCAGAGGAAATTACGGACTTCTCCATTGAGATAACAGGGGGAAATGAATGGACTAAACCGACTCCATAATTGGAGTCGGTTTTTACTTGCCAATGGGATAACAACGATTGAAGCTATGGAACTACGATTTTTTGATGGGCATGTTGCGTATAAAAAAAATATATATTTACAGTTGTTATAGGAACTTCTTCATTTCATTAAATGCTAACTCCCTGTGACCTGCTTGGCAGTGTTGCTCGCCACCTGTTTCTTTAGTAAATACTTTGGTTGTAATGGACGCAGCATTGATTAATTCTTGTTGGATTTGTGCGAGTCGGCTAATAGGTACGTATTGATCATCTTCTCCAGCTAGTAAAAGAACATCTTGATTAATGAATGCCCCAATGCCGTGCATCGTGTGCTTTTCGAAATTTTTAATGAGATCAAAAGGCGTTGCTTCACCGGTGTTTTCCATCCCTTTGGTAATCTTCCAATGCAAATCAATATTGTGAGTCATCATCTGTTCGAATAATGAATTCACTTGATCTACTTCATTACGTTCGACTAGCTGCACTATGCTTTGGTAAGTTTCTTCTGGCATTCCCATTTTTAAGGCATCTAAACCACAATAGAAAATGTTAAAAGCAACTACTTTATCGATTCTCTTTTCGAAGGCTGCCGCACGCATAGCTAAATATCCTCCCCAAGAAGCACCTACGAGACTTGCACGATCTAGTTTGAAATAATCAATCACCGTTGATATGGGCTTTTCCCAGTTGTGAATGAATTTTAGGCCGTTTTTTAATGCAGTTCCTTGGCCTGGACCATCAAATACAATAATATTGTAATTAATTCCCTTCATGAATTTCATCATTTTAAGCATCTCTTCCATGTAAGAATCATACCCACCAAAGACAAGTAATGTTTTCGTAGCTCCAGGCGTCAACAATTTTACAGCAGGAAGATAGGAATCTTCATATGGAATTTGGTAGGATTCATAATCAAAATCATGAAAGCCTTTATAGAAGGTATCTCTATATTTTCGATACATTTTTTCTTTATTGGGGTCTGTGGTTGCAAGATAAAATTCTGCAGCTTGATAGTAGACTGAGGCTAAGTCATAGTCCTTGCTGTCTTCGCGTTCCCTTGCAAAATTGAGCCAAGCTTCATACCAGCTATGGGTGTCTTTTAATTTCGGAATCATTTTTTCTAAGTCAGCTTGTGCTCGATCATCTTCTTGATAATAATCATTGATAAAACGATTAATTTGAAGATTGAACTGTTCGTTATGGACATAGGATTTAAACATATATTGTCCTCCTTCAATTTGGGTATGTGCTTACTATAGAGTATAGTTACTACATAAAAAATAATTAGTATCGCATAATCTGTAAGATATCTTACACGGTATATATGAAGTGTTCGAAAACTTACACATAAGGAGCAAGTGGTTAAATGAATGAAGATATCAGAATTTATAAAACAAAAATAGCTATTGAGCGAGCTTTCATTGAATTACTCCAACAACATGATTTTAAAGATATTACGATCAAAAAAATTTGTGATCAATCCCTTATCGGACGTTCTACGTTTTATAGTCATTATTTGGATAAGTACGACTTGCTAGAAAAGATAGTTAAACAGTATGCTTCTGATTTTAAAGTTGAAATTGAGCAGCGTTTTGATTCCATGGAAGATGGCAAGGTGGCAAACGCCATAGAACTTGTAACCGATCAAATGATTAAAAATAAGATGGAAATTTCAACATTGTTAACCGTTCATGAAATATCCGCCGATTTACGTAAAGAATTTGAACAAATTTTGTTTCGGACTTGTTTAGATTATTTAAAGCAACAGAATTCTTCAACTTCGATCGCATTGGAGTATTTAGCTGAACTATATGCTGCTAACTCAATGACGTCTATTCAGTGGGTTTTGAAAAATGGCAAAGATACTAACATCATTCTTCTTTTAGATCAAATGCAAGAATACATTTTTAATCAGTTAAAGTCTGATCTATATACAAGTTAGCACGCGTGGAGTGATGTTTTTATGACTGATAAATCATCAATGGGTTGCAGAAATAAACTTTAAAGAAGGGGTTGAAGGGAGGAAACAGTAGGAGAATTGAAGCACTGGTTCAATTCTTCTACGCTAACAACATCGTTTCACGAAAAGGTAGCTTGCTGGAACTTTAACTTTATAATCCTTGGGTAAGTCCTAATATCTGATCATTCACATGTACATTACTTAATCCCCCGTGATAACAAGCTACGGATGTAATGTCGAGATCTAAATACTTTTTCAATGAGAGACGAGCTGCACCCACATCCGGTGTGGTCGGGACATGAATCCCCCCCCAGAATCCCGTTTACACTGTACATCGAATCCCCGGCAATAAGAGTCTTACTTTGCCTTTCGAGGGATCTCAAGGTGACTATCTTTTAAAAGGGGGATATCCCCCTGAATATACGGCTTATCTAGTTCGTGTGCATAGACTTTGATATGATTGCCACACTCCTGCAAAATCTCAGGAAGACAACCTATATGATCGACATCCTGATGCGTCAAAATCACAGCTTTTAGTTGGCCGAACGACACGTCTTAGCTGAAGCATTTTCTACTCCCTGTGAAATTTCCATAATATCGGACTTCACGAACACGAATTTTTGTCACATTGCCGTGAACTGCATCACGTACATATTCCGTATATTGTGTTTGAGTCACAGAAATTGGTTTCGAGACACCAACAAGTAAATGCAACGTTGCATCATAGGTGTACGTTGTTGGTACACCCAACACGTCAACAGTGCTTGTGATACTACCATAGTCGTTATAAGTCTGTGATGTATTAACCACATACTTATTGGTATTTACTGATTCATCCTTGGTTTTACGAGTCTTCCAATACCGCAAGATCGAATTACAAAATTGTTAGGTAGATGTAAGGCAAATCGATAGCTTAGGCCAGCCTGGCAGGATAAGATTAGAACAAACGAAAATAGAAATTTTTTAAAAGGAGAATCGAGATGAGGCTGTTTGAACTGTTGCTTTTATTGTCAAACATCGGCTTATTTGTATTAACCGTACTATTAAAAAAAGGACGGCGTAGAATTCCAGTATTCGTTGCAAGCGGGATTGCCACACTTTTACTGGTCATTCATTGGACGGTGGAAGGATACAGAGTTCAGCTATTATTCCCATATTGCATAACGATCATTTTTTTAGCCATTTCAGGTTATAGCTATTTTAAAAAAAACGGTCCCAAAAAAATCCCACGATTCATGTTGGGTTCAGCTTATACCGCTATAGCAATAATGCTGGTCGCAACAGCGGGTCTCATGTATGCTTTTCCTGTATTTAAACTACCTGAACCGACAGGCGAATTTAAGGTAGGAACGCAAACTTTTCATTTCGTGGATACAAATAGGGAAGAGATTTTCGACGAAGCCAGAGAGGGTAAGAGAGAATTGATGGTTCAGGTCTGGTATCCGGCTCAAGCTAGCACCGGCAAGTACGCTCCCTTTATTCCCGATACCCAGATTTTACGTTATATGGCCGCGAACTATGGCCTTCCCGAGTTTACGTTTCAACACCTGAAGTACGTATCCAGTCATGCTTATTCGGGGGCCGAAGTCTCTTCGGCACAGACTTCATACCCGCTGATCCTTGCGAATCCCGGCAACGGCTCTTCCAGGTTTCTTCACACGTCGCAAGCCGAAAATCTCGCGAGTCATGGATATATCGTGGCAGTGATCGACCATACCTACAATACATTTGCAACCGAGTTTCCGGACGGGCGAATCACGACCAGCACAACCAACGACTTATTCTCGCCCGACCATGATTACCAGACGAGTAGAGGAAATCGCGACAAGTTGGGAAAAGTTTTAACCGGCGATGTGGCGTTTGCGTTGGACCAATTCGAGCTCATCCAATCGGGGTTGATTCCAAGTCATCTAAAAGGGAGGATTGATCTCGGTCATGTCGGGACGTTCGGTCATTCCATCGGCGGAGCGACGGCCTATGACGCTTCTTATGATCCGCGAATCACGGCTGGAATAGACCTTGATGGAGGGCTTTATCGACTGCGTGACAGAGAGGGTCTACGAAAGCCGTTTTTGTTCATCAACTCGGAAAGCTATTTCGAAAAATTGAAAATGGTGATGGATAACCGGGTCTACACGGATGCAGAGCTTAACCGTATGGGATCAACAAGAGAGTGGGAGGATCAAGTAACGGAAGATAAAAAGTTGGAGCTTGAACGGATGCGCGAAACGGTCGACGAAGGAGGACAAGTCCTCTATATCGAAAATACGGAGCATTTGAATTTTACCGACGTACAGTTCATTTCTCCGATTTTCAAAATGCTGGGCATTACAGGAAAGATTGCGCCCGAAAGAGCGAACTCCGTTATCAATGCCTATATGCTGGATTTCTTCGATAGGTATCTGAAAAATCAAGGCGGAATCTTAATGAAAGGACCGGATAACCGCTTTCCGGAGGTGAAGTTCGTAACCTCGCTATTATAAATTACGGAACAGAGTACCGATTTTGATATGCTCCCCTTCAAGTAGACAGGTTTAATAAATAAACCGCTGCTTGAAGGGGAGTTTTATTTTGTCTAAGAAAAACGAATACAATGCGATTGAGAAACTAGCCATCATACAGGAGTTAAAAGCAGGACAGAGCAGCCGTGTGGAAGTAGCAAAAAAACATAACACAGCGTTACCACCTTAGTGAAGTGGCGACATCGCTATGAGTTGTACGGAATTGAGGGGGAAGGTTTCCTCCGGATAAGAAGATTTGTGGATGCTCGCCGCCACGTGTCTTCTGGTAATCGTAGATGACCGACGGGGCTACACCGCGTCCGGTGCGATACGTGCTACTACGTTTGTTTTAATGGCAGTTAAATTTCTTATTGATTTATAAAGACCGGCTTTATCTATATGAGAAAGTTATTTTTAAGAAAAAACCTTAAATATAGGTTGAATATGGATTTTGTTTCCATTATACTCCTGCTTGAGCGGTATACTTTTTCAATCGTCTATCTACGATTCTAATTTATGAGCTGTCCAAGAAGAAAAATATAAATAGAGGTGATCCCCCTTTCAATCGTCAATACCGCTTGAAGGCTTATTTTCTGAAGTGTCTAAGAACTTGGATTATTATTATTGAGGAGGGAACTAATGCTAAGAAAAGGATTATGTGCGGTTGCGCTGCTCAGTCTCCTAATCGTTCTGCTTCCAGCAATGCATGCAAGCGCAGCACCGAACTCGAATCTTGTGTGGAGCGACGAATTTAATGGAACTTCGTTAAACCGGTCCAATTGGACCCCTGAAATCGGTACCGGAAGCGGCGGATGGGGAAACAATGAACTGCAGTACTATACCAACCGTACGCAGAATTTGCAGGTTACCGGAGGCAATCTGGTGATTACGGCACAAAAAGAAGCTTACGGCGGAATGAATTACACCTCTGCCCGGATCAAAACTCAAGACTTGAAAAAATTTACTTATGGGAAAGTAGAAGCGCGCATCAAGTTACCGTCCGGTCAAGGGATATGGCCAGCTTTCTGGATGTTAGGCAGCAACATCAGCTCGGTAGGTTGGCCGAAATGCGGAGAAATCGACATTATGGAACGTGTAAACAACAATCCTTCTGTGAATGGTACTGTGCATTGGGATGCGGGAGGCCACGCTGACTTCGGGCGGGTATCGGGCAATCTGGATTTTTCCCAATACCATGTGTATAGCATCGAGTGGGACTCCAAGTATATCCGCTGGTTTGTCGACGGACAGCAGTTCAATGAATTTTATATAGAGAACGGAACCGGGAACACCGAAGAATTTCAGCAGCCGTTCTTTATTCTCCTGAACCTAGCGGTCGGCGGAAACTGGCCTGGTGCTCCCAATAACTCGACGCAGTTCCCGTCCCAAATGCTAGTCGATTACGTGCGTGTCTATCAATAAAGTGTGGGCATTAGATACAATTCATATGAACATTATAAAAGCAACCCCGGTCATTTACGGGGTTGCTTCAATTCGCTATAAATTAACTCGCCACTAAGTCCTAATATCTGATCATTCACATGTACATTACTTAATCCCCCGTGATAACAAACTACGGATGCAATGTCGAGATCTAAATACTTTTTCAATGAGAGACGAGCTGCATCCATATCCAGTGTGGTCGGGACATGAATTCCCCCGAGAACCCCGTTTACACTGTACATCGAATCCCCGGCAATAAGAGTCTTACTTTGCCTTAAATAAAGACTGATATGACCAGGAGTATGCCCAGGCGTATGGATGACGCGAATCCTGCCGCAAAACGGCAGTTCCTGACCATCTATTAAGGTATCGTCCACTTTGCCCTTCGGGCGATGCACAAGGTGACTATCTTTTAAAAGTGGGAGTTCCCCCTGAATATACGGCTTATCCAGTTCGTGTGCATAGACTTTAATATGATCGCCACACTCCTGCAAAATCTCAGGAAGACAACCTATATGATCGACATCATGATGCGTCAAAATCACAGCTTTTAGTTTGTCGAACGACACGTCTTAGCTGAAGCATTTCTACTCCCTGTGAAATTTTCATAATATCGGGCCTCCGTACAATGTAATTGACACCCATACTAAAATAGGTTCAAGGGGCGAATCCAACTCTATGGCGTTGCCGTTCCTTAATGTCAATGGATACGGTGCGAATAGATGTGATAGGAATAACAAGCGTCTGATATTGCGTAAGATATTTAACGAACTTGTCGTCAATCTGATCCAATATCCCGTCGCATACATTTGCCCCATCTATAAAATGAATAGTTACTTCCTTACCTTGTAAACTTGCTAACATGATATCACCTCATATTTTCTTAAAGTTCCTTGCGGATCATTAGGGTTTGAGCACTCTATAAAGAAGTGATCACCTGATCAATAACACCATATTCCAGTGCCTCCTGAGCGGACATGTAAAAATCCCGGTCCATATCTTTTTCGACTTTTTCAAAAGATTGTCCGGTCCGTTCAGCTGTGATACGGGTTGCCTTTTCACGAGTCCATAAAATTCGTTTTGCGCTGATCGCAATATCGCTGGCCTGACCTTGTGCGCCGCCGTGCGGCTGATGGATCATGATTTCACTGTTCGGCAACGCCGAACGTTTCCCTTTGGCGCCCGCTAGCAACAGGATCGCGCCAAACGAAGCAGCGAATCCCGTACATATCGTGTGTACATTGGGTTTGATGTACTGCATCGTATCATAAATGGCAAATCCTGCGGAAGTAGAGCCACCCGGGCTGTTGATATACATGTAAATTTCTTTTTCCGGATCTTCTGCCGCCAGGAACAATAATTGAGCAATAATACTGTTAGCCAAATGATCATCGATGGCTGCCCCGACAAACACAATACGATCCTTTAATAGTCTGGAATAGATATCGTACGATCTTTCACCTTGAGCAGTTTGCTCAACAACATAAGGAACATAAACACTCATTTTGATACCCCCAATTTCCTGTTTTCAGTTGATTTCTCCTTGTAAACGAACCGAGGCCGTAAAAAGATACGGAGGTTTCAATGGGAAAACGATTTGCGTAAATGGTGTAACTTTTACAACCACTTGTTCGTTTACATTGGAGGTAACAAAAGGCTTTGCTCTAGGAAAGGGCAGAATAAGACCGTGGAGGAGAGGACCTGTGCGCATAGATGATTCTATACAAATGACAGATAATACAATAAACATCGAGAACTTGGAGGAATTACAGGCAGTCCTGAAGCGTTACTGTCTGTCGCTTACGAAATCAAATTGGGATGCGGAAGAATTGGCTCAGGATACTTGGGTAAAAGCATTAGGAAAGTTAAACAATTTCGAACATACAAACCCCAAAGCGCTTTTGCTGCGGATTGCGAAGAACACCTGGATTGATGAGATACGGAGAAAAGCAGTCTTTACTCGGATATTGAACAGGGAACAAGCGAAAGTGACTGAACCGGATCATGGAACTGTTGAAATTGAGATAGCGTTGCAGTCCTTAATGAATCATCTATCACCGCTTCAGAGAACTGTCTTTTTGCTGCGAGATGTGTTCGCATTTTCGATTAGTGAAACATCCGATATACTGGGCACAACAGAGGGAGCGATAAAAGCTGCACTTCATCGGGCACGAAAATCGCTTGAAGCAGTCAAGGAGGATCTCCTCAAAGGAGAGTTATCCTTACCGGAAAGTGAAAACTCGAAAACTTTTCTGAGAACGTTGACAGCGGCATATCATAGGGGGGATATTGCAACATTGGTTATGCTCTCCCATCAGGATGTAATGGAGCCGGACGTGGTAATCGGAATCGTTAATCATAAGCTGCGCCGGAGTCTCGCTTCAGTAAAACAAACGGATTTCCATAGCATGAGTATGATAGCGGCGTAGTTTGCGAAGAGAAATGTGGAACTCATCATAGTGGTTATTTCTGATAAAACATGTTCCCGGTCATTCCAATTTATAGCTCTTATCTGGGATTAAAATGAAGTATATTAAAGAAGATAGCGGAAGGGGAAGGTTCAAATAGGTGAATTAGAAAATTTGTTAGAAGATAATAACCCCATAGTCTTATATCATGCAATGACACAGATAGGAAAAGAAGGCTTCCGTACAGAGAAAATGATAAAAAAATTAAGTGAATTATCATTAAAAAGGGAACCCCAAGATAAACTATTAGGTTATTATAAGGTGGGAGACCTAGCAATAGCGACTTTGATAAAACTTGGAGAAAAGAAAGAAGAAATATCTGGATTTAGAACTTTAGATGAATTTGAAAAAAAGATGGTTTTCCGATTATTTGATGAAGTTGAATGGTAAGAATTCCTGTTCATCTGGATGAAAGCTTTAAATAAACTTATTTCAACTCGAACCAAGAGGAGAAATAGGTTTATTCGTATCTAATGGGCATAAACCAAATGAAAAGGATACGTAATCAATCGATGCATGGGACAAGCACATTGCGAATTAAAGCAATCTACCTGAACGAAATGAGTGTAATATTTCAAACTGTATTTCTTTTGATAACGATGCAAGAAGCCATCAACTAGTTTGGCGTTTGTCATCTGAATTACAGACCGATCTTCGAATTCCTCGGCCATATCATCATCCGTCATGGACACGAAAAAAATAATATCTTCTTTGGCTTGACCAAATTGATTGAAAAGCACGTAGTCAGTTTCCTTAACTACCTTGGCCATAATTTTTATCATTTCATCTTTATAGTCAAGCACATTGTCAGTTGCATATAGAAATTTGCTAATATGATTGAGGTGTGTTGTATCACCATATTGATATTCGCAAAATCCCCATCTATAATAATTTTCATCTTCCTTGCTGTTGCACAGCCCTTGGGCTTTCATGTTTGTGATATGTCTAACAAGTGATTCCTCTGTATTAACAGCAAGAAACAAAGTGGCAAAATCGCTGTCTGTCCCAAAAGCACAAGTGTAAACTTTCTCATTCTTCACTTCTTCCAGTATGCTTTTAAGATCATCCAAAAATCCTGCCCTAAATCTTTCCTCAAATTCATTCAAAAAATTGTTCATCTGGTTCATATGCTCCTTTATGAGTCTTATGCTTGATTATACATTATCATTATTTTGTTTGTAAGATTGGTTGCGAGACCATTAGTGGGTAAAGTGATACCCAAATTCGTAGGACAAACAAACCTTATCAGAACTTTTTCCACAGTTGGTTTAGAAATTTTGGTGTAGCATTTTGGATTGAGCTACTGGTTGCTCAGCCAATAGCAAGATTTGCAATGAAAAAAATAAACGCAAGACAGGCTAACCAAGCAGAAAGTGTAAATCAGTAACATCTAGAAGCCGCTCCTAGGCTAACGAGGACTCCTGTTCAGCTGGATAAATGCACTTAATTTCAAATTTTTATTCGGAAGCTAAGTTAGAAAGTGTGTCTCACACTCTGAAAAAAGTATTGGGGAGTCGGTTATGGATGGTAAAAAATTTGTTCTTATGCTTTTACTTTTTTGCTTGTTGGGCATTGTAGGTCTAGTTGCTTTAATCTACGGATTTATGTGGTTCGTATTCATGGTTAGTGTTTAAAATCAGCTATCTAACAGCTCAATTTTTAATCGCTTGCTTTTTGCTGATATCATTTAGCTGGTCCCAGGTGAGCAGAAGTTATGCTATACTTGCGAGGTAAAAGGGGGTGCCTACTGATGGAGAATCTGTTAGGATTGTCTGTGACTTCTTACACTCATGCAAAGCCAATTATTAAGAAAGCGTTACTTTGTATGGGGCGAAACAATTTTTAACGCTGAATAAGCTTTTTAATATTTTTGGCTTTGCACCTTATTTTAAAAAATCAAAATAAGGGGCGAGTAAAATTGAGATATACGAATGCTTCCAAAGTTTTACCTCAAGAATTAATTATAGAAATCCAAAAATATGTTCAAGGAGAGACTCTGTATATTCCTAAGCCAAAAACGGAATATATGGATTGGGGAAGCTTGAGTGGCGGGAGATGGTTGCTAGAACAGCGAAATGCCGCAATCAGAAATGCTTTTCAAAATAGAAGCAGTATCGAGCAATTAGCTAATGAGTTTTTCCTCTCTACCGAAACCATTAAGAAAATTGTTTATTCACATAAAAAGTAGATGGACATAACGTGATAAGCTTAAGACGCGACCGGATAATCGCTATGAACGACCAATCCGGTCGCGTCTTTTTGTTTGGTAAAAGGTTTGATGTGCCTTCGCATTCCCACAGCCAGATTCCGAAATACTTTTTTGGCATTCCATTTTTTTATAATTTTTATGTCAAGAATGATTCTAACTCGTTGTTTTCATTTATAAAGCTGATTTTAAACTTAAAATATAAATATAAACGACAACAACAATTGAAGGGAAATATGTATTGATTCATTGTCTTTAAAACAAGAAAGTGAGGAAAAGATTACTATGAGGGAGCAAAAAAGTAGAAGTAGACATCTGATTGATCCAGAAATTATCAGTGCAGTTGATTTAATACCAACAACCGATCTTACCGAATCTACACTAAGGGAAGCACGTAAAAATCAATCTCAAATGATGCAACAAATAGATGTAACGCAGATGTTCCCTATTACATTAGAAAAAAAGGCTGTGCCAAGTTATTTTAGTGGTCCAGATATTCAAATCGAAATCATTAAGCCCAAACAATCAAAGCATCATAAGATGCCTCTATATTATTCGATACACGGAGGCGGGATGGTCTTAGGAAGTCCAGTCGTGGATCGTCCTGCTAATGCATCTCTTGCGGCACAACATGGTTTCTGTTGCGTATCCGTGTACTATCGCCTAGCACCAGAGCATGTACAGCCAAGTCAGTTACAGGATTGTTATTCGGGCCTAAAATGGTGCATTGAACATGCGGAAGAGTTAGGGATAGATACTCAGAAAGTTGCCGTAGGGGGCAGCAGCGCTGGCGGCGGTTTGGCGGCTGGCCTAGCCTTGTACATTCGTGATCAGAAGGAATTCGAAATCCATCATCTAAGATTAATGAGGCCAATGCTAGATGATCGCACAAGTACCGCACCAGAGCACCCATACGCAGGAGAGTTTATTTGGACAAAACAAAGTAATTATTTTGGCTGGAAATCTGTATTGGGGGATGAACCGGGTCAGGAGGAGGTATGTGAGTATTATGTGCCGGCTCGTGCTAAGTCATTGGCCGGATTACCACCGACTTATATAAATATAGGTACCATTGATTTATTCATTGATGAATCCTTGTTTTTTGCAAAACAATTGGCCTTTGATGGAGTCTTAGTCGAATTACATGTCTTTCCCGGGTACCATCATATGTCGCCCGCGTTTCCGGATGCACATTTTTCCAAAGAAGGGGCCAGAACAAGTGAATACGCCTTACTGAAAGCTCTCGAGATCTTTGATATAAATTCTAATGAGTATAATGCTTGAGAGTCATTATCTTTTTTCATCTCTTCCGACTTTTACCACCCATTTAGGGTAAAATAGTACCAAGTATAAAATTCAACTACGGAAGTGGTGATGTCCCATGACAACGAGCAGCAAACCGAATAGACTATCCAAGGAAAAATCACCGTATTTGCTACAGCATGCTCACAATCCGGTAAATTGGTTCCCTTGGTCAGATGAGGCTTTTGAAATGGCTAAACGTGATAACAAGCCTATTTTCCTATCTGTTGGCTATTCCACTTGCCATTGGTGCCATGTAATGGGGAGAGAATCTTTCGAGGATGAAGAAGTGGCTGAGGTATTAAACCGGGATTATGTATCCATTAAGGTGGATCGTGAAGAACGTCCAGATGTGGATCATATCTATATGTCCATCTGCCAGACGATGACGGGGCATGGAGGCTGGCCACTGACGATATTGATGACACCGGATCAGAAACCTTTTTTTGCGGGGACGTATTTGCCCAAGGAGCAGAAGTTTGGCCGTGTCGGACTGTTGGAGCTGCTTGGCAAGGTGGGTACCCGGTGGAAAGAACAGCCGGAAGAGCTGGTGGAGTTGAGTGAGCAGGTACTGATCGAGCATGAGCGGCAGGACTTGCTTGCGGGTTATCGGGGTGAACTGGATGAACAGAGCTTGACTAAAGCTTTCCATGAATACAGCCACACCTTCGATAAGGAATATGGCGGCTTCGGGGAAGCACCCAAGTTTCCTTCTCCGCATAACCTGTCTTTTTTGCTGCGATATGCACAGCATACGGGGAATCAACAGGCACTGGAAATGGCAGAGAAGACGCTGGATGCGATGTCCCGGGGCGGAATCTACGACCATATAGGCATGGGGTTCTCACGATACTCCGTGGATGAGAAGTGGTTGGTGCCGCATTTTGAAAAAATGCTATATGACAATGCTCTGTTGGCCATCGCGTATACAGAGGCTTGGCAGGTGACAGGCAAGGAACTGTACCGACGGATTACAGAACAAATCTTTACATATATCGCAAGGGACATGACGGATGCAGGTGGTGCCTTTTATTCGGCGGAGGATGCGGATTCCGAAGGAGAAGAGGGGAGATTCTATGTCTGGGACGACTCTGAGGTAAAGGCTGTACTAGGCGATAAGGATGCCGCCTTTTTCAACGATTTGTATGGGATTACACCTTACGGCAATTTTGAAGGTCACAACATTCCAAACCTGATTGATATCAATCTGGAAGCCTATAGGATCAAGCATGACTTGACTGAGCAGGAACTGGAGCAGCGGGTTAGTGAGCTACGGGCCAAGCTGTTTGCTGCCAGAGAACAACGGGTTCATCCTCACAAAGATGACAAGATTTTGACCTCGTGGAACGGATTGATGATTGCTGCACTGGCGAAGGCAGGACAAGCTTTTGGAGACACGAGATATACAGAGCAAGCTCAGAAAGCGGAGACGTTTTTGTGGAACCATTTGAGACAGGAGGACGGACGGCTGTTGGCGCGTTATCGGGACGGCGAGGCAGCTTATCCCGGTTATGTGGATGATTATGCTTTTTATGTGTGGGGCTTGATCGAGCTATATCAGGCGACCTTCGATGTACAATATCTGCAACGGGCATTGACGCTCAATCAAAATATGATCGATTTGTTCTGGGATGAGGAACGGGACGGATTATTCTTTTATGGGTCAGATAGTGAGCAGCTCATTGCCAAGCCTAAAGAAATTGATGACGGAGCCATTCCGTCAGGTAACAGCATTGCGGCCTATAATTTTGTGCGGCTTGCGCGGCTAACGGGTGAATCTGGATTGGAGAACTATGCAGCCAAGCAGTTTAAGGCTTTTGGCGGTATGGTTGCTCATTACCCGTCAGGCCACTCCGCGTTGCTCAGCGCGTTGTTGTATGCGATGGGAACGACGAAGGAGATTGTGATTGTGGGTCACAGGGATGATCCGCAGACCGTACAGTTCATTCAGGCGGTTCGAGCTGGGTTCAGGCCGAATACGGTCGTTATTTTGAAGGATGAAGGACAGTCGGAGATTGCAGAGACAGTTTCTTATATCCGTGATTATGATCTTGTGGAAGGCAAATCAGCCGTATATGTGTGTGAGCATTTTACCTGTCAGGCACCTGTTACCAGGCTCGAAGATCTGAAGGTGTTGTTGGATTAGAACTGAATAAAGCGATCGAACCTAATCCCCTTGGGAGTAGAAAATATATGGCGATTTTCAAAAATGACCCTATGTTTGCTACCTTCAGGGGGATTATTTTCATGTTAAGTGGTAGGTATAGTGAGATGAAACTAACACTTTCTTAACATCTATACTGCATTTTTTTTAATATTTTTTAGGTATATTATATCAAAGAACCGGTTCCGACCAGCCTTGCTGTTTTCGAAAATAAGTACATATACCTATTTAACTAGCGTGTTTATATCTTTTATGTCCAAGCGTTTTAGCAGCAGATGTGAAAAATGTGAAAGAGAGTCTGTCGGGTGATTGTCGTCATCGGCAAGACGAAGAGGTTCGCTATAGGTTGGGAAATACAGGTAATGAAATGGAGATGTTTATTAATGAAGAAGTTATCGGGGAAAAAGTGGCTAGTCGCAAGGAAGCTCAGCAAAAATTTTAAAACGAAGCTAATGGTCGCCTTTATTGCATTTTTGATTTTACCGTCCATGATCGTGGGGGCTTTGTCGTTTATAAGCGCGAGTCAGCAGATTCGAAACCAGATTGAAGAAAGTGCCGAGCAGGCTATTGTCCGCACTAATTTTATTATTGATAGTACTATTGAACCCAAGGTACATGACGCAGACTATTTTGCAGAAAGACTAAAAGGCAATCGGGTAGAGACGGAGGAACAAGCGGCGAATTTGGAAGAATTCTTTAAGCAATATATTGCACTCCATCCTGAAACAGAATCCATTTATTATGGTACGAAGGACGGCAAATTTACAACCTACCCACAGAAGCAATTACCAGATAATTATGATCCACGAGTCAGACCTTGGTACGATAAAGCGATAAAGGAACAAGCGAAGGCAGCAATTAGTTCTCCTTATCTTTCGGCAAGCTCGAAGCAAATGACGGTTACTGTGTCCAAGGCAACGTCAGATGGATCGGGTGTTATTGGCATTGACCTGAAAATGAGTGGTATTAAAGAGACGTTGAACAATATTAAAGTAGGTCATGAGGGTTATGCCATATTGCTGGACAATAACCATACTTACATTGTTCATCCGACGAAGGAACCAGGTACCAAAATTACAGATATTGAATCACGCATGTTTCAGAGTGATACTGGTGAATACGAGTATGAGTATGAGGGCCAGCTCAAATATATGAACTATGCGACTAACAAGCTGACTGGCTGGAAGATAGGCGGAACGCTGTATTTGTCTGAAGTCGATGATGCAGCAGGACCGATTTTGATCAGCACTTTACTAACCATTGTCGGTTGTCTTGTGATTGGTATTATCATTGTTTATTTCCTGATCCGTTCCATCATCAAACCGATTTTAAAGTTAAAAGAACAAGCGGTAAATGTGAGCGCCGGAGATCTCACACAGGACATTCAAGTAAAGAGCGAGGACGAGATCGGAGAATTAGGAGTAGCTTTTCAAAATATGCAGAATAACTTGCGATCTGTCATTCAGAACGTAGGGAACAGTGCAGATCATGTCACAATTTCTTCCAATGAACTGACAATAAGCGCGGAACAAACCAGTGCTGCAAGTGAGCAGGTGTCCCAGGCTGTACAAGAAATTGCCAGTGGTGCAGAGAAGCAGACTACAGGGCTGGAAAATAATTCGGTGGCCCTGGATGAAATTGCACAAGGGATCACCCAAATTGCTGAACGATCGATTTCGGTAGCTGATTTGGCCAAACGATCTGCCTTGCAAGCCGAGGAAGGACGAAAGTCTGTTGAGCAGACAGGCGAGCAAATGAATTCCATTCATCAATCAGTAGAGCGTTCCAACCAGATGATTCAAACCTTGCAAGCCCGCTCTCATGAAATCGGTGAAATTACGAAGGTTATCGGCGATATCTCCAATCAGACAAACCTGTTGGCATTGAATGCAGCTATTGAGGCAGCCAGAGCGGGCGATCATGGAAAAGGCTTTGCCGTCGTTGCTGATGAGGTGCGTAAGCTGGCAGAGCAGTCTCAGACATCCGCCACACAGATTGCCACCTTGATTGCCGAAATTCAGCATGAAACCGAAACAACAGTGAAGACGATGGACAGGGTCACGACTGAGGTGCAGGATGGACTACAGATTTCCAAAGCAACCATTGTCAAGCTGGGTTATGCGATGGAAGGCATTCGAGAGACAACACCTCAGGTAGAGGAGGTCGCTGCGATTGCAGAGCAAATATCAGCCAGTGTACAAGAAATCGCAGCGACAGCCAACGAGCTGGCGACGATTGCAACCGGTAATGCCGCCACATCTGAGGAAGTTGCTGCCTCCTCACAAGAGCAACTGGCTTCCATGGAGGAAATATCAGCTTCAGCACAGTTGCTTTCGACGATGGCTGCTGATTTGAAGATGATGATCAGTCGTTTCAAATATTAAAACGAGCTTGAACCTTATGGAATCTATAGTACAATGAATGCTCGGGACAGTTCTTTAAGCCTTATGGCATAAGGAATCTGTCCTGAGTTTTTTGTATTTTCGATATATTCTAAAAAAAATGGAAGATTATAGGGGGTGGACACTTGGTTCGAGATTTAGTGCTATGTGCTATCGTGATTTTATTGTTAGTTTTGGTTTTTCAGCGTCAACTTGTTCGTCAGGCGATCACAGGTGTATTTTATGGAGGAGCGGGAATTTTGTTCTTATGTTTTGGCATAAGCGATAAAACACCGTTGACCTGCGTGCTAGAGTTAGGGATGGGTCTAATGTTCATGACTCTGTTTGTGCACACTTTAACCACCGCTAAGTATACATATGGACAACGTTTGTTAAACAAAGACCGTGATCTGCTGAATTTACTAGGTGTTCAACCTGGCTTTACCTTCAAGCTAGAGAAAAGCGGTAATGAATTTTATTATAGGCTGCTTGAAGGTGAATTGCTGGAGCGCGTGGGTCTGAATATGCAAGTCAACTACAATAAAAGGGAGCATGTGAAGCGTCTTGGGGACATTTTGGAGCTTTCCTCTGAAACGATGGAGCAGCTTTGCCAATACTACAAACAGGCCTGGTTCGGTGATCGGACCGTATTTGAATTGGAGTTTTGGGAATATTCGGCTCTCATTACCTTACATCCGGTTATGGAGGACGGGGTTACTAGCTCTGTTATCGGTCACGCATTGGATATTACGGAGTGTAAAGCCTCAGAGCAGAAGAGAAAGGAAGTGGACGAGGCTAACCGTGCGAAAAGCATTTTTTTGGCTCATATGAGTCACGAAATCCGCACCCCGCTGAATGGAATCATCGGTCTGTCAAAGCTGTTAAATAAGACTGAACTGACTGCCGTTCAAAGAGATTACCTCCACAAGCTTCTCGCTTCCTCTCGTACCCTTTCATCCATGCTCAGTAACGTATTGGACTTTTCCAAAATGGAAGCCGGCAGTCTGGAACTGGAAAAGGTAGAATTCGAGCCGGAAAAAATGCTTCGGCATCTCGCAGATACCGTTGGAACTTTACTTGAAGATAAGGAAATAGAGGTTCTATTTATAATGGACCCGGCGTTACCGAAAAGCTTTAAGGGAGACCCGCTTCGAATCGAGCAGGTGCTTTCAAATCTTCTGACCAACGCCATCAAGTTTACGGATCAGGGACATGTATTGTTACAGGTAAAAATGCTAAGTCAGCAGGAAGGGCGAGTAGGCGTTTCTTTTATGGTAGAAGATACGGGCATAGGAATTTCCGAGACGTGTATGGACAAGCTATTCGTCCCTTTTATCCAGGCGAGTACAGCAACCAGCCGCAGATATGGGGGCTCTGGGCTGGGTTTGGCCATTAGCAAGCATTTGGCTGAAGCTATGGGGGGGAAAGTAGAGGTGAAAAGCCGATTAGGAGAGTACAGTCAATTTCACTTTAATGTCGAGCTGGAAACTGGGGAATTGAATGCAGGAAGCACACGAATAGAAAAACAAATCAAAGGCAAAGCCCTAATTGTTGCGCAGCATGAACTGGTGAGATACAGCTTGAACGAACTACTGCAAGACTTGGGATTAAAAACATTCACTATTTCATCCTTCCAAGAAAGTGTGGATGCTTTTCAAAAGGGTGAGCATTTTGATTATGTTATCATTGATATGGGGATGGAAGGTTTGAGAGAACTGGACTCCCGGAGGCAATGGCTTCAAATGCTGGATAAGCAGATAACTCAGATCATTGGACTTACAACCGTGTTTCAGATGGAAAAAATAGCTGCAGGGGACATGGATTATAGTGTGGATGCCTTTTTGTCCAAGCCCGTTACCCGGAACGCTCTGCTGGAGGTTCTCTGCTGGAAGAAGGAACATTCAGTGCCTGCAGATGGTAATACTCTGGAGACTCATGCGACGATGAGTTCCCGCAATGAGATAGGGGATACAACACAAAAGTATCAAATTCTCATAGCAGAGGATAACGAAATTAACCAGGTGGTGATTACCGAGTTTTTAGCAGAGCGTAACTTTGAGGTAACGATGGTCACGAACGGAAGGGAACTAATAGCGTTACTTGAACTGCGTTACTGGGATATGGTGCTGCTTGATTTGCATATGCCAGAGATGGATGGTTTTGAGACGGCGAGACATATTCGGAGAAACAAAGCTTTTAACAGGCTTCCCATTATCGCTTTTACCGCTGATGCTGTGCAGCATGAACAGGAAGTTTGTCTTCGTGCCGGTATTAATGCCGTGTTGCTCAAGCCTGTCCATGAACTGACCGCTGCTAGAGTGTTAACTAGCTGGATTAATTTAGCGTGGCTGCAAGATTTACATGGTATTCACGCTGAGCAGTCGATAGCAGGTATGGATGGCAAGGTGTATATTTTTCAATTTGCCCTTTACAAATGGATACAGGAATACCAGTATCTCGATAAAAGAGTTGTGAGAAAAATGGACAATGGACAGTTATCTTCTGCTCTTCGATTAATCCACTCGCTTAAGGGAGGAACGGGGAACCTGTGCGCGCCTGAGTTGCTGGCAAAGGTTATAGAGCTGGAAAAGGCATTGAAGCGCAGCAATGAAACCTCAACAGGAGAACTGTATCCAGACTGGAAAGAGCATCTGAGCGCGGTTCAGAAGGATATTAACCAAATCAAGTCATCACTTCCTTGGAGCTGACCGTGTTATTGCATAAATTTGTAGCCGATTCCCCAGATGGTCTTAATCAATTGCGGTTTCTTAGGGTCTTTTTCGATTTTTCTGCGTAAATGGTTAATATGTACGTCCACGGCCCTCTCGTTAATAAAGGAGTCTGTGCCACGGAGAGCCTGAATTAAAGCATACCTGCTGAATACAATTCCTCGGTTCAAATAAAAAAGCTTCATAAGCTCAAATTCTGAATATGTTGTCTCCACATTTTGTCCGTTAACGGTAATCATTCTTCTCGCTAGATCCAAAGTAATGCCCGTTTCAGGTTCAGGTGCTCTGCCACTTCCTTGTAAGCGCGTGATTTCAATACGACGAAAAAGAGCCTCCATCCGTGCTTTTAGCTCTTGCATACTAAAAGGCTTGCAAATATAATCATCTGCTCCCAACGTAAGTGTACGAATGCGCTCTGATATGTTGTTTTCTGTAGAAATCACGATGATGGGGACGTCCGTATGCTTGCGTATCAGTGGGCAGGGATTCACGCCATCCAAATCTGGAAGCAGCAGATCCAGCAAAATAATATCGGGCTGTACGACCTTAAGCCTTGCAATACCCTCAGACGCTTGTTCCACTCGAGTAACGTTGTAGTCTTCTCCTGTTAAATACAAGGAAAGGGTATCTCCCAGCATATTGTCATCTTCAATAATCAAAACATTAGACATGATCATATTTCCTTATCTTTCTATCAAATTCGAGCCAAATAGTTAGGATAACTGCAATGTTTACAACAAGTTTTGACAGGTTCTGTTGATAGAGTAAACTCCTTTGGACAGTCTGTCAAAAGATCAGGTTTGTTGTGACAATCCTGTGGACAATTAGTCCAGATGTATATCTATTTGATATGGAAATGTACTATTTTTGAGATTTATCACTATAATACGACATTTTTCGTTTTATTTTAACAATATACTACAAGCCGCTGATGATAAATTACAAAAATTTAACAAAACACCTCAGAAACATGCATTGACTTAAATGAAAATTATGGTATTTTATTACATAGGAGTTGACATCCTCTGATAGGCCTCTTAGAAAAACCCACTATTTAATCTTCTACTAATCTACTCTCATGTGCTATCTCTGTATTTAATTTTAGTACTTTAATTGTTCTTGTAATCGTACTCATGATTCTTTGGTGTGGATATCCCATTGTGAATTCAGACTGTCTTCTCATTTAGATTACATATTTACACTTTTTTTGCTTTCCATGCTTGTATGTTTTTAAAATCAGGTCAGCGGGAGGACGAGAGATCATGAACACATTCGAAGCGCTGGAGTCCAATGTAAGATCCTATTGCAGAAGTTTTCCAGTTGTATTCAACAAAGCTAAAAACGATGTACTGTACACGGAGACAGGCAAGGGTTACATTGACTTTTTTGCCGGGGCAGGGGCTTTGAACTATGGGCATAATAATGATTTTATGAAAAACCGGTTATTGGATTATTTGACATCCGATCGGATTATGCATGGTCTGGATATGTACACGACGGCCAAGCAAGAGTTTATGGAGTCTTTTTCAGAGCGTATTCTCCAGCCCAAGGGCTTGAATTATAAGCTGCAATTTTGCGGACCGACCGGAACCAATGCGGTGGAAGCAGCACTGAAACTTGCACGCAAGGTGAAAAACAGAAATGGTATTTTTGCCTTTATGGGTGCGTTCCACGGAATGTCGCTGGGTAGTTTATCGATTACCAGCAACACCTCCATGCGAGAGAGCGCAGGGGTTCCCCTGAACAATGTTACCTTTATACCTTATAACAGCACATTTAACGGAATGGATACCATTTTGTATATGGAGCAGCTTTTAACAGACACCCATTCAGGTGTGGAAAAGCCTGCCGCGATCATTTTGGAAACGGTACAGGCTGAAGGCGGCATTCATATTGCAGATACCGAATGGCTGCGTGATTTGCGACAGTTGTGCGATGATCATGATATTTTGCTTATTGTGGACGATATTCAAGTCGGTTGCGGTCGAGTTGGTTCGTTCTTCTCATTCGAGCGGGCGGGAATCGTTCCTGATATGGTTGTTTTGTCCAAGTCGATCAGTGGATACGGTTTGCCCATGTCTCTATTGCTGCTCAAGCCAGAATTGGATATATGGAGTCCAGGTGAGCATAACGGCACCTTCCGTGGAAATCAGCTTGCTTTCGTCGGGGCAAAGGCGGCGCTTGAGTTCAGAGATACGGTAGGGCTGGAAGCACAAGTGAAGGAAAAAGAGGCTTTTGTTCAGCAGTTCTTGCGTGAACAAATCCAATCCATAGATCCTCTTATTGAAATTCGCGGCATGGGATTGATCTGGGGGATTGATGTATCTCATCTGGGAGAAGCGTTCGCCAAGGAGGTAACGACTCTCTGCTTTAGTAGGGGACTCATTGTTGAGCGTGCTGGGCGTAACGATACAGTAATTAAAATTATGCCAGCGTTAACGATAAGCTTGGAAAACTTGCGTAAGGGCTGCGACATTATTAAAGAAAGCATGGCACAGGTAACCAGTACCTTGGTTACGATGTAATCAATCAGTAAAGCCCCTTGGTTGGAGCTGCCGTCTGCTGTAAAGCAGGTATGACAGGCGCCGTCCAAGGGGCTTTCTAGTAAAAAATTAAGAAATAACTGTTTGCGCGTATTTTTGTGCGGATTGGTCTAGTTGCTCATCGGTCAGTACTGCAGCACCATATTGTACGAAATAAGGGAGCAATTTGACACCAATCATATGGCCTGTAGCTTCCAGAGGTCTCAGTAGCTCTTCGATCGTATACCTATTCCGTCCGTCATGTTGATAGTTTTCCTCAACACTGGCAGCAGACAAGGCAATCAACAACTCTTTGCCCTGTAGCTTGCCACCTTCGCTCCCATAAGCCCAGCCGTAGGTTAGAACCTTATCCAGCCATTTTTTCAGTAGGGAAGGAGTGCTGTACCAGTAAAAAGGAAATTGCAGAACGATACGGTCATGCTGCTCTAGCAGTTCCTGCTCCTGGGCGACATTGATTTGCTCATCCGGATATACTTCATACAGGTTGTGAACGGTCACGCCGGATTGTTTCTTGAGTTCTTGCACCCATCTTTTGTTAATTCGAGATTCCGCAAGATCAGGGTGAACGACAATAACGAGGGTTGGCATACAAAAATCATCTCCTTAGACTTATTTTTAGTAAGTAAATAACCAATACATATGTAACTATTTTAGTTTCAACTTATGGAGTTGTCAACTCTATTAAATTTTGAGCTCTATATACAAGAAAACTCCGGCAAGCCGGAGTCTCATCAAATGAAGCGTTTTTACATTAAGCGGTATGATTAAGAGCAACAATTTTGTTTTTCCCGGAGCGCTTGGCTTGATACAAATAGTTGTCTGTCTCCTGGAAAAATACATCTTTGTCTTTGTTCATATCCTCGGTATAGCCTTTTAATCCAATGCTAACGGTTACGGAAACGATTTGCATTTTCTCCTGAAAGGTCATATTCTCTACTTCACGCCGGATATTCTCAACGATCTGATAGGCTTCCTCAGAAGTATGCTCAAACATCAAAATAGCAAATTCTTCACCGCCATAGCGGGCCGGAATGTCATTCGCTGTAATTTGCTCTGTAATGATTTGAGAGATGCCTTCCAAAATTTTATCACCGAACTGATGTCCGTAATTGTCATTGATTTTCTTGAAATTATCAATATCCACTAACGCCAGATGGATGATCGCTCCTTGTTCAGCATATTCGAGTGCTTTTTCATAAAAGTTTTGAAAGGACAAATGATTGTACAGCTTTGTCAAACCATCAGTCATTGACATTTTGCTGATAATCGCATTACTGATCATTAATTCCTGTTGGGCACGCTTTGTTTTATACAAATCCACTAACAAATCGCGGCCGCTGGCCTGAATAATGAGAGCAAGAAAGGTGGACATAATCAAAAAGGTTGGAATCGCCACAATATCAAAGTCTGACAAATAGCTGCGGAATGATCCATCTGCTGCCAGCAACAGAAAAAAGACGACCACTTGCAATACAAAGGAAAGCCATATTAAGCGACGATTGAAGAACAGAATAGAAGAGAAAATAGGCAACAAACATAGCGCAGGAATAATCCGGATATCATAATTTAGGCGAATAATCATCCAGCAAATGACGGTGCTTGCCATAAACAGGATCGCAAAAGAATACCTGTTAAATTTAAAATGAGCCAACTCTGCCAGTAAGTTGGAACCACTCATGATTAGCGTAGGAACAATCAGGGTTCCGACGTAAAATTCATAAGGCGAAGCGGCGTAATCAAGAAATAAGTAGCTGCCCAGCTGGACGATAAAATGTACAGCTATAATCATCCAATACAGTAATAACATTTTGCGTACCCAGTGGGCTTGCTTTGTTTTGTAATCCATGGTTTGAGTAAGCCGTTTTGTCTTGTTCATGATGTCACCACACTTAATGTATCTTTAGCCATTCTCGTATTATAAGATACTATGTGATGAAGTTGAAGCTAATTTTTTTGAAGGCCATGAACTTGTTAGCCTAGTAACACTTTTACTTGGTGGATAGCCCCGTCCGCTGCAACCGGCAGAATATTATTCGTAAGGAGGGTACCGTCTACAGTAACCGTAGCTACACCCTTGGAGACATGCTGTGGATTCGTGATATGGATCACGTAGGTATCGCCACGGAAGACGCGGGTGACTATGAATTCGTCCCAGGCTGTAGGAATGCACGGGTCAATACGCAGACCGTCCCATTCCGGCTGGATACCGAGGATGGATTGAGTAATAGCTATAAAGTTCCATGCCGCTGTACCCGTCAGCCAGGAATTTTTGGCTTCGCCTTCACGAACAGCATCCTTGCCCGCAATCATTTGTGCATACACATACGGCTCGGTGCGGTGAATGTCGCTGATGTCCTCCAGATAGGCAGGTGCAATTTTGCTATATAGCTCAAAAGCGCGATCTCCACGTCCTATTACGGCTTCCGCCATCATAATCCACGGGTTATTGTGGCAGAAAATACCGGCATTTTCCTTATACCCGGGAGGGTAAGATGAGATTTCGCCCAGATTGATGTAGTAACGGGAATAAGATGGATGTTGCAGCACGATGCCGTAGGGAGTTTCCAGTCGATCACGTGTAGAATCGAGAGCTTTATGTGCCAAGCCTTCTTCAACACCAATTCCTGCCATGACACAGAAACCTTGAGGTTCAATGAAAATTTGACCTTCCTCACAATCCTTGCTTCCTATTTTGTCTCCATAATGGTCATACGCACGTAAGAACCATTCCCCATCAAAACCATGCTCCAATGTAGCTGCTCGCATACGATCCACATGGGCTTGAGCTGTGGACGCTTCTTCATCCAAACCTCTGCGCTTGCAGAGCTCAATAAAATCCGGTCCCGTATATACGAATAGTCCGGCGATAAACACGGATTCAGCTACTCGGCCCTCCAAATTCTGTGTTGTCTGATAGGACTCATCGGGTGTAGCGGAAAAACAATTGAGATTCAGACAATCGTTCCAGTCAGCTCGGCCAATGAGTGGAAGACCATGCGGACCAAGATTATTTATTACATGGTAAAAAGAACGCTTCAAATGTTCAAACAGCGTAGCCGCACGCTCTACATTTCCGTCAAAGGGCACTTGTTCGTCCAGTATGCCAAAGTCTCCCGTTTCTTTGATATACGCTGCGGTACCGACAATAAGCCATAACGGATCGTCGTTAAAGCCACCGCCAACCTCGTGGTTTCCTTTTTTGGTTAACGGTTGGTACTGATGATAAGCTCCGCCGTTTTCAAATTGAGTAGAGGCAATGTCGATAATCCGTTCCCGTGCCCGCTCCGGTATTTGGTGGACGAAACCGAGCAAATCTTGATTTGAATCCCGGAAGCCCATACCACGTCCGATACCAGATTCAAAATACGAAGCTGAACGTGACATATTGAATGTAACCATGCATTGATACGGGTTCCATATGTTTACCATTCGGTTCAGCTTGTCGTCGTGGCTTTGAAGGGTGTACTTGGACAGCAGATTGTACCAATAGGCTCGGAGTTCACTCAAAGCTTGTTTTACATCGGTTTCATCCGCAAACTGCGCAATCATGGCATGTGCCTGTTTTTTATTAATAACACCGTGGGACTCCCATTTCTCTTCCTCGGGATTTTCCACATAACCGAGTATAAAGTTACAGCTTGTTTCTTTGCCTGGCTCCAGCGTGATCTCAATGCAATGTGATCCGACAGGGGACCATCCGCTGGCAATAGAGTTCGAGGCTTGCCCAGCGGCGACCGTTTGAGGCTGATCTAATCCGTTGTAGAGTCCCAGAAAAGCTTCACGATCTGTATCATAACCCGCTAGCGGACGATTAGCAGAGAAAAAAGCATAGTGATTGCGGCGTTCACGGTATTCCGTTTTGTGATAAATGACAGAGTCCTGTATCTCAACCTCGCCCGTGTTCAAGTTGCGCTGGTAGTTGGTCATATCGTCATAGGCGTTCCACAGACAAAATTCCACGAACGAAAAGAGTTTGATCTTTTTGGTTTGTAATGATGTGTTCTGAAGCTTAACCTGATGGACCTCGCCGTCAAAGGATAGGGGTACAAAAGCCAGCTGCGTGGCTCGAATACCGTTGCGTTCTCCCATAATTGAGGTATAACCAAGTCCATGGCGGCATTCATACTGCTCCAGCTCCCGTTTGACCGGCATCCAGCCTGGAGTCCAATAATCCCCATCATCATAAATATAAAAATAACGACCACCGTTATCGACAGGAATATTATTGTAACGGTAACGTGTTAAGCGACGTAAGCGAGCATCCCGGTAAAATGCATAGCCGCCACTTGTATTGGAAATCAGTCCAAAAAATCGTTCATTACCTAAATAATTAATCCAAGGATAAGGGGTTTGAGGGGTGTGGATGACATATTCTTGATTGACATCATCGAAGAAACCATACTTCATGGCGCAGAACTCCTCTCGATTTGAAAAAATAAAAGGCCCAATACATGATTATATTCAAACATGAAGCCGTTCTTCCTTTAGGAAGATATTCCCCTCTTTATGTAAAATGCGCTTGATTTTCTCAACCTTTCTTCTGGGATTTGCAAAATATTTGAAATGGGTAAATATACCTTTTTATGCTAAAATGAAAAAGTTAGAACTTAGCAAGGCAGGAGGTTGCAAGAATGGCACCTATCACATTATTTTTCATCCCATATGCAGGCGGATCGGCGTCGGTCAGCTTCAAATGGAAAAAGTCGCTACTTCCGCAGATTAAGCTTGTTCCACTGGAATTAGCGGGCAGGGGTATTCGTTCTGGGGAACCGCTAAAGGAAAGCATTGAGGAGATGAGCGAGGATCTGATGCACAAGATCAGCGAAGAGATAGCCCCCGGCAATCCTTATGCCATATACGGCCACAGTATGGGGACGATGATCTCATTCGAGCTGTACTACAAGCTGGTGGCCGGTGGATATGGCAAGCCTGCTCATCTGTTCGTTTCGGGTGGACGGGCACCGCATGTCCCAAGAAATTCCTCGTGGTTACACGATCTGCCCGCAGATCAGTTCAGGACGCATTTGCAGCGGTACGGTCAGCTTTCGGAAGCGATTTTTGACAATCAGGAATTATACGACTATTTTATGCCCGTGTTAAGAGCGGATTTCAAAGCTGTTGAGTTGTATAAGTACACGGCTAAAGCCGCACTTTTACATTGTCCTATCACCGCTTTGACGGGAATGACCGATAACACGGTGACCTTACAAGATGCAGAGGCATGGGCACAGCATACGGATCAGCAATTTCGTATGTTTACCTTTGAGGGAGGACACTTTTTTATTCATGATGAAGTGGAGCGGATTACGCACATCATCAATGAGACCTTGGAGCAGATTACGGTAACAAGTAGCATACAAAAATAAAAATAAGAGGTGAATTTTAGTGACAGTAGGTGTATTGGCACATTTGTTTGGCAAGTTGCCTTATCGCGAATTGGCTGCAAAGGTAGGCGCAGCGGGCTTTACTCATGTTCAGCTGGCTCCGTGGAGAGCGATCAGTGATGTGGATTTTAATAAACCGGGTAAGTTCAATCCGGGATTGGCACTGTCTATCGCAGAAGAATTTCGTAAGCATGGTGTTTCCATATCGGTGCTCGGGTGCTATTTGCATTTTTTTGTACAGGATGAGGAATTGCTGCGTGAAAATGTAGAGCGCTTTAAAGAGCTGATCCGATATGCGGGTCTGTTAGGAGCACCCATGGTTGCAGCTGAAGTGGGACGTAATGAGGATGGTACCGCCTATACGGAACGTGACTGGAGAGTTGTAAGGGAAGTAGTGCGTGAATTAGCAGATGAAGCGGAGAAGTGGGGCGTATTCGTAGGATTGGAAGCTGCAAACGATCACTTGGTAGGAACTGCCGTAGAGTTGGCTACCTTTCTGGAGGAAGTGCCCTCTTCACACATCGGTGTTGTGATTGATCCTGGTAATCTGCTGAAAACGGAAAATATGGCGCAGCAGGATGAGATCATTCGGGAAGCTTTCCAACTGCTGGGCCCCCGGATTATCGCTGCGCATGCCAAAGACCGGCGTTTGTCATCGTCGGGTGAAATTGAGACGGTGCCGCCGGGTTTTGGAGACATGAACTATGGCCTCTACATGGAACTGCTGGAGCAGTACAAGCCGGGGGTTCATATTATTATGGAAGCTGCTCAGGAGCATGAGATGGCTGAATCCAGACGTTATATCGAAGGACACCGGATAGCCGCTCAGAAAGCGCAACAAGTGCAGACGAAATAATGTATTCTATCATAATACTCAGGAATGCTACGTTAATAATTCGAGAGACTTGGAAGCGCCTCCTTTTCCAAGTCTCTGTTTCTTTACCCTTGTTTAACCCTGCACAACCGCCACGATCACAATGACCCAGCTTGCCAAAAAAGCCAACCCGCCAATGGGGGTGATTGCTCCAAGCTTTTTCACACCGGATATACTAAGGGCATACAGACTACCGGAAAATAGGAGAATACCCACCAGCATAACCCAGCCTGCGGTTACGATGAGAGAAGAATGGACAAGTCTGTCAGCAAGAACTCCAAGCAGCAGCAAACCCAGTCCATGAGCGATTTGATATTGAATTCCTGTCTGGAATATGCTCATCATGTCTGCGGAAAGTCTCTTTTTCAATGCGTGTGCGCCGAACGCTCCAAGCGCTACGGCTAAAAACATCACGATACAACCAAGCAATAGCAAAATTTTCATGTTTTAACGCCTCCCTGTGAAATAGTACCGATTCCAATTGATTTCGTCAATTTTCCTTGTGAAACTCTAAACATATATAATTTTTCGACTCTCATTTGGCGCCTAGTGTGGTATATTTTTTCCAGGGCCAATGCGAAGCATTTGGAGCAATAGACAGCGTGTCCTCCACCTTTTTTATGGGAAAGTGAGGTGATGGTGCTGTCTTTTTATGCTGTCATTTTTCGGAATAAAATCTTGTGTAAAGTCAAAATTGATAATGGAGAGGATGAATGCAAAGTGATCAGCAGAAAATCCGTGTTCAGGAAATCTGTCTCTATGGTCATGTCAGCTATTTTGGTACTTCCGTTAACCTTGGGCTTATTTCAGGCAGAACCCGACCGTGCATCAGCTACAACACCGGAATCGACACGCTTTCTACAATTGTATAAACAGCTGAAGGATCCGGCTAGCGGATACTTTTCAAAAGAAGGCATACCTTATCATTCCGTTGAAACGCTCATGAGCGAGGCTCCGGATTACGGACACTTAACGACTTCGGAAGCGTACAGCTACTGGATGTGGCTGGAAGTACTGTATGGTCATTATACCGGGGATTGGGGGCATTTGGAATCCGCGTGGGACAACATGGAGAAATATATCATTCCTGTTAATGAAGGCGACGGTAAGGAAGAGCAACCGACAATGAGTAACTATAACCCGAACAGCCCCGCCACTTATGCAGCAGAATATTCGCAGCCGGATCAGTACCCAAGCCGCCTAAGTGGTCAGTATGGTGCTGGCAAGGATCCACTGGACTCTGAGCTGAAGGCAACCTATGGCAACAACCAGACTTATCTGATGCACTGGTTGTTGGACGTGGATAATTGGTACGGTTTCGGAAATCTTCTGAATCCGTCGCATACAGCAGCCTATGTAAACACCTTCCAGCGCGGGGAACAGGAATCGGTCTGGGAGGTTGTACCACATCCATCGCAAGACAATCAAAAGTTTGGCAAGCCTAATGAAGGCTTTATGAGCTTGTTCACCAAGGAAAATAATGCCCCGGCTCAGCAATGGCGTTACACGAATGCCACCGATGCAGATGCACGGGCAGTTCAAGCGATGTACTGGGCTAAGGAATTGGGATATGACAACTCCGTATATTTGGATAAAGCCAAAAAGATGGGAGACTTTTTGCGTTACGGCATGTACGATAAATACTTCCAGAAAACCGGAAGCGCTTCCAATGGAAGTCCAATTGCTGGTACGGGCAAGGATGCCAGTCTTTATCTGATGGCATGGTATACATCCTGGGGCGGCGGACTTGGCCAAAGCGGCAACTGGGCTTGGCGTATTGGTGCCAGCCATGCACATCAGGGCTACCAAAATGTCGTCGCAGCATATGCG
The DNA here is from genome assembly GCF_017833915.1 of Paenibacillus sp. 1182. Classification (NCBI taxonomy): domain Bacteria; kingdom Bacillati; phylum Bacillota; class Bacilli; order Caryophanales; family Paenibacillaceae; genus Paenibacillus; species Paenibacillus sp. 1182. The sequence goes on along the minus strand of NZ_JAFICR010000017.1, from coordinate 7,029 downwards.
TTGTCCAACCAAGATGGTGGATTAATACCGAATTCACCAACGGCGGGACAGGATTGGGCGACCTCGCTGAAGCGCCAACTGGAGTTTTATACTTGGCTGCAATCCGATGAGGGGGCCATTGCAGGCGGAGCGACGAATAGCTGGGATGGTGCCTACAAGGCTTATCCATCTGGCACAAGTACCTTTTATGGCATGGCTTATACAGGGGCTCCTGTATATAACGATCCACCGTCGAATAACTGGTTCGGGATGCAGGCTTGGCCTGTCGAGCGAGTTGCCGAGCTGTACTACATTTTAGCCAAGAAAGGGGATACTTCGTCCGAGCAGTTTAAAATGGCTAAACAAGTGACGGAAAACTGGATCGCATGGTCCAAGAACTATGTATTTGCCAACGAACGGCCTGTGACTGACGTGCAGGGATATTATTTGGATGCACAAGGCAAGCGTATTCTGGGTGGCAAAAATCCGAAAGTGGCTACTACAGCAGCTAAAGGCGAATTCTGGCTGCCGAGCAATCTGGAGTGGAGTGGAAAGCCTGAAACCTGGAGCGGATTTGCCAATCATAAAGGGAATACCAATCTCCATGTGGTAACAAAGAATCCGGGGCAGGATGCCGGAGTACTGGGCAGCTATGTTAAAGCACTTACTTTCTTTGCTGCTGGAACGAAAGCTGAAAAAGGAGACTATTCCGAGTTAGGCAAGGAAGCTAAGGATCTGTCTAAAGCTTTGCTTGATGCTGCATGGGGTTATAACGATGGTATAGGTATTACAACGAAGGAAGCTCGCGAGGATTATTATCGTTATTTTACTAAAGAAGTGTATATCCCGAACGGCTGGAGTGGTAAGACTGGACAAGGCAACACGATCCCTGGCACAGACGCTACCGCTTCTGACCCGTCCAAGGGCGGCAATGGTACCTATTCCAGCTATAGCGATATCCGGCCTAATATCACTAAAGATCCGCAATGGTCCTATCTTAAAGATAAATACACGACTTCTTGGAACAATCAGACCAAAAAATGGGATAAAGGTGCTCCAGAATTTACGTATCACCGTTTCTGGTCCCAAGTCGATATGGCAACGGCTTATGCTGAGTATGACCGTCTCATTAACGGTAGTGGACCAACCGAGCCGACAGCTCCCAAAGCTCCGGCAAATGTGAAGGCAAACGCAGGGGATGCTCAGGTTACACTCACTTGGAGCAAAGCGACGGGTGCCGATAGCTATACGGTCAAGCGCTCGACAACCAGTGGTGGTCCTTATACCACAGTAGCAACGGTAACAGACAGCACTTACAAGGATACAGGAGTGCTGAATGAAACCACTTATTATTATGTAGCAAATGCAACAAATTCTTTAGGAACCAGCCCGGATTCTGTCGAGGTCAGTGCTAAGCCTACGGCAGCTCCCATTCCAGCAACGGGAGACGTGATTGCCCAATACCGCGTGGGCGACACTAATCCGGGAGATAACCAGATTCGGCCACTGTTCCGTGTTGTAAACAAGGGTAAAGAGGCTGTCGAACTGAAAAATGTTAAGCTGAGATACTACTATACCGTAGATGGCGACAAGTCACAGGAATTCCATTGTGACTATGCACAGTTGGGTAGTAGTAACGTTCAGGGACGTTTTGTGAAACTGGATAAGGCCGTTACAGGTGCAGATTATTATCTGGAGATCTCCTTTGGAGCTGGTGCGGGAAGTCTGGCAGCAGGGGAAAATACAGGAGATATTCAAATTCGCATGAACAAGACGGACTGGAGCGACTATAACGAAAGTGATGATTTTTCCTATGATTCTACCAAGACCTCTTATACGGATTGGGACAAAGCACCTTTGTATATAAACGACAAACGTGTTTGGGGCCTGGAGCCTTGATTGCGAACTGAGTGTGGAAATCGCGGGCGGAATGTGAGAGCACTGAACTGGATTCATTTCCGTCCGTTTTTTTGTGATCGGATTCGTGGTACACTATGATCGTTACATCATTACATACATGACCGAGGTGACCTGAGACATGAATGACAATTTGGCACAGGCTCTGAATGAGCAAATGAACTTTGAATTTTACTCCGCTCACGTATATCTGGCGATGGCTGCTTATTGCTCCAGTGAAAGTCTGGATGGGTTTGCAAACTTCTTCCTAGTACAAGCTGAGGAGGAACGGTTTCATGCCATGAAACTGTATAAATACATTAATGACCGTAGAGGACGTGCTACATTGGCTGCATTACCAGAGCCCAAGAACAGCTACGATTCCATGCTGGACGTATTTGAGCATGGCTACAAGCATGAGCAGCAAAACACGCAAAAATTTTATCATTTGGCTGACTTGGCCCTCGATGCACGTGAGCATGCAACGATCCATTTCTTGAAATGGTTTATTGATGAGCAAGTCGAGGAAGAAGCGCTGTTCGACAGTGTTATCCAGAAGCTTAAACGCATTGAAAGAGACAGCAACGCCTTTTATATGCTGGACAGCGAGTTTGCCAAACGCAGCTTTACTGCCCCTGCGGAGTAACACTGCAAACATGTTGTGTTTGAAAATGCCTGAGGCATGGACAGCATTTTATTCGTCAAGAAAGTAAAGGAGCCCGGCTTTCGGGCTTTTTTGCGTTGACTTTGATTTACCGAATGCCCCTCTTTCGAGGGGATATTGTTATTTTAAATGGAGTTATAGAAAAAATTAATTTGTCGCTGGATGGTGAGCATGCTACAGTTATTTTAACTTTTATATCTGATTAAATAGATAGGAATAATTATATAGTGGTTCACGCGTTTTATAAAAACACTATAAGGAGGCGGGTTAGTATGAGTGAAATCTATCGTCTGGCACTCCAAGAGGACGCAGAAAGATTGCAGTATGTGACGTATGAGGCGTATGAAACAATTCGGCAGTTGGGGCTTCGATGGCCTGCCGCTCAGGCAGACGTTGCTCTCATTCAAGAAAATATTAAAAATAATGATTGCTATGTGCTGGAAGTAGACGGTGTCATTCAGGCTACCGTTAGCCATCTCAAAAATAGAGCCCTTAATTTTATAACCGATCTACCGTTTGTGATGTGGTTTGCTGTAGACCCGGCTACCCAGGGCAAAGGATATGGGAAAAAATTGTTGAATTGGGTAGAGCAAACGATTATACGTGATCAGGTGGGAGCTCCTGCAGTAACACTGGCGACTGCAGAAAAGCATCCCTATTTGCTATCCATGTACGAGCGTTGGGGATATGAACGTATCCATGCTTTTGACCATGGAACAGGGGACGGGACGATGCATTTACTGCGTAAAGTGGTGAATCCTGAATTATTCTCCACTTACATTCGTGAAAAAAATGAAGCCGAGACAGCCAACCAAAATTAGACCCGATCAACCGGAACAGACGAAGCCGATTCGTTCGCTGAAAGGGGCTTGGAGCGAATGAATTTTCAGTTATGATTGATGAATAACGTTACCCTCTCTCATGAAATTAACCGAAATAACGGTATTTTCTGGTCGATAGCGACTGAGAGAGGGGCTTTTTAATTTTGGACAAATTGACAGAAATAAATTAAAAGAGTAACGTAATTGTATAATTATTATAATCACATAAAATTAATCGGATTAATTAAAATTTGAAAATGTGGAATCTGATGATATAAGGAGGGATTTTTTTGGGCGACTCGCAATTTAGCACGACCAAGCGCTGTATAACAGCCGAGGATTTATATCGACTTCACTGGGTTAGCGATCCAGTTATTCATCCTATTAGTGGTGAAATCGCTTACGTAGAACAGTATATTAATAAAGAACGGACAGATTATAACTCAGGAATTTGGCTATTATCGTCCGATGGCGCTAGCGCATTACCCTTTACATACGGACCGAAAGATGAAATGCCTGTCTGGTCACCCGACGGATCACAACTAGCTTTTCTCCGTACAACAGACGGCAAGCGCCAGGTATGGATTATTCCAGAACGCGGGGGAGAGGCACGACAGCTTACATACGTAGAGAACAACGTTCGTTCATTAGCCTGGTCTCCTAATGGGACCTGCATATCGTTTGTAGCTAAAACGGCCGAGAACCCGTCAAGCCCGATATCCGATGAAGGAACTCAGGAGGCGCAACTTAAGGGACGAGTTGTTAATCGAACGAAAGCTAAATCCGACGGCTATGGACTGTGGGATGATACTCGTGATCACTTGTATGTAACGGATGTGACTTCGGGGCACACAGTTCAACTGACTTCCGGCGCTTATGATGCGGCAGAGCCTGTGTGGTCACCGGATGCTCAACGTATTTTATTCGTCGCCAGAATAGCAGAACATTCGAAAGAGGATACGGATTTACGTGAACTAAATGATTTGTTTACGATAACTCCTGCGATTTCAAATGATGATGCCGCAGCACCGCTTAAGCTGACCTATACTGAACTGCACATCGAGAGTGCTGCTTATTCTCCCGACGGTTCAACGATTGCCTTTTACGGCCATGATCGACATGCCAAAGGCGCTACTCAGACCCGACTGTACACGGTTCCTTCCAGTGGGGGGACGGCAGTATGCGTTAGTGAGATGCTTGACGCTCACCTTGGTAATGCGGGTATGAGCGACATGCGTTCACATCTTCATATAGGACCACCACGCTTTAGTGCCGACGGTCAATCCCTGTACACGCTGGTTACACGTGAAGGAAATGTGCACGTATATCAGTTTGCTCTTGATGGAACTTTTAAAATTTTAACGCAAGGAGAACGAGAAATTTACCAATTCGAGCTTACATCGGATGAGCAGCATATCATTGCCGCTTCCACCGATGTAACTTTACCAGGCGATTTGTTCCGGATTGCGATTCATTCAGGAACTGAGGAACGGCTGACACGAGTAAATGATTCTTTGCTTGATGAGATTGAGATTAGTGTGCCTGAGTGCTTTTGGACGGAGGTTGAGGATGGCCGACGGGTGCAGGGATGGGTAATGAAGCCTGCTGGGTTTAAGGAGGGAGTATCCTATCCTGCCATTTTGGAGATACACGGTGGCCCTCATGCCATGTATTCCAATTCTTTTTTTCATGAATTTCAGTTGCTGGCCGCTCAGGGATATACAGTCATCTACACGAATCCCGGAGGAAGCCGAGGGTACGGACAGTCTTTTACCAATGTCGTCCTTAGAGATTACGGCGGACGCGATTACACTGATCTACTGAGCGCAGTGGACGAGGCTATACGCCAGTTCCCATTCATTGATCCGGAAAGGCTGGGTGTAACAGGGGGCAGCTATGGTGGCTTTATGACAAACTGGATTGTTGGCCATACCGATCGTTTCCGCGCAGCTGTAACCCAGCGCTCCATATCTAATTGGCTGTCAATGTATGGAGTGAGCGACATAGGGTACTCGTTTACTGAAGATGAAGTCGGCGGGAATCCGTGGGAGGATTGCGAGCTCTTGTGGAGGCAATCTCCGCTGGCTTATGTGCAGCAAATTAACACACCGCTGCTCATATTGCACGGGGAGCAGGATCTGCGATGCCCTATAGAGCAGGGAGAACAGCTGTTTACAGCATTGCGTCGCTTGGGGAAACCTACGCAATTTGTCCGTTTTCCAGCTTCAAGTCACGAGCTTTCACGAAAAGGGCACCCGCAGCTTCGCGTGGAACGACTGCAACGCATTACCAATTGGTTTGCCCAACACGAATTATAAGTTAAATCGATTTCTTGTGTTGATGTAAAAATGTCAGGTCCTCATCATAGGACTTGGCATTTTTAGTATGCCTTGCTACAATTCTCTCAACCTCATTCAAAAGGAGATATATAATGGCTGAGCCCTTAAAAAATATGTACACGGAGAATTTTCTTCAACAATTCGGTGAAAAAGTACAGTCTGCATACAGGCCGTTCGATACCATCGGATTTATCCATCAAGTGATGGATGAAAAATGGGATGAGCTGGAGCTGAAAGAACGAATACGGCGTATTTCGTTAACATTAGGGGCATTTTTGCCCAGTAATTATGAAGAAGCTCTGGGTATTCTTTTTAATATAGATGAGCATTGCAGTGGTTTTCCGTACTTGTTTTTCCCCGATTTTGTGGAGGTGTATGGGCAGGGAGAAGGGGATTGGGACCTGTCCATGAAGGCGCTGGAGCGATTCACATCTAGGTCCTCTGCGGAGTTCGCCGTAAGACCCTTCCTCCTGCGTGAACCGGAACGGATGATGCAGCAAATGACGACCTGGGCGGGACATCAAAGTGAGCACGTTCGTCGTCTTGCCAGCGAAGGCTGCCGTCCACGGCTACCCTGGGGACAGGCGTTGCCTGTGTTTAAGCGCGATCCTGCTCCAGTATTGGCTGTATTGGAATTACTGAAAGCCGATCCATCACTATATGTACGTAAAAGTGTAGCCAACAACCTGAACGATATTGCCAAGGATCATCCTGATGTGGTCATTGCTACGGCTCAACGGTGGAAAGGGACACATCCTGACACCGACTGGATTGTGCGTCATGGCTGCCGGACCCTGATTCGCAAATCTATCCCCGAAGTGATGGCAATGTTCGGCTATGCGGATGAAACAGACGGGGGACCGTTGGTCACGGGTGCCTCTTTCACCACAGACCTTACCGTGCTAAAGCTTGGTGATAGCTGTGAGTTGAGCTACGCGCTTCAGCTTCGTGAAGGTGACCCGGTACGAGTCCGCATCGAGTACGGCATTGACTTTGTAAAGGCGAGAGGACAAGTTTCACGTAAACTGTTTTTGCTATCTGACAAAACGGTCCCCGGAGGAACCCATCTTACAGGTACACGGACACACCGTTTTGCAGACCTGACAACTCGTCGCCATTATGCGGGAACGCATCGGATTGCGTTGCTCGTAAATGGTCAGGAAGCGGCTTATACAGGGGTAGAACTCCAGTTGTAGATCAAGATTGCAGTGAAGAAAAAGAGCCTGAGATCAGGCTCTCAGATTGTCGAGAAACCCCGTCATTTTGAGACGTGGGTTTCTTTTTTACATCATAATGCTCTGGTCTCTGGAGAAGCAGGGGGGTTACCCCT
>NZ_JAFICR010000016.1:0-128133 GCF_017833915.1 Paenibacillus sp. 1182 | reverse complement strand
TACAATAGTTACCTATATTATACAACATTAACGCGGTGTCGTCTTAAACAAAATTAACATAAAATAGGCTGTCGAGACTTTCTCGACAGCCTGAAACGACCATTATGGGAGTTTTTTCACTTCAGGATTTTGCAAAATCCACACTTATGAATATTCGAAGCAAATTACCGCTTTACTTAATTCTTGGTCGTAAAATAAATAGACGGTATCCGCCCCACACGCTTGAAAATAATACCCGGTAATGGAACCGATATAGGTAAAAGTCTCACCATTGGGACGCTTAGGCACATGAAGCAGATTGGTTTGCTCGAACTGGAGCATCTCTTCCAGAGATTCATCATATTCCTTGATGTAACTTTGAGCCTTGTCAGACTGAAAAGCGATATCATCTAAAATTCCGTTAACTTCAGGGTAACTCAGCCCCCAACCACTGGATTGCTTTTCCTCAAAATCACGGGTAAGTTCTTCAACAGACTTTTTGGCCTCTCCAAAGGAGGAATATGGATAAATTTTATTATTTTCCAGGAAAAACGCTTTGCGAGCTTGGTAGTCTTGTTCATTATCCATATACACCTGTTCCAGTCCGCCCAACGCCATGACTTCTCTCTTCATACGTAGGTACGCTTTATCCCCGGTTGATTTCAGCGCTTCATAGGTAGCTTCCAATTGCTCCTTCTGATGAAGACTAAAATAATTCCAGTCTGCTTCGAACTTGTATTTGCCGTCAACTACATCGAATCCCAGCATATCTTCCTTGGTATATGAGGTATGAAAGTCCTGAGTATTTTCACCCACACAGCCTTCGTAGATTTCTTTTACGGAAACAAAATGCAACCACTCGTCCTGCTCTGGAAATAAGAACTGAAGATTAATCGAGCAAATCGGCAGAAAATGCTTGCGATGATGTTCAAGATCGCTGGCAAATACGTCCTCGTATGCTGGAAAACGTTTGATGAATCTCTCAGGTATGTTCATGGTAGTCCCCCTATATTGTATAGTTTTCCGGTAGCCTTCTAATCTGAAACGTTCCTTCCATGGAAATCACGCTATAGAGTTCATCAAATCCTTCTTCGTAGCTCGGAACCTCTAGTTTACGCATAACACTTTTAATACCGATTTCAGGAATATACTCTTTGCCTGTACGTTGCTCATTACGTTTAATAGATTCTACAAAATCGGGCTCAAAATAGTAGCCAATAATTTTAAACGCCTTATTTTTACAAGCATCTATATATTTCTTCCGTTCGATAACAGTGGCATTTGTATTATCTACAACAAAGCGCTGCATTGCTTCGATGGAGGCCTGAAGGTAAATATTTTCTCTATTTCGTGTTTTAAGCATATCCAGATTTATTCGCATATGTGTTTTGAAGAATTGTTCTTTATAAAAAGTCGACTTGCCCGAAGCCTGAATTCCTATAAAAATAACACACTCCAAATCTACACATCCTTGTCCAAGTATACATATTGGTTAATATAATCTCTATTCTGCGAAAAAATCGGTGTCTCATGATCAACATCCCACTTGCTTCTAACGGCTTCGCCTTTGTTGTATTGTTGTTTGGTAATGCAAATTCCCCGCTTTTGCCAGACCGGAAGGTCGTTCCAGTTTAGCCCTTTTTCCACAAAAAGCTTGTCTTGGAGCTGATTTCCGTTCAATCCTTCTAGATCTGAATGCCTGAAATGGGCTTGAGCAACCATAGAAATGCTGTTTTTAGTAGCATCTTGTTGTCTCCATAGGAAGTAGTTTGTAACCTCATCCTGAGGCAAAACCCAAGCTCTCGCATCAAAAGTGGCTAAAGGCTGACCTGGGTAAACCTTTTGGATTTCCTCATTAAATTTGGCTGTAGCTAGAGAGGCAGATATGGACACCATCTTTTGAAGATTATTTTCAAACCAGGATTGCGTCGTTAATTTGTCATCATTCGTAAGAAGCAGTGAGATTTCATCGCTCTGATGATACACCAATTTACATCCCATAATGTTATAGGCCAAATATTTACACGTCTCCCATAATGCAAAAATTAGTTTCTCATCAAAAGGTTTCGTCATCCCACGCGTAAAGGTATGAAAATGCGCACCATCAATTATGATGATTACTGGTAAACGGCGTGGTAGGCTTAATCTATAGGCATTTTCATATTCCTTCATCCTATTTCCAAAATCATTTTTTTTCATAAACTATGTAGGTTCCTTTCATGATCCGTGATTTACGTACGCAGTACAGGGGATATGGGGTGCGGATAGCCAAGCTTTTCTTGAAGAAAAGTCCCTCCTCGTATGTGCAGGAGGACCGAGAACAGCAAAGGTTTAATCAGCTTCTTGCCGTCTTTTTTCTGTTGGTCGCTTGGGTTATGACATCGTTAATTAAATCGAGGGTGAAGCCGAACTCTCCAACAATATGGATTCGATGTCGGTTCCGCTTTCTTTTTTATTTTGCAGTAATATTATCTTCAAATACAAAAACGGATATGGCTATATCTTCCTCCACTTTAATATCTGAAAAGAGGTGCAGCAGCCGAGAATCCATGTAATCCTCCAGTTCTTTATTGAAGTGTGTGGGATATATTTTTTGAACCATTTTGGTTCGGGCTGCATGCACCATCTCTTTCCCGGATTCTTCTTGTGCCAGAAACTTTTCGGATGGGGTTAAATTTCCATATAGCATCGTGATGGCCATATTATCTACAAAGGTTGTATGTATGCGCTCCGGGCCTTTCCCAAATAGCTCTTTACGTACTTTTCGAATAATTTCGTTAAAACCCGTTTCCCTTCTCATATCGCACCGCTCTCCTAAAATCTACTAAAATCCCTATTACTATTTCCATCATAACCGATTCCTATCATATAAAACAGAGACTAGCGAAAGTGATTTTTGGAACATGATTTTACGCAATTATAGGCGTTCATTAATTTTATTTAACATTCCCTCTAAAATTCGCTTCTCCTCTTCGGTCAGGGCCTGAACAACTTCGTCCTCCACCTTTTGGAAAGAGTCACTAAAAGCTTCAATCAATTCAATGGCTTTTGGTAAAACATAAATATTTTTTTGCCGTTCATTATTGGCCGGGATTTTGCGCTCGATGAATCCTTTTTGCTCAAGACCTTGAAGTATGCTTGTAATGCTGGCTCCGCGCAGATGAAACCGATCGGCAAGATCCTTCTGAATTAAATTATTTTCTTGATTCTCGTAGATATATCTAATCATTTTTCCTTGTTGAGCATTTAATCCCAACTCTTTTATGCTCTCGTCCGCTCTTTTCTTTAGCTTAAGACCGATAACCTGAAACAAATCCAGAAAAACCGTATCCTGTTGGGTTTTCATCATCGTACCTCCTCAAATTATTAGAAGTCTAATTGTCAGTAAATAAACTATATAAATCTATAAACTGTTTGTCAAATGAAAATCAGTTTATTGACAGTTATATAACTAACAGTTAGAATTCTAATTGTTTGAAGATGAACACTAAGGAGGAACGACATGAAGAATGTAACTCAAAGCTCTACGGTAGAAAAAGTTACAGCGATTACGAATGTACGTATTTTCGATGGAGAAAAAGTTATTGAGCCCAGAAATGTTATCATCCAGGGGGAAACTATTATTTCGGTAGGCGGAGACCTTCCGACGCATGCAACGATCATCGATGGGGAAAATGGGACATTATTACCCGGCTTGATTGATGCGCATGTTCACACTTCAATCGGAGGGTTAAGAGATGCTTTAAAATTCGGCGTCACGACAGAACTCGAAATGAACGGCAGTTTTACAGAAAGAGGGCGCAAAATCCAGTTGAAAAACGTGAATGATGCCGCTGAAGTCCGTTCCGCCGGCACAGCGATCACTGCTCCAGGTGGTCATCCGGATGAATTATTGCAGGATGAGGATGAAATTCCTGAGTTCGTATTAAAGGAATTGGAGAAGTTACCCAAGAAAGACCGGGAAGCTATGCTAGCCGCTTACGCTCACGATCACGAAAAAGTGCCCCAAGTGACGACAGTGGAAGAAGCGATCAAACATGTGCATACCCAAGTGGAGAGTGGCGCCGACTTTATTAAAATCATGATTGAAGAAGGGACGGTCTTGGGTGCCCCTGGACTGCCTATTTTAAGCGACGAGATTTTAAAAGCAGCTGTGGTAGAAGCCCATAAGTTCGATAAAATAGTCATAGCCCACGTCTTGACGGCTCATTCTTCGCAAACCGCCATCGATATTGGAGTCGACGGATTGGGTCACTTATTTCTCGACAGGCCCGAATACACATCTGAGTTGGTGAAATCCATAGCGGATTCAGGCGCATTTGTTATACCGTGCTTAGTATTGAACTCATCCATTCTGGGGAATCCAGCATCAGAATTGGCGAATGATTCACGTGTTTATTCCAAATTAAGTCCGGAATGGATCGATATTTTGAAATCAAGCTTCCATACTTTCCCGCAAGGCAATTTGGAGAATAGCTTTAAAAATGTGATGGATCTCCACCGTGCCGGTGTGGATATTCTGGTCGGGACGGATGTCGCTCCCGTTCCTGTTCCCAATCTTGGCGGCCTTGCTCATGGAGCCAGCGTTCATCATGAAATGCAATTGCTGGTTGAGGCCGGATTTACTCCCATAGAAGCGCTTCAGTCGGCTACCGCGAAACCGGCCCGTTGCTTTGGGCTTAACGATCGCGGCTGTATTGCCGAAGGTTCGCTCGCTGACCTTATACTAGTAAACGGTGATCCGACAACCAACATCTCTGATACTTTGTCGATCAAATCCGTATGGTTCAAAGGTGTGCAACAACTATGTTAATCGGAGCCTATCGAACAGGAACAACTTTCTAATCTCATTTATATGACTTCCATTTTTACTTTCCGAAGATAGCTTAATCTTGTTGCCAACGCAAAAACACCTCCAAGGTTATCTCCATATCTTACGACATGGGGTTTCACTTTGAAGGTGTTTTAATTGCAAGGAACATTGTAAAAACGTACAAGCAGTGGCCTCACATCGTTTCGGTTGCACTGTTTGTCATAAAATATACGGCTTACTCGTAGGCACCGATGTTCACAGCGACTCCCTGTACTCTTGGCTTCCCGTCGATATCCAGTGTTCCAATGATGGCAAGGTCCGTGTTCCCGGCATCGATCGCAGGTGACGAAGACTGCAAATGGAAGTCGCTGTTCGCGGCACTCACGAATTTAGGATCGGCAAATAGAGAATGCGTATCGTTGCCGGTCCCCGATTTGTACGCGGAGAAACCCGTATACTCCTTATTTTTCCAGATCCAATTCGCTTCCGAGCTGCCGCTCGGAGCAAAATATAAATTATAATCCACAACATTGCCGGAATTTTTGGTGTATCCATTGGAGATCAGCATATCCGTGGAGCTGGCCACGAAAATATTGTTTTGGATCACGTTGTTTCGCGTATCATATTGAACCAAAAACTGGCCGCTTCCATCTTCAAATGTATCGTTCTTGTATAGTGTATTGTTCACGATCTTGCAGTTTACCGTGGAGCCACGCTCCTCATTGTAACCGCCCATGGCAATGCCGGTCAGTCGGTTGTTATATATCACGTTGCTGCGGACCGTAATATTGCTGGTGGCTTTACCGGCGTGCTCGGAGGCAATTTCGACGCCGATATCGTTGTTGTAGCTGTAGTTCTGCTCAATAATACTGTCCTTGCCCCCATCTACATAAATGCCCCCGGCCGAGTTGTCATCGCTCTTGTAAGATGGGTTATTTTGAACTGAATTATTATACACCCGATTGCCCTTCACCAACCCGTTCCGCGCCTGATCGTAAGTCGTATTCGGCGCGGTGCCCTCAAAGCCGATCAAATCAATCCCGATGTTGTCATTATCGTGAATGAGGTTGTCGGTCACCGCAAAGCCATCCACGTTGCCGTTTAAAACGAGCGATTCGCTGGAGCCCAGCACGAGATTGTACAGCTCATTGCCGCTGATCGTAAGATCGTGAATCGAAGCCGGAGCTTTCGTGCCGTAAACAGCGATACCGTGAGCATCCCGGCCCAGCCGATTTTTGCCGGTCGGAGTGACCGTGTTTTTGATGTCATGGATTTTATTGTTGGACAGATTAATGAAGCCGCCCGAACCGTGGACATAAATACCTACAGGCACCACGTTCTTGGAAGCAGTGGTAAAATTGCGGATTTCAAACCCCTGAACAGTAACGTAATTGACATCGGCCAGTTCGATCAGCCCTTCGTTCCCGCTGACCGAAAGTCCACTGCCATCAATAATGGCGGTCTCTGTCCCATAGTTGGTGAACACAATGGGACCCTGCGAAGCGGAGCCAGAGCGGGTAATCTTTACTTTCTGCTTGTACACGCCGCCCCGGACGTAAACCGTGCTGCCCGCAGGAACCACGTCGGCCGCGTGCTGCAGCGTCTTCCACGGCGCGTCGCTCGTTCCAGCGTTGGAGTCGCTGCCGCTCGTAGCCACATAATATTCTGTACCAGCCGCGGAAGCAGCGGGAGGTTGCACATTTCCGGTCACCAGACCAAGCCCGAAAACCATGGCTAAACCTACCAGAAACATTTGCCCGAATTTCTTCATCTTCCTCATCCCCTTTTGTTTTTCTTGTAAATTGTACCCTAATTCCAGTAAATCTGTTCTTTGGCATCGGCCATTAGTGCAACCTATGCGCCATACCAAAGACCAGGAGCTCACCGTAATCGCTGTCGAAAGAAACAAGAAACCCTGCGTTTTAGTAATCGCAAGGTTTCTTGGTGATCAAAGCTGCTAACGTTGCCGCTACTGCCCTATCGGCAAACTACGCACGTTCTTACTCCAACGGACTAATCCTTTACTAATCGATTAGAAAGCATCAACATGATAAAAGAGAATAAAATGATAACAGCTACCCAGCTCCAAGAGAGTGTCATATTTCCGACCTCGGACGCGGTGTAAATCGCTGTAGACAGGGTTTGGGTCTGTTCAGGAATATTACCTGCGAGCATCAGCGTAGCACCAAATTCCCCTAACCCTCGGGCAAATCCGAGAATGTATCCTGAAATGAGGGGTCGGTAGGCAAGGGGCATCGTAATGTGGCGAAACACTTGCCATTCGTTGGCACCTTGCGCACGTGCAGCCTGCTCTACCTCCGGGTCTACAGCTTCAAAACCTGCTTTAATGGTGCGGTAAGCCAGTGGAAAAGCAACAACTACGGCCGCCACCACTGCAGATCCCCACGTAAATACAATCGTCTGCTGGAACAGGCTTTCGAAGACAGTGCCAATCCAGCTTTTCCTTCCCAGCAAGATGAGCAAAATAAAGCCGACAACAGTGGGCGGCAATACGAGCGGAAGAATTAGGACGGTCTCGATCACGCTGGTTCCCCTCCGCGGCGTGCAGTTCGCCATCATCCGCGCTACCACAGTAGCTAATAAAAAGACGATGATGCTGGCGACGACAGCGACTTTAACAGATACGATAACCGGAGGAAGAAAAGCTGACCAATCCAACGGGCCCCCTCCTTTATCTGCGAATTCTATTTTCCCGTCATTTCTGTAGGGGCTGAAAATCCATCTTTACTGAACACACTCATAGCTTCATCTGTCCGTAGGAAATTAAGAAACTCGCCTGCTTCCTGGCTGTGTTTGGTTGCTTTTACAATGCCTTCAGGATACAGGATGGGTGCATGCAATTCCTCGGGCACTTCCAGTGCTATGACCGTTTTATCGGATGATTTGGCATCCGTTAGATAGACGAGTCCTGCATCGGCGTTGCCTGTTTCAACATAATTTAATACCTGTCTTACGTCCTTGGCGAATACCATCTTAGGTTCCAGCTTGTCCCATAGTCCAGCCTTCGTTAACGATTCTTTAGAATACTGTCCGGCGGGAACGGTAGTAGGCTCCCCAACAGCCACTTTCAGGAAAGAAGGACCCATCAAGTCATTGAGCGTAATGCTTTTGTTATCTGTGCTTTTCGCCTTATCTTGCGGAACAACCACAACCAGTTTATTTTGAAGCAGCACGTTATCCTTTTCCACCAATGAAGCATCGGTTAATGCCTTCATTTGCTTCATGCCTGCCGAAATAAATACGTCAACAGGTGCACCTTGCTCAATTTGTTTTTGTAATGTACCAGATGAAGCGTAGTTAAAGGTAAGTTTGATATCTGGGTGCTGTTTCTCATACTGGCCCTTGAGCGTATTCAGACTATCTTGAAGACTTGCAGCGGCAGATACGACTAGTTCTGTCTTGGGTGCGGACTGTGCCGATTGTACAGCAGCCGGAGACGAACACCCAGCCAGAACCCATGCCAACAATCCAACGAACGTGAATATGTACCCAAATTTCTTTTTCAACTTGTTCTTCCCCTATCCTATAAATTCCAAAATGAGATAGCGAAAATAAGGAAGCATTGTACATCTCATAACGGGTCGAATCTATTGGGTCAACCCAAATATTTGTGATAAATTGATCTCGCCTCGGCGATGTCCTTCGTGCCATGAATTAAGACGCGACCATCCTGAAAAAGAACGATTCGATGCGTCCCGATAACAACGGATACCAGGTATGGATTATGCTCCACTTTGCCCCCCTGACGGGATAACAAACGTGCCGCTTCATTCAGATCACGTACAGCACCCGAAGCCGGGCGGATTTGAACCGTATCTCGTCCGCACAAGACAGCCGTTTTAGCCTGATGCTCCGATTGTAAAAAAGGATACACTGGGTGCTCACCACACGTTGGACAATCGGCTTTCTTCATGGCGCTGATTTGGATTGCCTGATGCTGATTGTTCCACAGATCGAAAGAAATCAGCTTATTTTGCAAAGCCGAATCGTCCCCTGTGAGCAGCTTCAATGCCTCGGCGCTTTGATAAGCCGCTACCATCTGTACAGCCGGGCTAATCACACCGACCGTATCACAGGTTGCACCGCCGAGCGGTACAGTTCCGAGCAGGCAATGCAGGCACGGTGTCTGCCCTGGCACGATGGTAAAGGTTGTCCCATAACTACCTACACATGCCCCGTAAATCCAGGGTATTCTGTGCTTGACCGCATAATCGTTCATAAGCAAACGTGTATCGAAATTGTCAGTGGCATCTACGATGAGATCCACCCCTGCTGCGATATCGTCGATTTCCTCCAGCGAGACGTCCCGGACTAGCGCACGAATGTCCACGTCCGAATTGGTTTGCTGCAATCGCTTCTGCGCGGCCACTGCCTTGGGGATCTGATTACGGGCATCCGCTTCGTCATAGAGCTGTTGGCGCTGCAAATTACTCCAGTCTACATAATCACGGTCTACCAACGTCAGCCGTCCGATGCCCGCTCGCACCAGCATGTCAGCATTGGCAGTGCCCAGTGCGCCGGCCCCCACCATCAGCACGTGCTTACTACGGATATTTTGCTGGCCTGTCGGTCCAATTTTCGAGAATAATTCCTGTCTAGAATAACGGGCATGAGACGTATGCGCATGTGCAGCAACTTCTATTTTCTGGATCTTGTCCATTTCTGACATCGTTGATTTACGCCTCCATACTTATCCATTGAATAGCTACAAGTTGATCAGACAAGCTAAAAGCTTAGATGTCCTCGCCCTTATTTGAAAGCTTTGGGGTACTTTGAGGGTTCCAGCCACCCAGCTGATGCCCCTTCCATTCTGAGCCGTCCTCCCACACTTCCTTTTTCCAAATCGGTACGATTTGCTTTAACCGTTCAATGGCATGGCGGCTGGCTTCATAGCAAGTATCGCGGTGTGCAGCTGAGACAGCAATCACCACACTCGTCTCTCCAATTCTTACCGTGCCAAGCCGATGTGTAATCGCAGTACGTGTGGAAGGCCAACGTTCTGCAATTTCGTCACCAATCTGCTTCATCGTGTTCATGGCCATCGGGACATACGCCTCATATTCAAGCAACACCGTTCGCTGACCTTGCGTAAATTCCCGAGTCGTACCATTAAAGGTCAGCGAGGCGCCATGAGAAGGGTCGAGTACCTTTGAGGTTACTTCATCGGCATCAATCGGGTCGTACGTAATGGCAAATAAACCACATTTTGAAACGACCGTCTCCATCCCGGATGCTGACTGATGAAGAGCAATTGCATCTGATGGAAGCACAAGTTCATTTGGAGAAGCCAGCTTTTTATGATGGGTAAAAAAAGAACCTGGCAGTTGTGAAGCCACTTCCGGGTACAGCTCATTCAGCCTTTTTCGAATGTCTGCAATGGTCACCGCTTCCTGTGAAAGTTCTACCGTGATCACATCACCAAGTTGCTCCGCCATATCTGCGAATAGTTGAATACGATATTGCATATGATCTGCCCCCTTGCACCTATTCTATCGAATTCACCTATCCTATTAAATAAAATCTACCCTCCTGAAACCGGAGGAATAATCGCAATCTCATCATGTATACTCACGAGGTCCTCAGGAGCGGCGTAGGCTTGATTTCTGGCAACAAAAGAACCCTGCAACTGAGCTGCTGATTCAGGGAAACGCTCGGATAGCAAGTCTTTTAATGCGGCAACGGTCATCGTTTTTTGCTCAGTAGGCACCGTAATTATAGGCCCTCCCATCTGTTCCGCAAGTCCAGCAAATACTTGAATATGATAGTTCATTTAACATCCCCTCCTTTTCAGTACAGTGACTGCCCACCACATATGTACCAAGAAAAACCAACATGAATGAATACCTCGAAAGGTTTTATTCCATGCTGGTTAACTATGACGGTGTACATTGAAGATTATTATATTATATTTTAGATTCAACTAGTTCATCAATCCGTTCGGTATGCGTATATACATTCAGAGAACGACTGCGTATAAAGCCAACGGTCGTAATCCCCAGGTCCTCAGCCAACTCAAGTGCAAGCTCTGTGGGAGCTGACTTGGACAAAACAACTTCACAGCCAATCTTCGCAACCTTCAACAAAATTTCAGACGAAATGCGTCCGCTGAATACTATGATTTTGTCTTGTAATACAATATCATGTTTTAGGCAATGCCCATAGATTTTATCTAGCGCATTGTGTCGGCCGATATCTATTCTGGATAGGATCATCCCGTTTTTATCGCACAGCGCTGCATTATGAACACCACCGGTCTCCTGAAACGTAAGTGCCGAGTTTTGCATTAAATTCATCAAACGGAAACAATCGTCAAAAGACAGCGTAACATGGGTGTCATTCATTCTTTTTGCCACTTTGGCATCATTTATAAAATAAAAGCCCTGTCTACTTTTTCCGCAACAGGAGGTAATGTACCGTTTGGAATGAAAGTTTTGATAAAACTCATTCATTCGACGGGTTTTAATATGAACAAAGCCTTCTTTTTCCTGAACCCAAATATCTTCGATATCATCGTACCGTTGAATGACGCCTTCAGAGGCCAAAAAACCTACTGCCATATCCTCCACATACTCCGGTGTACAAACCATGGTAGCAAATTCCTGCTGATTGATTTTGATGGTCACCGGATGCTCCGTCACCACCGTGTCTTCAAAACGCTTGATCTGACCGTCACGATAACGGAAAATCTCACGTTTCACCTCAGCTGGCTTTTCCATGTGCTCCACTCCCTCATTTCTGACAGGCTGGCTCTCCGGCTCACCCGCCGATGTGTGACATTTCAATTTTAGACGTTGCTTGCTGTGTATGATTCAGTCGTTCCTCTGAATAACGATCGGTACGTTCTCTCCAAACACGCTCAATGTAAGCTCTAATCTCGTCATCGGACTGTTCGGAACGTAGCATCGCGCGAAGCTTGTACCCTTGAGAGGCAAACAGGCACGTGTACAAGGAGCCTTCAGCAGAAATTCTCGCTCGTGTACATGTGGAGCAGAAGGCGTCCGTAACAGACGAAATAATACCGATTTCCCCGTCTCTGTCCTGATACCTGTAGCGCGTCGCCACCTCACCTTTATACTGGGGTGCGACAGGCTCTAACGGCATATGCTCGTGAATGACTTCGATGATCTGCTGCTTGGAAACGACCTGATCTAATTTCCAGCCATTGGTGTTGCCTACATCCATAAACTCAACAAAACGTAAAATATGCTTTTTCTTTTGGAAATAGTCGGCCATGGGTACAATATCCTGATCGTTAAAGCCCTTTTGCACGACCATATTTATTTTCACCTGCATCCCTGCTTGATCCGCAGCCTCAATACCATCCAGCACCGCCTTTACACTGCTTCTGCCCCCGTTCATTTGGCGGAACCGATCATCATCGAGCGAATCCAGACTAACCGTCACTCTCTTCAGTCCCGCCTCTCGCAGTGCTGCAGCATATTTAGGCAAAAATACGCCGTTTGTCGTCATTGCAATATCTTCAACCCCATCGAGTTGAGTTAGCGAATGAATAAGCGAGGACAAATTTTTCCTCAGCAACGGCTCACCACCAGTAATACGCAGCTTCGTAACGCCCAGCGAGACAAAAATACGGGAAAGGCGTGTGATTTCCTCAAAGGTCAATATTTTTTCTTTTGGCAAAAACGGATAGTCATGGCCAAATATTTCTTCCGGCATACAATATCGGCACCGAAAATTACATCGGTCTATGACGGATATTCTTAAGTCCCGTAACGGACGATTCCATTGATCGTCGCTCCGGTTCGCCATCCTGTTCACCTCAATCCGTCTTCATTAATAAAACTCTTTACCCTTTTAAATCGGAACGGTATTTCCATTCATTTTATACTGAACCAAAAAACCGGCATCACAACAACTTCTTCGCTTATGAATATCGAAGAATCTGCTAAATGCCGGTTAATTTATCTACATCAGGATTTTACGAATCCCACATCATGCGATATAGAAAAATCAAACTAACAAGCGCTGCGACAAATAAAATATACGCGATTCCCACGTACACTCCATTTACGATTGCTCAGAAATAGACTACATTCCTATTGTTAGCAATCCTGGAACGTTTGTCAATGATTTTTCGTTTTCTCAAACGATAATCATTATCAATTAAAAAATTAGTAATGTACCGTTGAACTATCTTAAATTTTACGTTATAGTTACACGAGATAACATGCAGAAAATGACATATCTAAGTTATTCAGAAGTTATTGATATACAGACGGTGCGTACTGTTTGTTATTAATACATATTCAAATGGCGGATTGGCCTCCAGGACCTAGAGCTTGGTCACTACTCCACCATAAACACAAGTGCTGGAACATGAGCACTTGTGTTTATGGTGGAGTTTTTTTATTCCTAATTTTTAAATTTAAAATCTGAAAGGAGCCTGAACCGTGACTGATAGTACGATCAAAATTACATTAAACGGACAGGAACTGAAAACGAAGAGCAGCGCAACGATTCTTGAAGTGATTAACGAAAACAATATCGCCCATCCCCAGCTGTGTTACGTTCCCGAGGTCGATCCGATCCGTACCTGTGACACATGTATCGTGGAAGTGGACGGAAAACTTATGCGTTCTTGCTCGACATTGGCTTCGGATGGAATGAATATTCATTTACATTCGGATCGCGCGAAAGCAGCTCAAACCGAGGCTATGGACCGATTGCTGG
Source organism: Paenibacillus sp. 1182 (assembly GCF_017833915.1). Taxonomy (NCBI): domain Bacteria; kingdom Bacillati; phylum Bacillota; class Bacilli; order Caryophanales; family Paenibacillaceae; genus Paenibacillus; species Paenibacillus sp. 1182. Next base: position 114,629 of record NZ_JAFICR010000016.1, on the reverse strand, counting down.
AAAATCATCTCCTCTACTGCACCGTATGCGATAATAACAACGGTAATTGTACTTTGCATAATACAGCAGAGCTTATGGAAATTGAACATCAAAAATATCCATATCAACCGAAAGTTGGCCCAACAGAAGTAGATATGTCTCATCCCTTCTACCGATATGACCCCAATCAATGTATTGCATGCGGCCAATGCGTAGAGGTATGCCAAAACCTTCAGGTTAATGAAACGCTGTCCCTCGACTGGGAGGCTGAACGTCCTCGCGTCATATGGGATGACCGGGTTGCGATTAACGAATCCTCCTGCGTTAGCTGTGGTCAGTGTGTAACCGTCTGTCCATGTAATGCCTTGATGGAGAAATCTATGCTGGGAGAAGCAGGCTTCATGAGTGGCATGAGCAAGGATTTATTAAATCCGATGGTGGATTTAATAAAGGAAGTGGAACCGGGCTATAGTGGGATTTTTGCTATTTCCGAAGCCGAAGCAGCGATGCGCGAAACCCGTACGCAAAAAACGAAAACCGTCTGTACGTTTTGCGGTGTAGGTTGCAGCTTTGAGGTTTGGACCAAAGGCCGCAAAATTTTGAAGGTACAACCTACCTCTGAGGGACCTGTTAACGGTATCTCGACATGCGTAAAAGGAAAATTCGGCTGGGATTTTGTAAACAGCGATCAGCGTCTGACCTCCCCTTTAATTCGTCAAGGTGACGAATTTGTGGAAGCAACCTGGGAAGAAGCACTGAGCCTGATGGCCAGTAAAATGGGAGCTATTCAAGAAACTTACGGTGGCGAAGCACTCGGCTTTATTTCTTCGTCCAAATTTACCAATGAAGAAAACTATTTGATGCAGAAGTTGGCTCGTCAGGTCTTCCAAACGAATAACGTCGATAATTGCTCACGGTATTGCCAATCTCCTGCGTCATGGGGGCTGCAATACACCGGAGGCATCGGTGGAGACAGCGGTACGATTAAAGATATTGCCAAAGCAGGTTTGGTCATGCTGGTCGGTTGCGCGCCGGGAGAAGGTCATCCCGTGCTGGCTACGCGTATCAAACGTGCGCATAAGCTGCACGGTCAAAAGTTAATCTCGGTCGACCTGCGCAAGCATGAAATGGCAGAACGCGCTGATCTGTTCATTCGTCCGAAGCAAGGTACTGATTATGTATGGTTATCCGCTGTAGCCAAATACATCATTGGGCAAAACTGGCATGATGCAAAATTCATTGAAGAGCATGTAAACTTCTATCCTGAATATTTGAAATTGCTAGAGCGATTCACCCTGGACTTTGCCGAACAGGAAACTGGTATTTCCAAAGAGACACTGATTCAGGTAGCGACTATGATTCACGAAGCCGACGGCACTGCCATTTGCTGGGGCATGGGTGTGACGCAAAACATCGCAGGCTCTTACACTTCGATTGCGATTGCCAATCTGCTGCTGGTGACTGGAAACTTTATGCGTCCGGGTGCAGGCGCATATCCGCTTCGCGGACATAACAATGTTCAGGGTGCTGCCGATATGGGTACGATGCCGGATATTTTCCCGGGCTATCAGCCCGTGACGAACGATGACATTCGTGCCAAGTTTGAAGCGGCCTACGGTGTACAAATCCCAGGTCAGCGCGGACTGGACAACATTCAGATGCTAGAAGCCATTGAAACAGGTAAGCTCAAAGCGATGTATATCGCTGGAGAAGAGATGGCATGGGTGGATGCCGACTCCAACCATACCCAAGAAATGCTGGCGAATTTGGATTTCCTTGTCGTTCAAGATGTATTTCTGAGCAAGACAGCTGAATTCGCTGACGTCATTTTGCCAGCCGTACCTTCACTCGAAAAAGACGGAACCTTTACGAACACTGAACGTCGTGTCCAGCGTTTATACGAAGCACTCCGCCCTATGGGAGACAGTAAACCGGATTGGTGGATTTTCAGCCAATTTGCCAAGCATATGGGATTTGATTGGGATTACAGCCATCCAAGTGAAATTTTTGAGGAAATGGCGTCGCTCACTCCATTTTTCTCCCAATGTAATTATGACGTATTGGAAGGCTGGAACAGCTTCCACTGGGGATCGCCGGATGGTAGCAATACACCGCTGCTGCACACCAACGGCTTTAACTTTCCAGATAAAAAAGCGCGTTTGGGACTTTTCGAATATGTACCACCAAAAGAGTACCCTGTTGAATTCGATCTGACCTTAAATAATGGTCGACTGCTCGAACAGTTTCATGAGGGAAATATGACGACCAAATCGGCAGGCATTCAGCTCAAACTCCCAAAAGTATTTGTGGAAGTGTCACCTGAATTGGCTGAGGAGCGCGGAATCCATAATGGATCGCTGGTTCGACTGGAATCCCCTTATGGTGCGGTCAAGCTACGAGTTCTGGTGACAGACCGGGTGCAAGGAACTGAAATTTATGTGCCGATGCACTCTACCAGCCATGATAGTGCGGTCAATCTGTTAACTGGAGGAGCGTTCGATGTGGTCACCCGCACACCGGCCTATAAACAAGCCAAAGTACGGATGCAAATTTTGGAGGTAGACGGTCAAAATCCACTGCCACGTATCAATCCGCGTTACAAAAAGCGTCATCCGCAAAATGGGGTTGAAGTGGACCGCAAGTGGAATCGTCCCGGTTACGTCGATTTGGTGGATCAAAAATAAGGAGGTCAAGCCGTGGCTAAGCCTATTTCAATTGTGAGAAAACGTGTTTTGACAGAAGAAGAACGCCAAAAACAATCGCTGGATCAGCTTACTGCTGATCTGGCGGACAATGGAGCGGCACTGCAGAAGACACTTGAAATCGTACGTGAGCTGCACGATAGTGGTCTTCTCGAAGCAGCCCAGTCTATGCTAAAGGCTAAAGAAAGCATCGCCAAAATCGCTGTAGGACAAGCGACGCGTAAGCCTGTGACGAACATCATCAATAATCTCATGGGAGCAGCCGGAATGCTGTCTGAGGTAGACCCCGAGCTGATGAAAAAGCTGACAAACAGCGTTACTAATGGCCTGAACGAAGCCAATGAACATCTAAAACAGAATAAAAAGACTCGTCTGCGCGATCTTATGAAGGCGATGAATGATCCAGATGTAAACCGTGCAATGGGATTTGGCATTCATTTTCTCAAAGGAGTGGGAAAAAGTTTGTCAGATAAATAACTTATAGAGCGTGAGGGTTGAAGACTAGTAACAATGACAATAAAAAGAGCTGGCTCCGAAAACGGGGGCAGCTCTTTTTATTTATTTTTTATCCACTTGCAATAGCGTCACCGTTTTAAGAGAAACAGCATCTTTTATTTGCTCCTCTGCGATGACCTTGAGCTTAAGCAAACTGGCAATCTTCGACGTATCCGGCTTGGAAAACAAGCGCCATAGCTGCGGATCAGGCAGTGAATCATACAGCTTTGTATGATCGTATTCCTTACGGTGCTGCTGCACAATCTTGACCCGATAGTTGCCAATTTCCCAATCTGACACCTCCTGCTGCGCACAATGAGCGGTAATGTCATTACGCAAATCAGTCAGTTCACCTTCAATTTCTTTTTGCTTTTGCTTTAACTGGTAGTAGCGGCGCACCTTGTTTTCCAATCCCATCACGCTCCTCTGCTTATATATGTATGTTTGCAGAAGTGTTTTAGGACAAGTTTTGTGATGTTAGGATTGAAGGTATACCTGCAAAAGCATTTCCCGGGTAATGGAAAGATCCATAATAAGTTGAGCCATCATCATCCAAACTTTATTTAGGTACATTCGTCCCTGGATTTACAGGCCCTGCTCCTCGGGATTTCTCCTTACGCTTCATATAATTGGCCCAGTATGCCGTCAGAATAGGTACCAAAATCGAGGTCACAATGACTGAAGCGGCAACTAATGCCGTTGCAGATTGCGCAACAGGCAGGAACTCAGGCTTGATATTGGCGACAATGACTGGGTTCGCTACTGCTGCACCTGCTGTACTGGAAGCTGCGATTCCTGCTGTACCGTTGCCACCACCGATATATTTGTCCGCCAAAATTAGTGGAATACCTGTAACCAGAATGACAAAAATACCCAATAAAATACCAAGCATACCTGTCTGGACAATGACACTCAAGTCAATGGAACAACCAAGTGCAAAACCGAAAAATGGAATTAAGGCTTGCGTTGCGTTCCCAAAATACTTTCGGAAATCATGATCCAGATTGCCCAACATAAAGCCGATCAAAAATGGTAATACCGCCCCCACAAATGTCTGCGGTTCGAAAACGGCCAGTCCGGTGCTACCCAAAATAATCATGGTCACTAATGGACCCGATTCCAGTGACATCAGTACAAATGCTCCCGCCTCTTCCTTGGAGCCATACTGCTGCATAATGGAGGCGTATAACCCGCCGTTCGTCATATCCATAGCCGAGATCAGCGCCAGCACCGACAAACCTGCAAATAGCCCACTTTCTACACCCCCAACAGGCAGCAATCTGGATGCAATGATCGCCACTACCCACGCGACCGCGATTTTAGTCAATACGAGCGTTCCTGATTTACGCAATACAGTACCCGTCGCTCGCACATCTATAGAAGCCCCCATACAAAAAAACCACACTGCTAAAATGGGTACCGTACCTGTCATCAGCCCCTTGGTAAAAGATCCAAAATAGTCGCCTGCCCATGGAGTAAATGTATGAAAAAGCGCGCCAATAAACAGCGGCACCAGCATAATGCCCCCTGGAATTTTATCAATGTTTTGTTTGATTTTCATAACTTCGTTCAACCCTTTCGTTTTTGCCAATGCAAAAACAAGGCCGTGTCACTTGCGGCTCAAACCGAGCTCGGGAATCAGTCTCGCGAAGGTATCATGACTCTCCTTCAGTTGTCGCGCGAATGCGTCTGCATCCTGGACACGCAATCCCAACCCATGCTTACGCATTTCCTCCCTGAATTCCTCGTCTTTCGTTCCCTTGATCAGTGCATCCGTTAGCGTTTGAGCAACTGCATCCGGTGTATCCTTAGGCACAGCCAGCCCTCTCCAAGTGCCGATAAAATGTACACGCAGCCCAGTGGCTTGCTGTAGTGTCGGCACTTTTGGAAACGCTTCCGAAATAGTGTCTGACTGGATCGCCAGTATGCGAAGTTTCCCTTCGTCCACGTATTTCTTCACTTCTGCGGGACTGACGGGTACAGCATCCACAAATCCGCTCATTAAAGCGGAGACGGCTGGGCCTGCTCCCTCATAAGGGATATGGGTAAAGCGGACTCCACTTTTCTGTTCCAGCATTGCGGCAGCAAGGTGCCATATGCTCCCTGTGCCTGCATTCCCCATTTTGAGTTTGCCGGGATGGGCCTCAGCATCCTCCAGAAATGCCTCCGCTGTCTTCCATGGTGCATCCGCCCGGACCGTAATGGCAGAAGGGTCCATATTGGTTTGAAGCAGCGGCTTAAATCGCTCATAGGTGAGCGGTAGCAGTCCCAGATGAGGCAACGTAGTCAGCTCAGCGACCAGATACGTTACGGTATAACCGTCCGCCTGCGCCTCAGCCCCTTCCATCAGCCCGACAGAACCGCCTCCTCCCGTTCGATTAACGACGATGATCGGCTGATCGAGATGCTTTTCGGCGGCTTTCGCCAACGCTCTCGCGGTAATATCTGTACCGCCTCCGGCTGCATAGGGAACGACAAGGGTTATTGGCTTCGTAGGAAATATACGGCTGTGATCCTGCAGGGTGCGGTGATCCACATATTCACTGATACTCAAGGCAGAAAGCATAGCTACTCCCGCCGCAACCAGCACATATTTTTGCCATGGCTTTTTCTTCATTACGTTTCCTCTTCTCAAAAATGAACTGGGCCCGTCATGCGCCCGTTTTCACCTCCAACGTTTTCGGTCTTGTTGTTTGCGTTTACATGAAGTCAATGTACCGCAACGTGGAGGGCTACAGCTATCGCTTAATCTTCGTATTTATCTTCTATTTCGCCAAGTATCAACCTTTTGACCGATCTGCATATTCATTGGAAGATTTGCTGATTTGTCTGAATTTCCCTGGGGTCACTTGCTTATGCTTGCGGAATGCCCGAATAAAGCTGTTCTCATTTCGGTATCCAACCTGCTCTGCAATTTCTCCGATTTTCAAATGGGTTTCACATAGTAATGTGCATGCCTTTTTTACGCGTAATCCAGTCAAATAATCGTAAACGGTGGTCCCTGTTTCTTCCTTGAACATACTGCTCACCGAGGACACGCTCATGTGAACATGATCCGCAATTTCCTGAAGCCCGATGTTCAAATGCAAATGATGTTCCATATATTCGATCATCTCTTGTACACGCACAAAATCTTTGGACTGAATACGTCCGTGCCATTTTTCTTCAATATCAGTCAACATAGTGACCAGCAATACCTCAATGTCTTGAAGGTCTAGCGTCAGAATCTGATTCCAGTGGTAATCAGCAAGCTGATCCGGCGGCGTCACACTCTGAGTGGCACACCATTTTAGCAAATCTTCCAGCAATTCATGAACAAACAAGTAGACCTGGGCTGGGGATGTTCTGTGGAGTCGAAGTTCTTCTACCCAGTGGCTGATTAGCTTTACACTTGCACCAGGTTCCTGCGACTCCAGGGCATGAATTATTTCCAAACGCCAATTGTCAAACAATGTTGAATCCTGAATTTGCTCCTTTGACTGTTCATCCACTGTATTATCCTTTTTCACACTTAGGCTGCTGTCCATATTCGTGTATGAACGTCCATACCCCTCGTACAAACGCAAATTAAGGGCCTCTTTTCCTTTTATAAAAGATGCCCGTGCCTCTTGAATATCCGTGACCATATGACCAATCCCTATAGAAATGGTCAAAGGAAGATACTCACCGACAACCTGAATCAGTCTATCAACGCTTTTGTGAAGCAAAATACTCTCTTGGAGGGCAGTCTCCGAACCAACTTCAACTTCATTCGAACTCTCGCTGTACTGTAACAGCACAATAAAACCACTTTCCTCTTCCGGCGAGCATACTGCTTTCCAGTAAGGTTCGAGCATCTCTAGCAAAATATTGTTCAGCGCATACTTGAGCAGCATTTTATCCTCTTCTGGAAAGCTTGCAGCCCACGCAGAATATCGGTCGATGGACACGATCATGACAAACAAAGAATTACCGTCCCAATCGGAAAAATACTGTTCCCATTTCATACGCATTTCCTGTATGCCCATTCTACGCTGGATGACATCTTCCATATATTTGGAACGCAGCTCCGGCAGGCTTCGCTCTACCACCAATGATTTGCGATGAAACTCTCCAACCAGTTTGCTAATCACAGGTTCCAGGTCATACAATCCTCCTTGGCGCGTACCCTTATTGCCCGAATTCAACAGGCTATTAATTTTTTTCATGGGGCGAAAAGCTGCATAATTGTAATAGTAAACTGCTGAGCACCCAGCCAGTATAGAGATAAAGGCCAGCCACAGCATCATATTGCGCGCCAGCTTAACATTTTTCAGCAGCTTGTCCATCGGAACGAGCGAGACTAGACGCCAGCCCGTTACATCAGAAAAGGTTTGGTTCGCCATATATTCCATATTCCCTATCTCCACATAAGCATAGGGGCTCACATCCAGCTCTTTCAAAACCCTGCCCATATCATTTAAGGGTAAGGACAATCTCAGCTTGGGATAGATCAACTCGCCCTCCAGATCATACACGTATTGCGAGTTGGATAAATGAATATATAGTTTGGAGAAAAAACGGTCGTAATCCAGATTGATTAGCACCGCACCCATGACCTGACCATTCTCTACTATGGGCCTGGCCAGCGAAAGCAGCTCTAACGTCCCCTGCTCACGATCGGTGCCGTACCATCTCCGCTTAATCAACAACGGTTTTTTTTGAATGTCCTGAATCCAGGGAACCCATGTGGTATCCGGTGCCTGCTTCCAATCAGGCATGTAACCATAATTGCTGGATACGAGAGCATGATTGTCCAAAGAAATCACTTCAACCGAATAAATTTCTTCGTGTGAAGAAAGGGTTTTCAAGTATTTCTGAAGCCGATCTATGACGGAGGCGTTATCTTCCAGCGATTTCCTATCCGTTTGGACACGTACAAAAGCCTCTACATCCGGATGATATGCTGCATCCAGCGCCTTGTTATCAGACTCACGAAAAGCCCGATTGGTTACATCCAGATTGATTTGCAATAATTCTATATTGGGTGTGTTCAGCTCGGTATCCAAACCTTCACGGTATCCTGAATACGATAGCAAGCCGATCACGCTAATCACGAGCGACACACACAAAGTGAGCAGTAGAATCAGTCTTGTCTGTTTATTTTTCAGTATCAATCGAAGCTTAAGTCGCAACATTCCCGTAACTTCATCCTTCCGGACTTCGTTGTCCATCTTCCTCTTGCCCATATACGTGGTGACATATTCTCCCTAAATCTATTTGACGTAAGAGTTGGAATTCCCTGCCTATGTAAATCAAACTTAATAAAACTTCATATGAGTACATCATTAAAATAAAAAAAGAAGAAGTCTCCCTGTGTTAGGTAGAACTTCTTCTTTGGCTGCTTATATTCATTATTCAGCAAAAACAGATACTCGCTTCACAGGTTTTAGCTTGTCTTTTCCACCTGAAAACGATCCAGTTCCCGCTGCATTTCCTCGCGAATCTGACGAAGCTCTTTTACCTTCTCAGCCGATTCCTCAAATGAACGCTTCTGCTCTACCGTGGAAGCTGTAATCTCTTCGCTGCCTGCGGCGGATTGCTGAGTGATTGCGCTGATATTTTCGATAGCTTGCTGCACCTGTACGCTCAATTCTCGCGATACATTCATGTCCGTTGATAGCTTGCTGACTTGGCCGGCAATTTGCTGCACTTTGCCACTAATCTCTGTAAACGATTCTCCGGTCGAGGAGGTTGCCTTCTCCTGCTCACGGAACAGCTCCTGACTTTGCGCCACAGAAGTCTTCACTTTATCCATAGCCTGCGTAATACCGTCAACTGCGGTATAAATTTTCTTTACAGCAGACTCTGATTGATTCGCCAGCTTTTTCACTTCATTGGCAACCACAGCAAAACCTTTTCCTGCTTCACCCGCACGTGCAGCCTCAATAGAAGCATTCAAGGACAACAGCGATGTTTGGCTCGCAATTTCGGATACGTATCCAGTCATGGTTGTAATCTCGGCTGCATTAGCTTCCAGCTCCTTGACTGTCTGCTCCACTTCGGACATGGCTGAACGATTTTCTGCAACAATACGCAGTTGATCGCTCATGACCCGCGTACCCTGCTCAATGACACGCAAAGCATCCTCACTATACGCGGTCGATTGAGTGGTCTCCAGCAGATTCGATTCAAACTTTTGCTGCATCTCGTCCACAACACCAACTGTCGACGACAGATCCTCAGCAATTTTCTGACTGCCTATCGCCAGTTCCTCTGTTGACGTGCTGACTTGTGTCACAATTTCCTTCATGGCCTCATTATGGTGATCAATATCCCGAGCCATCAGATCGACACGATTACCCGCCTGATCAATGGAGAGTACAATGCTGCGCAAGTTCCCGATCATTACCCGGAAAGATTCATTGAGCTCGTCCAGCTCATCGCGTCCCTTCGTTTGTGCGAGCTGAACGGTCAGATTCCCCTCGGCAATTTGCTTTGCGGCATCCGTTAACTTACGTGTTCTAAGGGCAAGCTGCCTGGAGGTGTATGTATTATATAGCCCAACTGCCACCAGAAGTAAAACTGCACCTGCTAAGGCCAATTGCCAAGTAAAACGAATGCTCTTGGTCAAATCTTCTGTGTATTGGTCATAACGTGCCTTGGTCAGCAGATCCAGCATAAAAACATCGTTCTGAATCCCCTGGGCGCGCATGGCCTCCCGCTTGGACTCCGGACTGTTTTGGGTACTCATTGCTTTCTCCGTTGCTACTTTCAATTGGCTGAATTTTGTTTTAATCGTATTCAGTCGTTTTTGCTGTTCTTCGGTCTGCATCATGCCCTGTGAAAGCAAAGCAATCGTCTTTTCAGACTGAGTCAGTTGATTTTGCACATCAGCTTTGTTGCTCTCTGTCATGGAAGCAGAATAATTTTGCAACGCCTGTCCCGACTGAATCAAATAGGCATTGAGCTGCTGTACATTCAACATAGCCGGAACCAAATTACTACTTTGCGAGTTAATACGAATTAATTCAAAAATGATATATGCCACTAAAGCCAGACAAGCGATCAAGGAAATCATCGCATTCAGCACCAGTTTACCTTGCAGTTTCATCAGCTTTCATCCTCCGTTTGCGAAAATTTATTGGGTGGGAACAGTAAGTGTGCCGGATTTGATTTTTTCCTTTAAATCATCCAACAACTTTTGCTGATCCGGACTCAGTGTCACGACACGAATAGGCGCTAAACCTACGCCATCTTCTGCAAGACCAAACACCATATCCTTCTCCGTAAATTTTCTTTGATGATCTGCAAAGCCTTTGACTGCTGTATAAATTGCAATGTCTACATTTTTAAACATCGAGGTCACTACCGCCTTTTCCGCAATAAAAAACTGGTCGCTATCGACCCCGATGGCTAATTTTTGCTGTTTTTGCGCTTCCTGTAGCGCACCTACGCCCGTGAGACCTGCGGCTGCAAAGATAACATCAATCTGATCCTGATTAATCATGTCATCTGCAATTTTCGTACCCAGTTCCGGCTTTCCAAAATCTCCTGCATACGTTGCAGTAACTTTGGCATTAGGCTTGACTGATTGCACCCCTGCGCGGTACCCAATTTCAAATTTTTTCAACAGAGGAGATTCCGCACCTCCAAGAAAACCCACCTGTTCGGTGCGACTCGTCAAACCGGCAACGACCCCAGCCATAAAACTGCCCTCTTCTGCTTTGAAGCTAATAGAGGCCACATTCGGTAAATCTGATTTCTCATCCACGATTAAAAATTTACGGTCTGGGTATTTTTTGGCAATGGATTCCATACTGTCCTTCACCATATAACCCAACCCAATGATTAAATCCGCTTTTTCTTGAGCAAGCTGCTCAAAAGCCGCATCATACGTCTTGGTCTCCGTTATTTCCCGGTATTCAAAAACAATCTTCCCCTCATCCCGTGCCTTGACCAAACCTCGAAAAGCCGCGTCGCTGTAAGATTGGTCACCCAGACCAATATCTGACAGTACGATTCCCACCTTAATGGGTTCGGCCTTGGTTTGTACGTCTGATTGCCCACATGCACTTACCAATAATGCAAAGATCGTGACAATGGGAATCCACCTAAAAGTTAATAATAGAGCTCGTTTCTTCATGACATATCACCTCAACATAAAATGCAAATCCCCAACATCTTTATATCGGTTATAAAAGCATATTTTTTCATAAGAGTTTCTGTAAATTCATTGTTAATAGAAGTGTGATAAGTGTGATGTCTTTGTTTATTATGTAAAAAATGTATATTTTGCTTTGTTTTTATTATACGAACTGTCCAAATTCATTTATTTTCGTTTATACCGGAAGAATAAAGTGTAATTTGGAAAACATAGGTACTTTGAAACCATCACCCTATTTCAATCTGAAAGGAGCAACATTTAAAATGACTTCGACCCATTTAATTCCACAACCCAAAACATATGGTCCCTTAGGAAATCTGCCCTTGATTGATACACATGCCCCTGTCCAGTCTCTGGTTAAGCTTGCTAATGAGTACGGTCCCATCTTTCGCATGGATCTGCCTGAAGGAACGAACATTTATATTTCCGATCATAAGCTAGTGGCAGATGCTTGTGATGAATCCCGTTTCGATAAGCAGGTGTGGGCTCCCTTACAAAAAGTACGAGCTTTTGCCGGAGACGGACTATTCACAAGCTGGACTGAGGAACCGAACTGGCGCAAGGCCCATCAAATATTGCTACCAAGCTTCAGTCAGCGGGCTATGAAGGGTTACCACAATATGATGCTTGATCTTGCGGTTCAGCTGGTGCAGAAATGGTCTCGGCTCAATCCAGATGAAAGTGTAGAGGTACCGGAAGATATGACCCGGCTGACTTTGGATACCATCGGATTATGCGGCTTTAATTATCGTTTTAACAGCTTTTACCGCGACCAGCCCCATCCGTTCGTGACCAGTATGACACGCGCACTGGATGAAGCAATGGGTCAGTTGCAACGCCTCAATTTGCAAAACAAGCTGATGTTATCGAAGAAAAAACAGTTTAAACACGACATCGAAACGATGTTCTCTCTGGTGGACAGCATTATTCAAGAACGCAAAACCCTGGGCAACCAAGGTGAAGAGGATTTACTGGCACGTATGCTGGAAGGCAAGGACCCGGAAACAGGTGAAACGCTGGATGATGAAAATATCCGTTATCAGATCATCACCTTCCTCATCGCCGGTCATGAAACGACCAGTGGGCTTTTATCCTTTGCCATTTACTATTTGCTTAAAAATCCACGAACGCTAACCAAAGCCTATGAAGAAGTGGATCGCGTGCTCACCGATTCGCTGCCTTCCTATACTCAGGTGCGTGAGCTCAAGTACATAAGGATGATACTGAATGAAGCTCTGCGGCTATGGCCGACAGCGCCCGCCTTCTCGCTCTTCGCCAAAGAAGATACACTGCTCGACGGAACCTATCCGCTTAAAAAGGGCGACAGTGTAAATGTACTCATCCCGAAACTGCACCGTGATACCGAGGCTTGGGGTGAAGATGTTGAGGAATTTAGACCGGAACGCTTTGAGGACCCATCCGCCATTCCACAAGATGCCTATAAACCGTTTGGCAACGGTCAACGGGCCTGTATTGGACAACAGTTTGCCTTACAGGAGGCCACCCTTGTGCTGGGTATGGTACTGAAACATTTTGAGCTGATTGATCATACTCATTATGAGTTGAAAGTCAAAGAGACGCTCACACTCAAGCCTGAGGGCTTCACCATTCAAGTACGACCGCGTAGCACACAGACTGCCGTCATGCTGCCGGGTGCCGCTCAAGAACTTCATGAACAGGAGGAACAAAAAGTTGCAGCTCCTCATGCCGAAAAACATGATACTTCTTTGCTGTCTTTGTACGGCTCGAATCTGGGTACAGCTGAGGGACTTGCGGGTGAACTAGCCGATTTAGGTCGGAATTGGGGTTTTAACAGCAGCATAGCAACTCTGAATGATCGTGTGGACCATTTGCCTAAAGAAGGCGTGGTACTTATTACGACTGCATCTTATAACGGACATCCGCCGGATAATGCTGATGCCTTTGTAGAATGGTTGAAGCAGGTAGACGAGGGCCAACTGGCAGGCATAAGGTACGCTGTCTTTGGTTGCGGTGACCGGAATTGGGCCAGCACGTATCAGCGCATTCCAAGGATGATTGATGAGCTAATGGCTGCCAAAGGGGCAAAGCGACTGTATGATCGGGGCGAGGGCGACGCCAGTGGTGACTTCGAGAAGGATTGGGAAGTCTGGAATCGCGGCCTATGGCCGGAATTGCTGAATGCTTTCGGCATAGAGCACAGTGATACAGAACCACAGGACACCAGCAGTCTGAGCATAGAGTTTGTAAGCGACGTACTTAGCGCTCCTCTGGCGGCCAACTATGAGGCAACTACTGCCGTTGTTACCGCGAATCGTGAATTGCACGCTGCTGAAAGTGAACGCAGTACACGGCATCTGGAGATCCAATTACCAACCGGATTGTCCTATCGCGAGGGTGATCATCTGGGTGTTTTGCCGCGTAATCCTGCTTCGTTGGCGAATAGAGTAATGCAACGCTTTAAGTTACAGGATCAAGACTACATCGTATTGAGAGGCAGTGACCGGGATGCGGCGCATCTCCCCTTAGATCGGCCTGTCAGCGTAGGAGATTTGCTCACTCTCAGTGTGGAACTGCAAGAACCGGCAACGAGAGCCCAGCTACGGCAACTAGCATCCTTTACAGTGTGTCCACCGCACAAGAAAGAAATCGAAGCTTTGCTAGAGGATGCTACCTTTGATCAAGAAATACGACAGAAGCACGTCACGATGCTGGATATTCTGGAGAAGTATCCAGCCTGCGAGCTGCCATTTGAAAACTTTATCTCGCTGTTACCTCCACTCAAGCCTAGGTACTACTCCATCTCAAGCTCTCCGCTTGAATCGGAGAATTCAGCGAGTATAACCGTGGGCGTCGTGCGTGGACCAGCCCGTAGCGGACAGGGCGAATACCTGGGAATTTCCTCCAACTATTTGGCGCAGCTCCAACCAGATGATCCAATTGTCATTTTTGTGCGTAAGCCTCAGTCGGGCTTCCGTTTGCCGGAAGATCCGACGGTGCCTGTCATCATGGTCGGTCCAGGTACTGGAGTGGCACCATTCCGCGGATTCCTCCAAACCCGCCATGTACTTAAAGAAAGAGGGGAACAGCTCGGCGAGGCTCACCTATACTATGGCTGCCGTAATCCTAAGCTTGACTATCTGTACAAGCAAGAGCTGCAAGCCTGGGAGCAGGAAGGAATCGTTACGCTTCATACAGCCTTTTCACGTCTGCCCGATCAACCCAAAAGATACGTGCAGCATGTCATGAAAGAAGATGCGGACACTCTGATTCACTTACTTGATGAAGGAGCGCATCTATATGTATGCGGTGATGGTAGCCGGATGGCTCCCGATGTAGAAAACACCCTTTGTGCTGCTTACGCGGAAGCACACCATACCAGTAAAGAAGAAGCACAGCAATGGTTGGATCGTCTCCAACAGGAAAAACGCTATGCCAAGGATGTCTGGACAGGCATCTAATGATAACAGTATAAGAACAAGCACCATGTTAAAAAATAAAAGGGACTGATTACTGGCCTTCAAACTCGTCGCCAGTAGTTCAGTCCCTTTTATGATTATCTTTCACTCCATTTGGAAGCAATCACATCTACTTTACTTTCTAATAGGTCCATAACCTCCTCGCGGTGCCTAGCCTTGAATAAATCTATGATGTCGATCAAGTCGTTGCGATCTAATAATTTAACCCCGTTGACAGCAGCAAGTGTTTTACAAGATTCCGTATAACGGCCGGAGGTGATAACGATAGACTTGTCGGCCGCATAATAACGCATAGAGGTGTAAATTTCCTGTACTGCTCCCAAGCCCACCGGATGTTGTACGCCATAACGTTTGGCCTGTATGACAACTCTGACGCCTTCACGGTCTGTAAAAACCAGATCCGCTCCAAAATCCCGGCTACTGGTTGTTTTATAGATGTCCTTATAGCCAAGCGCGGATAATAACCGTTGCAAATAAAGCTCAAATTCCGAGCCATCCTCCATACGATCTATATCCTGAATTCCAATTTTGCGTGGGTCCAGATCACGTAAAATCCGATTTCTGCGACCGCGTATCAGTCCTCTGATGATGAGCGCAAACAACACTAAAAGTACAATGAGCCCTATTCCTAATTCCTTGTATGCCAATAATTTTTCTAGCAACATCCAACTCTCCCTTTTCTACCATAAGCGTAGCCGTATCATCCTTAACAGGGAACTCCCCTATGCACGCTGGCTCCCCTATTACATCTCTCTTTATCACATAACAATAGCCCCGCCAGATTCGACGGGGCTATCTTCGTCTTGCCTCAAAGCTGTCTAAATTCCATACTCCGCATCATTATTCGCGATTCAGCAAAGATTCTCCGGCAATACCAGGCTGAGTCATTTGGTACGGGTCCAATATAATGTCCAACTCTTCCTCGGTCAGTACATTATACAGCAGGCACAGCTCGCGCACCGATTTCCCCGTCGTAATTGCTTCGCGGGCAATGCGTGATACTACCTCATATCCAAGGTGGGGATTGAGTGCTGTAATAATACCTACACTGTTCTCCACATATTCACGGCACCGCTCCACATTTGCTTCAATTCCTTCTACACAATGTATACGGAAAACGTGGAAGCCCTGCTTCATAATTTCCAGCGATTGCAGCAGATTGTAGACAAGCACAGGCTCCATCACGTTCAGCTCCAGCTGACCCGCCTCTGAAGCCAGGCAGATCGTATGATCATTACCAATGACCTGAAAAGCAATTTGGTTAATGACCTCACACATCACCGGATTTACCTTACCTGGCATAATGGATGACCCTGGCTGACGAGCAGGCAGACTCAGTTCTCCCAGACCTGCACGAGGTCCGGAAGCCATTAAGCGGATGTCATTTGCCACCTTAGACATATTCATCATACAAATTTTCAAGGCGGCAGACACTTCGGTATAAGCATCCGTATTTTGTGTAGCATCTACAAGATTTTCGTCAGCTTCCACAGGGAAGCCACTGACGTCTGCCAGTACCTCTGCAACACGCTGAATATAACGACGGTCTGCATTCAGGCCAGTACCCACCGCAGTTGCACCCATATTAATCGTTAACAGGTGCTGTTTGGTCGCACGCACGCGTCCGATATCACGACCCAGCACACGCGCATAAGCCTGAAACTCCTGTCCTAATCGGATTGGCACTGCATCCTGCAAGTGGGTTCTACCCATCTTAATCACACTATCAAACTCATTGGCCTTGCGGGAAAATGCCTCCTGAAGCTCACTCATGGTATCCAACAGTTTATCAATCATGCTTAATACAGCCAAGTGTACGGCTGTAGGAAAAGCATCGTTCGTCGATTGCGCCATATTAACATGATTATTAGGACTGATCTCCTGATAATCTCCGCGTTGCTTGCCAATCAGCTCCAACGCGCGGTTCGCAATCACTTCATTTGTATTCATATTAATGGACGTGCCTGCGCCGCCCTGAATGGGATCGACGATGAAATGATCATGCAACTGTCCTTGTATAATCTCATCAGCAGCCTGAATAATGGCCTCTGCTTTGGGGCGGTGTAAACGGGTTAGTTCCATATTTACCGTCGCTGCTCCCTTTTTCACGATCGCCATGGCTTTAATCAACTCAGGGTGCAGTCGTTGGCCTGTAATTGGAAAATTTTCTTTTGCCCTCAGCGTTTGTACACCGTAATAGGCATCTAATGGTACTTCCTTGGTACCTAAAAAATCATGCTCCAACCTCATATTCTCTGATTCCTCCGCTGTGTTTGCTACGTTCTTCAATTCAGTACAGCCAAATTGACATAAAAAGACCTCTTCTGATCCCCTCTTCATTATACGTTCCGATTCCCGTGCTTTACCAGTCGAATAAACGCGGAAAAAGGTTATGTAATCCTATGACAAGTTATGATTACCCGTATATACCACGGTTATTCGGCAAATGCTCAGCTATGACTGGAATACGGATTTAATGGCTTATAATAATATCGAGTGGCATGCAGTTGACCATCGGCTGATTGAGCATAACCCGGAATAACACCAGCTTCCACGAACCCGATCGACTCGTATAGTCCATTGGAGGGATCACCCACCCGCGTATCTAGCACCAGTAACGTTCTATCCTGACTTAGTGCCTCTTCTTCCGCTGCCTTCATTAACTGACGTGCGATCCCAAGCCTGCGCCCGGACGGATGTACCATAAGCTTTGCAATTTCCGCACGATGAATAGCGTTAGCTTTTTGAGCCAAATGAAGCTGGACCGTCCCTACAGGTACTTCGTCCTTCTCGGCAATCCACAGAACTACGCCATCCTCAAGTACATTATTCCAATAAGCTGCTGCTTCCTGATAACCTAATGGAGGTAAGAAACCTATAGATGCACCGTCTGCAACCACGTCGATTAACAGTCGACTCAGTGAATCTGTCAGGGCTTCGTTCAGAGCTTGAACAGGGTAAACTCTCACTTCGTTAGACATTGTGATTCCTCCCGGTGAGTTCGATAACATACAATAAAGAAAGTAAACTATCTTTTTAGGATAGCTTACTTTCCATGGTACTTTGTTTACTACTTAATCACCCTTACTTCTATTACTGCTCTGCCATATAAAAGAACTCCCACAAATGACCATCCAAATCCTGAAAGCTCCATCCATACATAAAACCATGATCTTGAGGTTCATTCGAGGGCTGGCCGCCTGCTTCCAAAGCCTTGCGAACGATCTCGTTCACCTTTTCTCGGCTCTCCACCGATAGAGCAACAATCGCTTCTGTGCTTTTCGTGGCATCTGAAATTCCCTTTGTAGTGAACGCTTTAAAACGTTCTTCAACCAATAGCATGACAAAAATATGCTCACTAACAACCATGCAGGTTGCATGTTCATCAGTGAACTGAGCGTTAAATTCAAATCCAATTGTAGTGAAAAAATCAATGGAGTGCTGTAGGTTTTTAACTGGTAAATTCACAAAAATTTGTTTAGCTGTTACTCCCACGATGCTTCACCTCTTCATTCTACTTTATCATACGACTTCTCCACAAAAGATAACTTAACTACCTCACAAAGTCAATCAATCTGACATTTGCAATTAAACTAACAACTCTTACCTTGTCCCTTAGCTTGCTTTACACCAAGAATAGGCTTGTACAACAAAATGGCTTCAGATGTTTTTTCATCCTGATCCACTTGATCATCCACTCTTGGATTTAGAAGCTGTTCCCTTCCCCAATTTAGCCATGATTACGCTTACAAACATATCCTATATTTAAGATACCACAAATTAGCCAATTTAGTACTTAAATTATGTAAAAATGAATTCTTCTTGCCGTAGCATAATCAGATCATATTATTGTAAACTTGTTCTAATACAGAAAAAGGTGGCACACACGCTATGGAGCATTTGCTTAACGATCAGGTCAAAAATATTCAAATCAGCGGCATCCGCAAAATCGCAAATAAAGTTGCCGCATTACCCGGAACGCTCTCCTTAACGATTGGACAGCCGGATTTCCCTACCCCTGCGCATATTATGGAAGCTGCCCATCGGGCGATTGATGAAGGCCGGACCACTTATACACCTAATCCGGGACTGCCGGAATTACGAGAAGCCGCAGCGGCGTTTGTAGCCCGTAAATACGGCCTAAATTACCGTGGACAGGATGAGGTTATCGTAACGAACGGAGCCAGTGAAGCGCTGGATATTACCTTACGCACGATTTTGTCACCCGGTGATGAAGTCATTCTACCCGTGCCAATCTACCCAGGGTACGAGCCATTGATCCGTTTGTCAGGCGGCATTCCTGTGTTTGCCGATACCCGCAGTAGCGGATTCAAGCTCACAGCCGAGGTGCTGGAGCCTTATCTGACCGAACGGACAAAAGCAGTCATTCTCGGATATCCTTCGAATCCGACCGGGCGAGTGATGAGCCGCGAAGAACTGGAAGCGGTCGCCGATTTACTGAAGGAGCGCGATCTGTTTATCATTTCGGACGAAATATACAGCGAACTGATTTACGATCCCCCCCACGTGTCCATTGCAGCTCTTCCAGGTATGCGGGAGCGCACCATCGTCATTAACGGTCTGTCCAAATCACATTCCATGACGGGATGGCGTATTGGTTTTACACTTGCACCCGCTGAAATTACACAGCACATGGTCAAAGTCCATCAGTACAACGTGACCTGCGCTAGCTCAATTAGCCAATATGCAGCACTCGAAGCCCTGACCGTCGGGGTGGATGATGCACTTCCGATGCGCGAGGAGTACCGCCGACGTCGCGACTATGTACACGGAAGACTGACTGATATGGGAATTCCACTAGAGAAGCCTGAGGGAGCCTTTTATCTTTTCCCTTCCATCGCCCATTTTGGATTAAGCTCGATGGGTTTTACCTTGAAGCTGCTGGAAGAGCATGGAGTGGCTGTAGTACCTGGAGATGCCTTTTCTTCCTATGGCGAAGGATACGTTCGCTTGTCCTATGCTTACGGACAGGATGTGCTGGAGCAAGGATTGGATAAAATAGAGAAGTTTGTTAGAGGAATGGTGAGGGGTTAAGGTGGTTAGAGGCGCTACGCAGTCCATTTGATCTTCCGATCGCTGTTGCTGGGGGATTCTTGAATTGGATAAAACATTTATAGGTAAGAATCCCGCCACAAAAGCGAACGCTGCCGCTTCTCCAGATTCAAATGACCCGCTTCGCTCACTGCCCACCTTAAAGTCCCAAAATTCTCTAACGTGTGTGTGGAGCAGCAGGATAAAAGAATACTCACCGCTTTACACGGTGAGTAAACAGAATAGGCCTCTGAGGCACCCCTACGGGTGGCTCAGAGGCCTATTCTTCCACTACTCCCACGCGCTATCGGCGTAGGGATTCATGGGTGACTAGCTTTAAGCACGGTGCAGCGGAGGGGGCGGAATGGTACTGGACAAGCGAAGCGGTCGCCTTTAAATTCCGATTTCCACCTTTATGCGGTAATCATAAAAATCGGAATTTAACAGCGATGGTAAGCACCATCCGCCTCCGCAGCGACCTCTAAAGCGCAAACCTGAATCCTCACGCCACTCCCCTACTTTAAATGCATTTTGAATTGCAGGAACAATTCGTTGTAATGAGCGAGCATGCGCTTGCCCAGATTGTCGTACACTTCCAGCTTATCTGTAATGTCGGACGGAGGGTAAAAACGCTCGTCGCCAGAGATATCTTTAGGCAGCAATTTCTTTGCATCCTTGTTTGGCGTGGAGTATCCTACAAATTCGGCATTTTGAGCGGCTACATCGGGCTGCATCATGAAATTGATGAACTTATGGGCCGCATCCACATGGGTAGCGGTTTTTGGAATAACTATATTATCAAACCACAGGTTGGAACCTTCATCCGGCACGATGTAATCGAGCTTATCGTTCTCATCCATGATTTCAGACGCATCACCGGACCATACAACCCCGGCAGCAGCTTCCTCGTTTGCCAGCAGCATTTTAATCTCGTCACCAACAACCGCTTTGACATTGGGCGCTAATTTCTCCAACTTCGTCAAAGCCTGCTGCAAATGTGCCTCATTCGTATCATTCAAGGAATAGTGGAGACTGTTCAGCGACATGCCCATAATCTCCCTAGCTCCATCAACCAGCAACAGGTTATTACGTAGCTTCGGGTCCCATAGGCCATCCCAGCTATGAAAATCAATGCCTTTCGTCAGCTCCGGGTTAAACACAATCCCGACTGTACCCCAAAAATACGGAACCGAATATTGGTTATTCGGATCGAACGAAAGGTTTAGATAATGAGCATCTACATGCTTCAAATTCGGCAGCTTGCTATGGTCCAACGGGAGCAACAAGTGCTCCTGCTTCATTTTAGCCAAAGCATATTCTGAAGGAACCGCTACATCAAACGAAGTTCCTCCCTGCTCGATTTTCGTCAGCATCGCCTCATTGGAATCAAATGTCTGATAAATGACGGTAATTCCCGTCTCCTTCTGAAACCGTTCCAGCAGCTCAGGATCAATGTAGTCTCCCCAGTTGTACACCGTCAGTGTGTTGCCACCGGAGTAGCCTTGACTGGAATTAAGCCATGCAGCCACCCCCATCAGCCCAAACGAGATGATGAAAATCGACAGAAACACGCGCACAAGTGACTTCATCTAGGCACCCCCATTTCTGCCGCAGGCTCTTTTTTACCATTGCGATTCGCCTTGCGCATAATAAAGTAGTAGCCCACTACCAACAACACAGTAAATAGGAAAATGAGCGTGGACAGCGCATTGATGGACAAGGAAACCCCTTGCCGGGCACGTGAGTATATTTCCACCGATAAGGTCGAATAGCCACTACCTGTCACAAAAAAGGTCACCGCAAAATCATCCAGCGAGTACGTTAACGCCATAAAGAAGCCCGCATAAATCCCTGGCTTGATAAAGGGTAGAATCACCTTGGTCAGCACATCCATTCGGCTGGCACCCAAATCACGCGCGGCATCGACCAGAGATGGACTCATTTCCTGCAGCCGCGGCAAAATCATAATGACCGCAATCGGCACACTAAATGCAATATGGGACAATAAAACGGAGTAGAAACCCAGCTTAATCCCGACCATCGTGAACAAAATAAGGAAGGAAGCGCCAATAATGACGTCCGGGTTCACGATCAATACATTATTGAGCGATAGCAGCGTATTTTTGACTCGACGGTTCTGCATCTGATGAATAGCCAGCGCACCCATGATGCCAATAATGGTAGCCAATGCAGATGACAGCAAAGCAATCACCAAGGTGTTAATGACAATAATGATCAAGCGAGTGTCCGCAAACACCTCTTTGTAATATTGGAGTGTAAAACCTTCAAACTCATGCATCGTCCCTCCGCTGTTGAAGGAATAGTACATCAAATACAAAATAGGTGCATACAACACGAGAAAAACAATCACCAAATATATATTCCCGAATCGGTTTTTATTTACCATGCCGCACCCTCCGTTTCGTTCCCGAGGTGAGCAGCATAATGATCCCCATCGCCAAAATCAGGAACACGGCAACCGTAGAACCCATACCCCAATCCTGAGTAACCAGAAAATGCTGCTCTATCGCCGTCCCCAGTGTAATCACACGGTTACCTGCAATCAGACGGGTAATCATAAACAGCGACAATGCTGGAATAAACACAGCCATGCAACCAGATCGCACACCCGCAAGCGTTAACGGAAAAATAACCCTGCGAAACGCAGTCCACTTGGAGGCTCCCAAATCACGGGCTGCGTCCAGCAATGAAGGGTTTAACCCTTCCAACGCGTTATAGATGGGCAAAATCATAAAAGGCACAAAAATATAAACCGACACAAACACAAAGCTGGAGCTGGTAAATAATAATTGCTGACCTCCCAACCCAACCATACCTAACACCGCATTCACCGGACCATAGGTTCCGAAAATCCCAATAAAAGCATACGTTTTGAGTAACAGGTTAATCCATGTCGGCAAAATAATGAGCAACAGCCACAGTTGCTTATGCTTGGTGCGTGTGAGTAAATAGGCTGCCGGGTAAGCAACTAACAGTGAAAATACAGTGATCAGAAATGCATACCAAAACGAGCTAAGCGTCATGCTCAAATAAACAGGTGTCAGAAACTGAGCATAGTTGTTGAATGTGAGATGACCATCCACATCAAATAGTGAATAGTAAAACACAAGTACAACCGGAGCCGCCACAAACAGCACAATCCATAAATAATAAGGCAGCAGATACGCTGCTCTTGTATTACCGGACATGCTGATCCACCTCTTCATAGGCTTCCAGACGCCGATCAAATTCTTCCTCTGTTTCCCCGAACCGCATCACATGGATCGCTTCCGGGTCAAATCGCAGACCGATTTCACTGCCCAGCTCCGCCTTTTTGGTAGAATGCACGAGCCATTCCTGTCCCGAATCATCATAGCAGCTTATTTCATAGTGAACACCACGGAACAATTGGGTATCCACTTTTACACGCAGCTTGCCTTCAACAACACTCGTAATCTCCAGATCCTCCGGTCGGATCACGATTTCAATGGGCTCGTTCGGACGTAAGCCTCCGTCGACACATTCAAACTGTCGGCCGTTAAATTCCACTTGGTAATCCGCAATCATCCGTCCTGGGACAATATTGGATTCGCCGATGAAATCAGCAACAAACCGATTGATCGGCTCATCATAAATATCATTAGGCGTACCACTCTGCTCAATCTTACCTTTGTTCATGACAAAAATTTCGTCCGACATGGCCAGTGCTTCCTCCTGATCATGCGTAACGAAAATAAAGGTAATTCCAAGGCGCTGCTGCATTTCGCGCAAAATGTACTGCATTTCAGTACGCAGCTTTAAATCCAATGCAGACAACGGTTCATCCAACAAGAGAACGTCAGGCTCATTAACGATAGCCCGTGCGATGGCAACACGCTGACGCTGTCCTCCGGACATCTCAGAAATTTCCCGCTCGCCGTAGCCTTCCAGATTGACAAAGGACAACGCCTGTGTCACCTTCTCTTGGATGTCCTTTTTATTCATCTTTTTGATTCGCAGACCAAAGGCTACATTTTCAAACACATTCAGATGCGGAAATAGCGCATAATCTTGAAAAACCGTATTGACCTGCCGCTCATTGGCTGGAACACGATTAATGAGTTTTCCATTTAAATAAATAGAGCCTTCTGTCGGCTCCGCAAAACCTGCAATCATACGCAGAATCGTCGTTTTACCACAGCCGGAAGGCCCCAGCAGTGTATAAAATTTACCACGCTCAATTTCAAAGCTGACGTCCGCCAGCACTGGGGGATCGTTGTCATATTGCTTGGTCACCCGTTCAAATCGGATGATGGTTTGCTCTCCCATAACACCCTCCTTCAAAAATTCGACTTCATTCCATTTTATTAAACATAATTATTCAGGGCGCCTCATTTACCCTTGAGACTTCCATGTAAAATAGTCTGTCAGCACACGAATGGCTACACCAATCGCTTCTTCCGCAGGCTCCAGCTTCGCATGATGCAAACCATAAGGCGTATCAACGCCAAGCCAGAACATCAGACCGGGAATTCGCTCCAGAAAATACCCGAAGTCTTCTCCGGTCATCGCTTCTCCGCATTCAATAAGCTGCACATCCTGCCGGTTACTGACCCAGTTCATAAATTCCTCGGTCACCTGAGCTTCATTGTACACTTGCAAATAATTGGAGCCATAATGAATCTCGGCATGGCATTCAAACCCAGCTTCCACACCGCGCACCAGCGCTTCGATCCGCGATTTAACCAGCGCCATCGTATCGGCAGACAACGTTCGGATCGTACCCTCCAACCGGGCGGTTTCTGCGATAATATTTTGCTTCGTGCCTCCGCTAACCTTACCCACAGTAATGACTGCTGCATCGAGTGGATTCACATTACGGGCTACAACCGTTTGTAATTGTCCCACCAGTTGGCAAGCAGCCACTACCATATCATTCGCCTTGTGTGGATACGCAGCATGCCCGCCCGTACCCTTCAGGTCGATGAAAAGCTCCGACGTATTGGCAAATAGGATGCCCGGGCGAGTCGCAATTGTACCGACAGGATATTCAGGTGCAACATGCAGCGCGACAATTTCATCGGGTATCCAGTCTGCCAGCTCTGTGCTGTCCCGCATAGGCAAGGCTCCGCCCGGCCCTTCCTCAGCCGGTTGAAACAATACAACCAGATCATCCTTAATCGGATGGCTTGCAAAGTGAGTAACAATTCCCAATCCAATCGTCATATGTAAATCGTGTCCACAAGCATGCATATAGCCGGGATGGGTCGAACGGAAATCGTAACCTGTCTCTTCTTCAATCGGTAAACCATCCATATCACAACGATATCCATAGCGGCGTTCAGGAGCTGATCCATGAATGAACACTAACACGCCTGTACGCCATGTACGAATGTCCAACCGCTCCTGAGGGAGCGTTTCCAAATAATCCAGCAAATATTGTTGTGTTTTGTACTCCTCAAAACCCGGTTCGGGAATTTGGTGTAAATCTCTTCGTATTTGGACAAAAGAACGATAGTCGACCGTACTCATTGCTGCCACGCCTCCTCTTTATAGCTCATCAGCTCTTATCGGGCAAAAGAACAAAAGGACAAAAGCCCGGCGCAGCCGCCGAGCCTTGTCCGTTGTGCTTCGTCCCTAAGTTATGCTGTCAGTGCATCATGCTTCTGACAAGGAATCGTTCACCTTTGGTACATAAAAAACTTCTGCATTCTTACAGAACGCGCAGTTCTTTCAAAATCTCAGTTTTAGATTTGGTCTTATCGTCGACCTGTTTGATCACACGTGCAGGTGTACCCGCCACTACGGAGTATTCAGGCACATCTTCAGTTACAACCGCTCCGGCTGCAACAACTGCACCTTTACCAATGCGTACGCCTTCCAGTACAACCGAGTTCGCACCGATCAATACTTCGTCTTCTACGATAACAGGCTGTGCGGACGGTGGCTCAATGACACCCGCCAGGACAACGCCTGCACCGATGTGGCACATGTTGCCTACTTTAACACGACCGCCCAGCACAGCATTCATATCAATCATCGTGCCTTCACCAATGGTGACACCGATGTTAATCACTGCACCCATCATGATGACTGCGTTGTTACCGATGCCAACCATATCACGGATATATGCGCCTGGCTCAATGCGTGCATTAATGCCTTTCAGATCCAACATTGGAACAGCGGAGTTACGGCGATCATTTTCCACCACATAATCTTCTTCTTTAGCGTTTGCGCTATCCAGTACCGGCTTGATATCAGCCCAATCACCAAATACAACACCACTGTCTCCAGAAATAAAAGCTTGAACATTCTCGCCAAATGATGCGGAAGCCAAAGCTCCTTTTACATATACTTTAACAGGCGTCTTTTTCTTGCTGTTTTTAATCACGTTGATGACTTCTTGTGTATTCATTTCGATGGACATAGTAAATCTAACAACTCCTTCATCGCTTCATACGACTTCGCAAGCCGGAATGATCTTATTCTCTCATCCTTTATAGCACAAAAGTGCAGGTCTCGCAATTATAGATTAGACCCTTATAGCTCTAACCTAGCCCTTAAAATAACCATTTTCAGCGGCATGACTGCCTTAAATTCATGATTGTAAGCCGCCGATCATCCCGCATCAAAGTAGGGTTATTTATTAGCTTGCAGGCTCTCCAGCGATGTATAAATGTAGGATTGGAATCCTTCAGCAGGTTCACCTTGTGGAATGTTCACTTTCACGATGAAACCGCCTGTTTTATTTTCTACAACTATATATTGCTGTGTCATCTTCGAACTGCTCGCTTGTAAGAACAGACGGCTACTGGATAACGCTTCAGGTATGGCTGCTTTGTCCAGCATTTGCACCTTACCGATGGAAGCTAGATCCTTTTCGCCTTCTTTTTGAAGTTCGTCCAGATTAAAATCGGAGGGTAGCTTCGTAATTTCAGCATAATAGTTATCATCTACAGCCAAGGCAACACGGTTTTGATCAGGAAACAGGGACATCGGATCAAACACATACAGCGAATATCCCTCTCCTTTTGCTAATGTCGCAGTCTGCTTTTCCTTTTTTCCCTCAAGGGTGAGATCAAAAGTTTGAGTCTTTGTGCGTTCTCCGCCTACTGCTTGACCAGCACTTCCGTTTTGATTGCCATCTGTTGCAGCCTCTGTTTTTTGTATTTTCGTTAAAGTCAGTTGCTTCGCCGTCGCGTCGCCCTCTACTGCTTTTTCGGTGTATTCAAACGCTACTGTATCGCCTTCCTTAAGTCCAGCTATTACCGTGTCCAGTCCGTCCCCCAATTGGAAGGATTGGGCTTCGCCATTGGTTCCAATCTCTACCGTATGCGGGTCAGCAGCTCCATTGTATACACCTGTGCCTTTTTTAACCTCCGACTCAGCGATTGTCTCCGGTTTAACTTGCGGCTGCTGTTGCGTTTGCGGTTGGTCTGACCCTTGAGGTGCGGTGTTATTGGTTTGCGGTTTCGTTCCACAGGCTGACAGAGCCAGCACTGCCACTACAGTCAGTAGTATGATTGAAATTGTGTTTTGTTTTTTCATAAAATCCACCTCCACTATGATAGACGAGCTTGTGCAGCAAAAGTTCTACGCAGCATCTCACTTAAAATCCAAAATCCTACCTCCTGCTCCCGTTTATTATATTCTCAGGATTTTGCAAAATCCTAATACCACGGGAATGTTAGGTACGGTATAATGGGCTGTATTAACCTAATTTTCGAGATACCGCTTGGAAGGAACATAGACGTATTTATTTTCCCCCATACGGATGGAGCTGCCACGTGAATCAAGCACACAAACCGTCGTTTTCCTTTGAATTATTGTACATCATAGGTATTATCGCTATTTCGTTCTCCTCGATCTTCGTAAGATGGTCTGAAGCCGAGGTGTCCGTCATCGCTATGTACCGTTTGTACCTAACCAATCTGATCATGCTGCCTTTGGTCTGGAAGTACCGCACTGAGCTGTTTAGCCTGACCCGCAAGCAGTGGATGCTGATCCTCTGGTCCGGTATTGCGCTGGGGCTGCATTTCTTGCTCTGGATGGGCTCACTGCGACTGACCACCGTTGCAAGCTCTACCGTTATTATGACATTGGAGCCGATCCTTGTCATGCTCGGTTCATTTTTGTTTTTCCGGACGGGCACGAATCGCGCTATGCTCATCGGGATGGGTATGGCTTTTATCGGCTCGCTGGCCATCGGAGCTGGAGACTTCCATGTCTCAGGACAAGCCCTGCTCGGGGACGCACTGTCCTTCTTGGGTATGGTAGCCGTGTCATCCATATGCTGATGGGCAAGCATCTGCGCGAGCATTTGAGCGCGTTTGTGTATAATTTTTGGGTTTTTGCCATCGCAGCCACATCACTTGCGCTGTATAATGTGGTCAATGCCATTCCTTTTACCGGATACGCTCCACGGGAATGGGGACTGTTCCTGCTGTTAGCCATTGTACCTACGCTGTTCGGACATTACCTATTTAACTGGCTGCTCAAATACATTAACGCCACTGCGGTGTCGATGGCGGTACTCGGCGAGCCCGTTATTTCTTCCTTGCTAGCTTGGGTGCTGCTCGGGGAATGGTTGTCTACTTTACAATTTGGTGCAGGCTTTTTCATCCTGTTCGGGGTATGGATTTTTATCCGATACGGAACGGATTTTAAAAAGAAAGTTGTCCATCAAAGTGAGTTGCCTGACACTGAGCATCCCCTGAAGGCCAGCTCTTAACTTATTTACCCCATTTTCATAAACCATACTCAATGAATTAAATTCACTTCTAAAAAAAGGAAGGCGGAATTCTCTATGAAATCCATCGTATCCAAACGCTGGCTGCTAGCCCGATTGTATGAGCCGGACATGATCATCGCCGACTGCCGTTCCCTGCTCGGACAAGCCGGAGCTGGGCGGACTCAATTTAATGAAGACCATATTCCAGGGGCGGTTCATTTCGATTTGGAAGAAGACCTTACCGCTCCTCTTGCTGAGCATGGGGGTCGCCATCCCTTACCTGATGTGGATACACTTGCTGCACGTCTAAGTCGTGCCGGAATCAATGCTGCCTCGCGCATCGTCGCTTATGATGACCAAGGCGGTATGATGGCTTCCCGCTTCTGGTGGCTCCTGCGCTATCTCGGGCATGAGCAGGTATATGTGCTGGAAGAGGGCTACAGCGCTTGGAAAGAAGCGAAGTTCCCCGTTACGGTAGACCAGCCGATTCGCATTCCAAGTACATTCACACCAAATGTACAGCCACAAATGCTCACAAGTATGCAAGAGGTGCACCGTGTATCCGAAGATTCTGTTCCTGTTGGCTCCTATATCGGTTTTTCACCTATATTAATCGACTCCAGAGAGCGGCCTCGCTACCTGGGGCTGGAGGAGCCCATTGATCAAGCAGCGGGACATATCCCCGGTGCAGTGAATTTCTTCTGGAAAGAGATCTTGGACGAAAAAGGCAGCTTTAAAAATGCGGAACAATTGCAGCAGCACTTTGCCGATCTTGATCCAAACGCAGAAATTATCGTGTATTGTGGTTCTGGCGTATCCGCCTGTCCCAATGTACTGGCCCTGAATGAAGCTGGATTTAGTAAGGTCCGTTTATATCCGGGAAGCTGGAGCGACTGGATTAGCTATGAGGAGAATCCGGTGGCGACCGGAGAGGAATAAAAAGTTTCAACGGATATACAGGTTCAAAAGACAAATAAACTGCCTTAAGCGATTTGGCTCATGGCAGTTTATTTGCTTTGTTAAAAAGTACATAAAAAATCAACTTGAGCCGAGTGAAGCGACCTTATATAGAATTCCAAAGCTGATTTTTTTCTACGTCCTGACGATTTGGCGTAAGTTTCTGACTGGTTCCACATCTCCCGAAATTCTTCTACCAGATTGAGATGATAGCCGGTACAAAAATACGTTGTTAACTGGAACTTATTTCGCCTTCGAATAGCATCGCATTGCTCTATGCACTATACGTTCACCTCATCCCATCTATAAATAACATAGCCGAGTTGACATATAACTAGTAATAAATAAATTACGTTTATACATAGATATATTTTAATTTTTTTCTTGTATTTATGTAAATCTACTTCTTCGTTCACTTCTCTTTTCTTTATTTTCTCTCTCCAACTCATTAATCTTGAGAATTCTACTGCGCCTAATACTCCCCATAGCAATGTAAATACTAAAAATACGGCATTTACTAGAGACAATAATATCCCCATTCCTACATCCATTGTTCTTATTGATCTAAAACAAATATGCACCACTAGTGTCAGACTAAATAATCCCAAGCCTATAATACTTACTATCGGTTTATCTTGCATTCTCATTTTTTATTCCCTTCAGTTCCAAATACATGTAACGTTTCTTTATTCACGATGTCCCAGCGCTTTAAGATTAACAGTCCGGCTGCCACTTGCGGTAGCTAAGCGATGGGACATGTCTGTTGAATTACTTCCTCGAAATAGCTATCCAATATTTTGAACAACTATATATCTTAATTCATATTCTTTCTGTTGTTCTCTGCATGTATCAGAGTTTCTCTCATGGAACCCGTTTCTAATATATTCAAATCATTAAAATGTTCTTTTAAATCTTTTTCAGTAAAGAAGTGAGCATATTTCCCTTTCTTGTATTCATATGTTCCTTCCTCAACTTTCCTACCCACACCATTATTAGAATCACGGTCAGAAAAACACGTAAAATACATCACTCCCTGTTCCTTCAAATGCATCACACAATTCTGTATCAATTTTTTTCGGTCTTCTAACAAAAATAAATGTAATAAATCATAACAATATATGCCGTCATACCTTTTGCTTGTACTAAACTCTAACACCGATTCTTGAATAAAATTCGTTCTTAAATCCCATTCTTTTGCTAGATCTATAGCTGAACTAGATATCTCAATTCCATCAACCTGAAAATAAGAAGAAAACATCTTGGTATTTCTCCCATACCCAGAACCGGGAACCAAAATATTATGTGCATTATTCTTTTTGAACAAATCTATAGCTTGGGTTACAGTTTGACTTGGTTCACAACCCCAAATCATTCCTTCTTCAGCAAACCTTTTGTTCCAATAATCTCTCATATTATTCACCCGCCTATATACTCACATAGCTCTTCTTTTAAGCTCATCAATCTGTCTGATATGATGTTGATCATGCCAGATAAAATCTCTTAAATATGATATTACAGTAAACTTCCCGTCAGCATATTCTTTAGTAAACTTGTCGTCTTCAAAACTCTCTATACTCTCCAATATCATGTTACGGTACTGAATAGTCATTTTAATTAATTCTTCTTTCGTTTTTGTTTTTCCATATTCAACAGCATCCTGATTAAATTGTTCAAAATCCATATGTGTTAATGTCAGAGGTTTATTGTTCAATATCGGATTTATGGCTGCTTCAAAAAAGTATTTATCCCACAGCAGTATATGACTTACGACATCCTGAATTGACCATTTACCTTCAGTAATCGATATGTCCCAATCCATTTCACGAATCCCAGAAACAAAACGACTCCATTCTTTGAAATCCTCTAGTAACTGCGACTTCTCATTCATGGTATCACACTCCTTTTTTCAAATTATTCATTGTTCCTTTGCCATTCATCTGTTAAAATCGCATGTTGATATGCATTATGCCAAATGGGTTGTCCTTCTTTTCGCATCAACAAGCGCTCCAATAATCTCCACGATGAAGCGTTTTCTGGATTACACATCGCAATAATCCGATGAGCCTTTAACTCTTCAAATCCATATTGCAATACTCTTCTACTTGCCTCAGTAGCATATCCATTTCCATAGTATCTTGGGTTGAATATGTATCCTATTTCCCATGTTAAAAACTCAAACGGTACGGTTTGATTAAAGTAAATGTGTCCTATCATTTTATAAGTAATCATGTAGATCATTCCAATCATCAGATCGAAAATTTCTTATAAGTAATCTTTCTGACGCTAAATCTATCATAATTATCGCCTCTAATACGTTTATTTAGCCTTTGCCTGAATTACTTTTACCGATCATTTAAACCCTCTCCATTGAGAATTTTCTGGATACATTTTTCAACCCTTGACTCCCGAGTTTTGGATTGTTTGGGTGCAGAAAAATACATAATAGAACTACTACGACCTGGTATTCTTCATTCATTCTATCTGCTCGTATCCTATCCAGCTCATTTCCTCAATGTTTAATAATTCTTTAAACTCTTCTACTAACTGATGCTTAGATTCCAGTTGTGTATAGTAATTATTATTCAAAATATCGTCTAATTGTTTTATTCGCTCATTATCTAGTTCAAAAAATCTAAATGTTTTTAGATTGCAATTTGTAAACTGTTTTGCTATTTTCTCATTGTATTCATTAGATCCCAAAACTTCTTCAATTAATTCAGTTCTGATTTTGTCCCCTCTAGGGTCGACATATAAAAATTCAATGTGATCTTCCTCTGGATATCTTTCTTCTGCAAGCTTAATAATTGAAGTATCTAATAACACATATGATATATGAAGACTTGCTATCTCTTGTGAATTATAAACTACACGGTATCCCCAACAGTGATCTTCAAAATTATAAAAATATAACACTGGGATTTTTTCTGAGATTTGAAATAGACTTTCTGGAATTTCTTCACTTTCTTCTGTATCTTTGGTTACGAAAACAAACCATTTGTCATTTAAATCCTCCGCGTATATAGGATCATGCTCAAGAATTGCTTCTTTATATTTCAATAGTGATAAGCTTCCTGAAGTCAATTCACTCATTTGTTTTGGCTCCTTTTTATTCATATTTCACTGATATTCTTCAAATTTATATTTTGTTAATTTATTTATTTCAATTACTTGTTCTTTATTAAAATAGCCCATTAGGCAACCTTGATCTAAAATTGAAATATACAATTTCATGGATTGTTCAGTCTTTATTAGTTCGTTAAATTTCTTGAATATCTCCATATCCAACCAATCATCATATACTTTCATTTCCCATCTGATAAGTTCATTAATATATTCAAAAGAGACCCATGCAGTACCATTCTGAATATCTACGTAATCCGTTATATTATTTAAATTAAGTTTTGTCATATTCTCTAATCGTATTATTATTCTTGCATAGTCTCCATGGTCCTCAATACATTCAGTATCTAAATACCAAATTTCCTCAGATACATTTATAAATTCACCATTCACTTCAACTTCTCCACCTAAAGTAAGTAGTAGCAAGTTGTAGGGATCTTCTTCATATTCATTTCTCGAAAATTCTTCCAAAAGTAATTCTTTTTTTAAATCTGCACTCATGAAGATGCCCAATTCAGAAAGTTTGTTTAGTTGATCTTCAAATATTATTTTCTTCTTCTTAAATAAACCAAACAACTTAAACACCTTCTTTTTATGGTTTGCGTCCCTTTTCTATAACGCTTGTATTCATGAGCTCCGTCAGGGGTTGTCTGCTGAAATTCCTCTTCGATATCCAGCTCGCAGACCAAGATTCCATAGGAGCTAACGAAACATAACTTCTTCGATTCACTTACAAAATCAGCCCTTTATCATCCTCGCCTTCGAGCTGTTTATAATTCTCAATAAAATATCTATAAGCAATTCTCTTAATCGTAGACAAAATTGCTTCGCATGAAAATGCCAACATTTATTTGTAATCATAATCCCTTAATGATAGTTCTTGAACAATTTTTCTACTGTCCTTTATTCTTAGAATTTGCTTCGGTTTATCATATATCCAAGCAAGCTTTATACAATATTCAATTAATATGGATTTTATTAAAGGTCTATATAAGTTAATGTAACAACATTCTTTCCAGTCGAACGAAATTTCAATAAAAGAAGTTTTATACTTCCTTGAATAAGCTCTAAACAATACCTCATAAGGTTTCTCATCAACAATGCAAATGAATTGATAATGTCTAACAATGATTGGGATTGCTTTTTTTTGAAATACTTTCATCATTCACCTCAACATTACTTTATCAGCAATTATGTCTAATAGCGTTCTTGTGTTCCTGAACCCGAGAAGCTTAAAGAAGCGTAGCGACTGGCTAGCTTCGGTTCTTAGCCTCGCAGGATTGTCTACCTGACTTTCACTTTCAGGAAAACGATGTTATGTGATACCTCTAGTTCTTATTTAATATATTCTTCAATCCTTGTTTAATATTATTTGGTCTCGTCTATTCTAGATTACTCTATTAAAAAAATCTCTGTAGTCTAAAGTCAATTCCTTTTTTAGTTCTATATTGGAAGAAATACACCACATATTATTAGCACTCTCTTCTTAAAATGCTTTTTACATTGATTTCCTCAACGTCAATTTTTGTTTAAATCCTTTGTCAGTATTATTTCCAGAGGTTCATTCTCAAACATTAAACATCCAGCATCTCTATATCCAAGCTTCCTATAAAAATGTTGAGCTTCTTCATTTGAAAGTGTTGAGGTCATAACCATTTCAAAACCTTTTTGTTTCATTAATTCCTCCCAATAGTGGACAACTTTTTTACCAATACCTGTTCCTCTATACTCCTCATCTATCCATATCATATTCATAAATGGTGTGTTGTCCCAGAAAAATCCGTATCTCATCCAACCTATTTTTTGATTGGATTCTCTGATTATTAGAATTTCATTTTCTTTTATTTTTGGTCTTATCAGTGTCTTATGTATGTGCTTGTCTCTTAACAAGATGTACTCATAATCAGATTCAATCGCAAAATCAATCTGCATTGTAATCCTCCCTTTCACTCTTTTCATCGAATATCTTCTTTGTAACACTCAGCACTGATGTCTCATAACGTTTGTACATTACATAAGTTTATAAAGTCTTTTTAAAAATGTATAAGTCACCTTCTTCTCTAACCTTAGTAAACCCACACTTTGAATAGAAGTGATGATTCTTCACACTCCAGCTAGGAGTATCCAGCCACCATTTAGTGCTGTCCGGAAATTTATTTTCAATTTTCTCCATCACCTTCGTTCCGATTCCTAGATTTTTAAAATTTGGATCAATAAAGATCCTTCCTAGATTATGCACTTGATTACATTCTACAAATATCATAGCTCCCCCGATTATTTCTCCATTAAAGAGCACCTTGAAATATTCGCAATTTTGCATCATCTCTTCTTGCCAACTTATGGAGTCATATCCTATGGGCCCAACGGTTTCGTTATTATTAAAATGCTTTGATTCATCCTCAAAACTGGCCTTTTGTATTTCAGCAAGTCTTTGCGCATCATTTTTTCCAGCTTTTTCTAATGTCAGCACCAAACATACCTCCATTATCTTTTTATTTTTTCCAGGGTTGTCTGCTAAAATGCCCCCCCAAAACTCTATACCAGCAGGTCAAGGCTCCGTAAGGATTCGATGCTTGAATATTATGTTATCAGAAGTTACCGAACTTCTTCATTATGCATTCAAAATCAATCTGCAATTTTTTTATCAGCGAATTTTCTTATATGGTCTTTTTTTATTTTGTAATTTGATTATTAGTTCATCTGCATCTCTTTCACTTTTTTGAGCTTTTAGTGACTCTTCTTCTGTTATTTCTATTTCTATCATTTGAACCACTATTGTTCGTGTCCCTCGACACCACGGTTCAGCAAATTCCAAAATTGTTCGACCATGACCGATGCCGGATATGGCATTGAACGGGTAATCCACCATTCCAATACCCCCACTGCCGCTGAAATTAAAAATTGCACCGTAATGTCCCTGTTCATATCCTGATCGAGGTTGATCGAATCCAGATGCTCGCACAGACTTTGCCTGAACATTGTCTCTATTTGGTTTCGAAAAACCGTACTTCCCTTGTTCGTCAGCATTATTGAGTAGAATGAAGCATGCTGCTCCAAATATTCAAACGTACGCAGTAGTGCGGTTTTGGAAGGGAGATGAAAGAAGTTATCTTCAGACATACAATTGCGTAGTAACTCTTTAATTTGAGCTTCCATGCATTGATCGCGCAGATCGTACTTATCAGCAAAATGCAAATAAACCGTTCCGCGATTGACATTCGCTTCCTCAGCAATTTGATTGATCGTAATTCTCTCGAATTCCTTTTCTGACATCAGCCTCATAAAAGCATCAATAATGGCTTGCCTCGATTTTTGAATACGCCTGTCCATATCCTTCTCCCCTTTGTGCTATCCGAAAAAATGAACACTTCGAAGTCCTCTGTTGAAAAATCAACAACCACGCTTGTTTTAACCATTGAACCCCATATACCGCTCTGATACATTCACTTTATAAAATTTATGTTGATGATTCAACATATGTTCAATTTTAGTGGAGCTGTAATCATGAAATCTATTGTTTTACAATCTTTGGAATGATTTAAATCACATTGAATTAGGAGGGTTTAAAAATTGAAACTTACAGGAAACACGATTTTTATTACAGGCGGCGGTTCGGGAATTGGACGTGCGTTAGCAGAAGCTCTCCACAATCTTGGAAACAAAGTTATTATCGCCGGTCGACGTAAAGAGCGTCTGGAGGAGACGATCAAAGCGAATCCCGGCATGTCCGCAGTGGAATTGAATGTACAAGACCCTGCCAGCATAAAGGCGGCCGCCAAGCGGTTAATCAAAGAATACCCGGATGTTAATGTCTTGATTAACAACGCCGGCATCATACAGTCTGATAACGCGGCAGGCGTGATTGATGAGGATGTTTTGATTTCGACTGTCACGACAAACTTTCTAGGTCCCATTCGGTTGATTTCTGCATTCATCGAGCATTTGAAGTCCAAAGAAGAAGCCGTTGTCATCAACACGACTTCGATACTTGGATTTGTACCATTAGCGACAACTGCTGTATACTCCGCGACAAAGGCAGCACTTCATACCTATACGCTGTCCCAAAGGTACATGCTTAAAGACACATCGGTAAAAGTAATAGAAATTGTACCCCCATGGGTTCAAAGCAACAACGATGAACCGCGTGCGATGCCACTTGATTCATTCATTGATGCAACAATAAAGATACTTGGCACGGATACAGACGAAGTTCTGGTGGAAGAAGCGAAAATGTTTCGAAATAACCCTGGCCCGAACGAAGGTGTTTTTGTGACCCAGCTTAACGATTTGATGAATTCTGAACCTCCAAAGATCCATTGATCCATCTGTAATTCAGTTTTTAAAAATTTAAGCGAGCATGAAGTAAACACTCATCTCCGTCTACTTCATGTTCATTTTACTGCAACTTGCACGTGGAATAAGAAAAAGCGCCAAGCGGCCACACCCATGTTTACCTCTTAAATAATTTCGTTGATTTCACATAATGTAGGGAATTCCCGAAGTTCAAACAGCCCTTTGTTAGGTGATGTCGGGGACATCCTCGATTTACTAAAAAAATGTTTTCATGATCTTACTTCATTTAAAAATCTTGTTATTATCGGTAGGTCGGGAGGACTTATTTGATTAGGTATCTTGTTTAAATCAAAAAATCGTATATCTTGTACTTCAGCTTTATCACCTTTAATTATTCCACTGTATTCTTTACATATATAAGCTGCAACTACGTTATATACTTCATCTCCATGCGGATATCGATAGTAGAGTTCCGGGCCTGAAAATATATCAAGTAATTCTAACTCTTCGGCTTCTAAGCCTACCTCTTCAAAAAGTTCCCGGCTTGCAACCTCCTTCATATTCTCACCAGGCTCCATTGAACCTCCTGGTAATCCCCATAGACCATTGTCAGTTCTTTGCTGCAATAGTAATCGTCCCTCATCATCTATGAGAATCACACATGCTCCTGCCATAATTATAGGTCGGGTACCTACTAACTCTCTTAATTCTCTTATGTAATTCAATTTCTTCACGCCCCTTTGAGATCCTTCAACAGACCAAGGCTCCGTTAGGAGCCACTGCTTGAATTTAACGTTATATGACGGATTCACTTCTAAAATCTACTTTCGTCAATGGATAAGGCACGTAGTCCGGGTGGCTCTGCTATTTAGCCGGTTGAATGTTTCCGTTGAATCCGCCCTTCCGAAATGCATCTTCCGGGCTAAGGGTCGGGCTTGTCCCGGCCAGATGAGTTGAATGCTATGTTAAATAACGTTGACTTTTTTCGAGTTAAGTAATTATTATTCTCGTTTCCATTTATGTGTTTCGAGTAGTTTTCCAGTTTCATAAAAATACTTTATTACTTCAAGCATAGGAATTAATTCTATACAAATGTTATCGCAATAATTGCCTAACTGGCCACCAGCAACCAGATGAATTTCACCGTTTCCCTGTTTATTGTTCATAAGAGTATATATATTACCATCAATTGTAATAGACACTATAAAATATTCCGGTCCGCCTCCAACCAATGCTGAATCTGTATCTGATACCTCAAAAAAAACTAATGTAAATTTATCTCCATCGAGTTTTTTAAAAAAACTTAAAGTGTCTGCCCACGTAGGATTCATAACTATTTCTTCATTGAATGTGGTCCCAATCCATTCATCAATACTAATAGATTTTATCACTTTTTCTTTTCATCCTTTTTAGATGGTTTTATTTATTCGGGGGCTTTCATCTAACGATTCTACATTCACGATCCCAGCGAGTGCTCAGGTGTCCTACAGTGATCTCCTTTTCCGAAATCCTTCTGCCGGGCCGAGGGCGTATGCCGATGTGTGATACTATGTTATCAGATGAACTATGACAATTTTGAGGGTATCTACAAAATTTCTTCTCCCTTTAATATTTCATTTGAGAACTGGTCCACAGCCAACCACGTCGAAACATCCTCTTTGATATTCTTATTCCAAGCAACTAAAAAATGTACTTGGCATATCTCATTAGAATCAATTAGTGTCATAGGAATTTTAATGCCTTTATCAGAACTTAGGATAAAACCGTGCTTTTCAAAGTCAGAGTTTAAACATAGCGATTTAGGAATCATATCTCCTTGATTTCTTCTTGCCATTAACATATCCCCGTCTTGTGTCCCCAAGTGTAAACGGTATATCTGATTCTCGTATTCGACAGCTTCAAGATCTTCCCCAGTATTAGATCCATAATCTGTCCAACTGTAACCCTCCTTCCAAGAAGCAGAAAAGCTGCACGTACTTATTTGAGTGTTCGCATGAGGCTTTATTCTAAAAACTGCTCCCCAACATTCTTCTACTGTCAGATGTAAAGCGAGATTGAGCTTGGGTCTACAGACAACTAGCTCACAATCAAATGAATCATAATAATATTTATATAATGATCCACCATTTTTGAGTTTATAACTTTTTTCTGGATAATAGAAGTTATCAGAGACTGTGATTGAAAATTCAATTATTCCAAGAGGAGTATGTATTTGTGGCTGTAAGAGATTGTTTTCTTTAATTAAGACTTGTTCTCCATGAAATAGCTTCATTATTTTCCTCCTCATAGTTTTTCTAATAACGTTCCTGTATGCATGAACCCCAACTCGCTGGCCTAGGCTCCGATATTATGTTATGCGAAGCTTCTTCGAAAACTTTTGAACCGATGTCTACAATTCTTTGTTTAAAATAAACTCAAAATCTTCATCAGACACTAAATGATTATCTTTTATAAATGTCTCTAACTCATTCAAATAATTATTACAGAGTTTGATATATTTATCTCCATATTGATATTGAATCTTATTTGAATTGGTTTCAATATTAATGATTTCTTTACGTGCTCTTCTTAAAAACAATATTGAACTTGTATAATTATCACTTAGACATAAAGAAATTGAATTGTTAATATAGCAGACCAAGCCATAGAATACAGAATTTCTTCTTAAGCCTGTCCATTGCTTATGATTCTCTTCTGTATTTAATTTTTTGGCTAACTCAAAGACATGAGAATTCAAAAACATCTGGTATTCCTCCATCTCTAAGCAGTTTCGCATAACGTTCTTGTATCTACGAATCCGAGAGGCTTAAGGCGCAAAGCGCCGGGTCCATCGGACTTAGCCTCGCAGGGTTGTGAGCTGATCCCGCTTCTCTCTCTGCTTTCCACTTCTAGTGAATCAAGGGCAACGGCCGCAGCGTAGATGCGATGTTATATGAGGTCAGTTCTTCTTCAAGCCAACTAATAATTATGCTTCCTTGCTAGTTCCCACTTCATGAATAAATTTATATCACTTATAGCATCTAATATTATTCCTGTATGTTCTATATTATTTTTTAATTCTTTCACAATGATTGGTTTTACTAGTCTTTTATCTAACTGTTTTTTAGTTCTTGCTATATGTGCTAATCCCAATACAGAATTCGCTCTTACATTTGGATTATCATGTTGTGCTGATTTAAGACATATATCTTGAGCAAACTTCCAATTGTGATGATACA
Organism: Paenibacillus sp. 1182; assembly: GCF_017833915.1. NCBI lineage: Bacteria > Bacillati > Bacillota > Bacilli > Caryophanales > Paenibacillaceae > Paenibacillus > Paenibacillus sp. 1182. The sequence continues at coordinate 74,520 of NZ_JAFICR010000016.1, read as the reverse complement.
TTCCAACTGAAAGTGGTAAATATATAAGTTCTTCTACTTCTTGACGAGTTAAAATATCTTTTATTTCCTGATCTGTGTATTCCTTGATATGCTTGTAAATTCGCTCCATAGTACTTGCTCCTAAATATAATCTTTTATACCTAGCTGATTTCACGTAACGTTTCTGAATTCAAGACGTCCGGCGTATGCCGGATATGTTCGGCTGATTCTACTTCATGGCTTCTCAACTTCTGCCGAACCGAGGAGCGAATGCGACGATGCTTGAATGTGATGTTATGCAAAGTACCATTACTTCATTGAATCTACTTAAAAATCCTGTATAATTCACCATCACCATTCTCTCCATTCTTCCGTAATATCTTGATCCTCCTCAATTTCTAATCCAGCTAGTCTTGCTGCCTTATCTATAAATTCAGCCAGTTCTTCACGTTCCATCGTTTCAATAAAATAGTCGTTCTTTTCATTCAATTCATTAAACGTAATTACAATTTCTTCTACAGCCTTCATAATACTTTCAGGATGTGTAGTTTCTTGTAATAATATTAATTGGTTTAGATAGTTATCCAGGACTTTATCACACATTAATAATCTCTCTTCCGTAAAAAGGTCATCTCCGTATTCAACCATTCTTTTGTTCCACAATTGAGTTGGTTTTTCATTAAATAGGTCCTGTAATGTCATTGGCATATCCCTCATTTTCTTGTTTTTGTTTTAATAGATTTTTAAAATTACTGCATAGTATTTCGCATATGAGTTTGCTTACTAACTTGCTTTTCACTTCACTTATCTAATTTTTTCTTTGATTCATCTTTTTTCATCTGTTAGTACACCCTTAATGAAAGACCAAGTACGGTCATCACCCGGTCAGTACAATTGGCTTAGAGGGTTTATTCCCTTCTAAGTCTCAGGTAATAAAAACCCACCTCCGGCTCTTAACCTTTAGGTGATTTTTTGCCTTCTCTTGTTGTTATTGATGTATGTCAAAAGTGCAAGAATAAATGTTCAAAATAGTAACATTAGAGTCACCGCATCTTTTACATCCATGGTCTCACTTTTCGAAGGAAAACCATGCCCACCCAAGAGTCAATTGTATCTATATTTTACCTGTATTTGCGAGTGCAAACAAGTGTTCTCATTTATTTTCTTGCATTTTTCTTTTATTCTACTTGTTATCCATCATTTCTAGCATATAACGTTTCTGTGTTCACGATGTTTCTCTGACTTATGCGAACGAAATGAGCGGCCGCCGTGCGTATGTGTCCGCCTGCCCCTCCCTGGCAATCCTCTTTGCCGGACCGAGGAACCGCCAGGCTCCGATGCGTGGATATGATGTTATCTGATGGATTGCCCATAAAAAAACAGTTCAACTTTCCCTCTATGACATAAGGCAAAGATGAACTGTCTTTAGTTCCTGTTAAAATCTCTATGCGCACAAGTAGCAACTTCTTCTCCCATCAAGCCAACAAAGCCTGAGCGATCTGATCCACAATGCCATTGATGCCTGTGGGTCCATAACAGCCAATCCATGTCGCGGCATCGACCGAGTGTATGTGCTGGCGCTCAACGGTATCAAGCATTCCCCAGACACGTTGCTCTGTTGCGGATATTCCCTCCTGCATGAGTTCATGGCTAAGCAAGAAGTAATGGCTGGCGTGTACAGCCGGTAGTCTGTCAACTGAGATGTGATAGGCCGTGTCGGAGGTATCTGCCACAAATAACGGAACAGGCAGACCTAGATCATGGTACAGCACAGCCCCTGTACGATGAGAGGCAGAATGCACGCGAACCAGAGAATCCAGCGGACGGATCAGTGCGACGCTCTTGCCTGCCAGAACGGGAGCAAGTTCTTCGGACAGCAATGTGGTTCGTCGGTTATAATCCGCTATAATACGCTTTGCCTCTTCTCGTTTGCCTGTCAGTTCACCGAACAGAGTCAGAATAGTCTGCCAGTTTTCATTGCGCTTAAACATGAGAACTGGAGCGATCCGGCTTAACTGTTCATAGTGCGGCTCATGCACCTCGGTGCAAATAATTAGATCCGGAGACAGTCGTTCCACTGCAAGCAGGTCGGGGTACTCATATGTTCCGAGTAATTCAGTATTCTGAAGTCCTGCCCTGATCGTTTGAGGGAAATGTAACACTGCATTGCCTAGTCCTACGCTACCTGCTGGAGAGAGCCCCAGCGCAAGCAAATGATCGGCATATTGCACATCGAGTACAGCGATACGCTTCGGAGATCCGATAACATAGTATTCCCCTCGCATATGGCATATCACCGAGCCTTGGGCCGACTCATATGAAGAAGCTGTGCGGTTCAGCTGCAAGGAATGAGCATAGTCTATATCTGTTTTCGAAGCGGCATCAAGCCTATAACGCAGCGGAGGGATGCCATAATATTTCTTAAACGCCCTACTGAAATAATACATGTCGCGATAGCCCATTCTGTCAGCAATTTCACCGATGGGAGCATCCGTGTGACGCAGCATCCGCGATGCACTCTCCATGCGCAACTGAATGACATACTCAGTCAGTCCGAGCTGCTTCTCTTGTTTGAATCGTCGCTGCAGCTGTCTTAAGCTGCATCCAGCAAGGGCTGCCAGCTCTTTAAGCTCCAGATTCTGGCGATAATGCGACGCTATATATGAAGCGACAACATCCACCATGTCAGACGCTTCTCCTCCCTGATCACGTTCGTAATCCATGATCAGTTCGTAGATCATGCCCTGAAGCAACGCATTGGCATGAAAACGTTCCATCCCTTCGCCACGACGCCATTTGGCAACGATTTTTTCTGCATTCTCGATCCATTCTGCTTGGGTTACCGAATTTTGCACAAATGAAGTGCGCAACGGATGTTTTCGATATGAAGGCAAAACAAGAGAGGCTCCCTCCATAGAAGAAGCCTTGTACATGATCACGATATAATAAATGTCGTCTGATCTGGCCGTCAGCGTTAAGGATGTCCCCTTAACAACATGACCAGCAAAAGAAGCTCCAATGTGGCAAACCTCACCATTCATTGCAAGCTCCCCTTCCCCTCCGTATGCCAGCAACAACACATTCGAAGTTAATTCCGTTTCGCGAAGAACACTGCCTGTCTGCAAAGTACCGCTATACTCGTCAAGCATCTTGATCGTTGTATCACTCCATAGACTTGTCTGTTCTTGTAGCGGCATTTCTCTCATCTCCTGACAATAGCATCCTTTGCTAGAGTGACTCGCATGACTGGGCTTAACCAATTAACTACAACCAGGCCTGTCAGCAAAAGTAAAATTGTTGCTGTTGTCATTTTAATTGAGATTTATTCTCATTGTCAATTTTCGGACATTTTCTGCAATATTCCCCTGACATCTGGTAATAAAAACAACAGGTGGTACGCTTGCTTTTCACGGCTGGAAAGCTGTCCTTATTTTTTGTGAACCGGGTGAACGGATTTCTTTTTACACCGAACAAATGCCCGGGCGCTCCTTGCGTCAGATATAAAAAATCTGCCTGGATGTGCTGACTTTCTTGCTCAGCATTGTCTACTTCAGGAGTATATAATGGGACAATGCGTATCATGATATTCTCCCAAAGGATACTCATCGAAAGAGGAGCAATTGCAGCAAGCGTCTTTAACAGCGGTGCAAGGTGTAACGCAAACATCTCCTTTACCACCTTTTCCCGCCACACTTCCCTGTCTCCAGTTAGTGCTTCTGCCCGAAGCCCGTTCATAGCTAGAAAAGGAAAATGCGTCCCCCCCTCATTAGCTGTGAGCGTCGGATGATAGAGAAAGCTGTTGTCTAGCCGAAAAGAAACATGCTGATGATGAACGGTCATCGCGGTCAGCAACGGAGCAATCCACAGGTAGCCGATTCGCTTAGCTAACATCGAAGCAGCTACCCTCATGTCAGGCGCACCAATATACTCTTGAAGCCAGCTTAAATACTCTCGGCATGCAGCTTCTTCATGTAGTTGACTCAAAGCAATAATACGGACATTATCTTCAGACGGCTCACCAAGCCGAATCGAGTGTTCTTCCACCGTTTGCTGCCATAAGTCAGTCGATAGATAATGGTCCATTTTAATTCGATCCCAACAGTGCTTCCGATGCCTGATCTACAATAATATTAATTGCAAGTGGGCCATAATAAGCGATCCAAAGTGTAGAATTAACATCATATGCACGGTTATTTTTGACTGCATCAAGGGATTTCCATACTGAACTGCTATCCAAAGCCTCTGCCTCTGCCGCAAACAACTCATCAGACAGAACAAAATAATGATCTGCACCAATCTCAGGAACTTTCTCCATCGAGATTTCAACGGAGGTATCATCTTTGATCTTCTGGACTAATGCAGGCATTTTTAAGCCCAAATCCTCATACAGAATGCCGCCTGTTCGATGCTCAAGACCATGAACACGAATGCCTTCTTTTCTCGGACGAATAAGTGCTACCGTTTCCTCTCCCAACTTCTCCGACAGCTTCTCCTTCAGTCCTGCAATTTTGTCCTCATAAGCCTTACGCACAGTTTCTGCCTCTGCCTGCTTACCTGTGATCGCAGCCACCGTAGCTAACGTATCTCGCCAATCCTCGTAGAAGTCAAGTACGATTGTGGGTGCTATTTTGCTTACACTCTCATACTCTTTCTCTTGAAAATCAGTCATTAAAATAAGATCCGGGTCCAATGCTACAATCGCTTCCAGATTGGGCTTGTCCCGTGTACCTAAAACCTGTACGTCACCCGGCTTATCGCCTAAATATTCCGGAAATGTGGTATTGCCTTCAGCGATAACACTGCCTGCCGGCTGCTCGCCAACGGCTAGCAATTGATCCAGAAATTTGACATCAAGCACAGCAATTTTCTTTGGTTTCTCGTTAAGCGTATACTGACCCTTCATATGCGAGATCGTAACCGGGAAGGCTCCGGCAGTCTGAGACGCTCCATTCGAAGGCGTGTCCGTTGGAGTTGTAGCAGACTCATTGCCGCCATTTGTACCTGCTCCGGCACCGCAAGCCGTCAGTACAAGAACAAGGGCCAGCATCCAGCCCATTAAAAATCGTGATTTATGGTTAGCATGTGCCATGCTTCCGGCAGCTTGCCTCTTTGTTCCTTTATTCATGGTGAATCCTCCTTATGTATGATAATGATTTTCATTATCGAAATATAAGGCGAGTATAATATATCTCCACATCGCGTTACCATGTACTTTTGCGACATTTCAGCCGGACTAATGCGACATGTAAACCGCTATATCTTCATTTACAATTCTATCAGCTCTTTTACTAATTACTGCATAATCATCGTCTAATGTATCAAGCCAATAAAACCAAGAATCTCCCATTTTTTCTTTCCATTCATTTGGGAGTTCCGTTATTTCTAATCTAGCAACAACTATTTGATCTTCATTTTCTTCAAAAGAATATTTTTCTTTTCATTGATTTCTACCTCTTGCGTCAATGTACATTCCATATCCATTTGTTCCATTGAAACTACAACAGAGGTTTGTATGATAAATTTGTGGATGCTCTTCATTAAATTCTGAATGTGGAAACTCATAAAATGTTCCTTTGGATTCATAAGCCATATTCGGTGAAACATCTATCTTTAATACCCTTTCGTCCGCAGATATTTCTAAAACATTTTGCTTTCTCCTTTTATCAAGTATCTCCTATAACGTTCTTGTATTTATGAACCCGTTAGGGGGTGTCTGCTGAAATTCCTCTCCGAAACTCATCCCGCAGACCAAGGTTCCATCGAAAACATAGTGTAAATATTGTGTTAAGTGAAGTTCAACTTTTTTTTTGAATAACCTTTTTAAATTTAATGGCTTTATGAACGAGAGAGTTTAAAGTTCTCTAGATCTACATTGAATTTGCCTTTTACCAATATGTCTAATCCCAATAATCCGTTGATATTGTGATATTTAAATGAAGTAAAATCTATGAGTACATCTCTTAAAATAAAATCTCCTACCTGTATTCCCTTGATCCGTTTGGAAAATGCGTGTTCTTTCCCTCCAATTCCGTAACTTGTTATGATTTCGTCATCCATCCCGACCTGAATCCCAATATCATCTACTTCATCCTGTGAAATCAATGTATGGCTTGCTCCTGTGTCAATAACTATGTTATTTATGACTTTCTTTTCTCCATTAAAATGGACTGTTATTTCGGTGAACAACAGCCCATCCCTATATTCAATTTTCATTTATAGATTTCTCCTTAAACCAACATTCTTCCGAACCTTCACAATGACCTGGTCCTTAGAAGTATGATAAACCAAGGTTTTGTCTCGGCTATTCAACAACTCTCTTGTTGCTTCTTCGTCACTTACAGGACCAATCACAGCGACGTCATCTATGATTTCTTTATTTTCTGTCTCTTCGAAATGAAGAATTTCAAACTTTACAAATTGATTCGGGAAGATTTGTTGTACTTCTTGCCACTTCACATTAATCCCTCCTGTCCTTTTATGGTTACATTATATCATTTAATTAGAATTTCACTTAACGTTCCTGTATTCACGACCCTAGCGAATGCTGGGATGTCTGGCCTCTGCCGGACCGAGGGTACAGCCCGGTGCGTGAGTATATTGTTTAAGTAAAGTCACTTATCTTCGAGTTATATTCGTCACGATTTAGAAAAATTCTCAATATAATGTTTCATAAAAATTATATAATTATCATGACTTGAATCAATATTAAATATCTGTCTATCTGTTACACCTTTCTCTCTTACTTCTATTTTTATGTTTCTTTGGTTACGTTTAAACTTGATATCTAGAAAAACTTCTTTTATTAAACCGTGTTCTATTTGACTATCTCCCGGGAAATTAAAAATATGTTTTTCTGTACTTGCATTGAATAGTGCAACAATATCTATAAAGTCTGACACTTGTTCTTTATTTGGAACAACAAATTCATGTTCAACTAAATTCCTTACAGAATTTATTTTATTTAATATTCTAGGAGCAATAATTCCTAAGTTTTTTAAAGTCTCTATCTTCTTAGGTACATTCCATTTTTTTGAATTTCCAAAAAAACCAAATGCAATCATCAAACAATCAATTTGGCAGTCAAGAGATCTCTTTGCATTTGAGAGAGCATTTATTAAACTGTGTTTTTCAGTTCCCGATTCTAAATCAAATTCAGCAAAGGACAAGTATTCTGAAGGCGTAACATCAAATGGTATATCTATTTCTTCATGTCCACGAGAACTCCAATAACTATTATCATTACTTAGAAAATCAATCACCTCAGAAAATTCCATAAGATCAACCTCCAATTTAGTATTTAGGTGATTTCACTTAACGTTCTTGTATTCTCGAACCCGAGAACCTTAAGGCCGGCTTGACCGGGCGGGTTCGCTTGCAGACTTAGGTTCGCAGGGTTATCTGCCTGACTTCACTTCCTCGAAATGCCTCGGGCAGATCAAGTCTCCGCCAGGAGCTGCAGCGTGAATATGTTTTTATCTGATGGATCTGCCCCACATCTCCGAATTAAGACAGGACGTCGACCCACATTTAATTACTAATGTTATAATATATTTCAACTGAATATCTATTTACTCGTCAATTTCATTTAATAATTCTTTTTCAATTTCCTTTTCAAGCAAAAAATATCTTCTAATTTCATCCCAGCAATCCGAAAAGATTTCTTGAATCTCTACTTCCTCTACATTGTAATCACTAGAATCTGTATATATTTTAAGTTCATCATTAGCAACGTCGAATTCAGAATTAAATATTGTATCACCCATTGGGTGTAGGCCTGAAATTTTTAAGGATAGCCCCAGAGAAACAGTTATTTCTCTCGTTTTGTCATCTTCGTAAAGAAATGCACTAATGTTGAATTTATCATCACTTCTCTCAAATATAACTTCTTCCTCCCACTCGTACTCCATTAGAAAATCCATAATTTCTTCTAATATCTTTCTTATTTCATTCTTAACCTTACTAATCCTTATACAATACGCCTCTACATCTATTTCTTTCAATCCTTCATAATCATACATTGGAAAATGTCTTCCATCATTCTCGAGACCTCTAAGATGAGCAATTATCAAGTCATTTTCAAAATCAATAATAAGCCTTTCAGGAATAAATATAAAATCAATATAATTATTACTTACTTCAGAATTAGCTCCTGAAACTTCATAAATAATAAATGTATTTGAGCTAGAGACTTCGGCCCATGGTTTTTGAGTTCCTCTTATGTCTGTACTAGATTTAATATAATCCGGAACTATTTTTCCTAAATAATTCTGCAATGATGTACTAGTAATAAATCGTTCACGTTCAACTGCTTCGGGGGCTTCTCCATTTAATGCCTTTATCAGAAAATGTGTCCATATTCCATGTTCTAGTTCTGGACTACCGTATGATTTCTCTCCACGTGAACATGACAGAAACATAGCTCTATAATTGCTTGATCGCACAAAATCGCTAAACTCTTTGGTATTCATATCAGCAATAAAATCTCTGCTAACTAATTGCTCATCAATATAACTCGCACATGCATCTATAAATATCAAACATTGATTACATCTTGAGTTTCTTAGTGGCTCCATTAATATTCGGTTTAGTGAAACAGTAGTTTCTTGTATATTATTTGGGTGAGTGTCCCACGTTGTTATTTTGTTATATCCTCCATCATAAAATCCATGACCAGCATAATAGAAAATAAATCGATCACTTTCAGTAAGATTTGATATCTCATATTGAAGTTCTTCATTAAGCGCGGATTTTGTCGCATCAACATCAAGCCAAAGCTTAATATTTTCTTGAGGTACTTTAAGATTATTTATAAGCCATTGTTGAAATGCTATTGCATCATTCCTCGCATAATCAACTGTCTTGATTCTAAATTGATAATTTTCCACTGCTATTATTACTGCGAATGTATTCCCATGAAATCCTGAATTCATAAAACACCACCCATGAATCTGTATAATTTCTTCGAGCAACAGGACGTTGCGAATATAATACTTTCACTCTCTCTGGGGCAGATCTTTCAGATAACGTTCTTGTATTCACGAACCCTCACTGGCTTAAGGAGCGAACGCGCCGGGTCCGACGGACTTAGCCAGTGCAGGGTTGTCCGGCTGCTTCCACTCCCCCAAAATGTCTCTGCCGGACCGAGGGCCGAATGGCCCGATGCGTGAATATTTTGTTATCTGATGCCAATGCCTTCTTGATTAACTTTCAAATGTTGCTTTGACTCGTTTTGAGTTTTTAAAATACAAAATCCATATTGATCCAAAAATAATTGTAGAGATTAAACTTGGGAGTTCATCTATTTTGTTAATTGTGAGAATGAAGTTTAAAAATCCAAATATTATAGTGATTATTTCAATTTGAATTATTATATTTGGTCCTTTCCTTTTCTTCTTCAATATAAGCACTAGAGAAACAAAAATTAAGACTTCAGAAAATAAATATATTCCGACAGAAATAGTTCTAGCAAGATTCCAACCAATTGTTCCAACTAACATATAAACATAAAATTCGAAATAAAGACCTATTAAATTACTTATAAGTAGATAAAAAGAATAGATCACAAAGAAAAGCAGCCAGCCTTTAATTCCACTCATACTATTCTGAGATAATTGCATTATTGGCTCCTTAATTTTGTCTTTTATTTGCATTGAGCATTGGTTTCAGATAACGTTGTTGTATTCACGACGCCCCACCACCTTAAAATAACTATTCAACCTTTACTTCAGCAATAAAGAAATTCTCTCCAGGTATTGAATCTCCAGCCATTCTTCTTATCATTGACAATTGACCAACATGTGTCATTGCATCTGATAATGGTCCTTGAATCAGTTTTTCGATAATTCTATCTTTGTTTGGTATTCCATTTGATTTCATTAAATTGTCTAAGTTATGCAGCTCATTAAAAAATGTCTGTACTTCGTCATTCCAGTTTCCTGATTCTTTCTTAAGTTGTACTTGGTTATCAAAAACGGATTGGGCATATCTTATGACATCAGACATGTGTGCCAAAATTTCAATTGGAGTTCTTACACCGTTACCGAGCTCATAATTCGGGTAATTACTTGGAGCATTTAGAATTGCTTTTGAACATCGATACCTGAGAGACGAGAGGTAATGTCTTAAAAAGTAAATTTCATCCATTTTTATTATCCCCTTTTCTAATTCTTCTCTTTTTAAAGGTCTACCGATCTTTCATATAACGTTCTTGTATTCATGACCTAGCGCATGCTGGGTGTCCGGCGACTGCCGGACCGAGGACGAATGTCCGATGCATGAATATTATGTTATCTGCTGTTTCTCACTTCTTTGACTAAACAGTAAGCAAGTCTTTTAACGACCATTCATTATCATTTCCGTCTTTTGAAACAAACCAAATATGAGTGTATTTTTCTGGCTTGTATATCTCATTTTTATTTCTAAGAAAATCACTCATTCCGAATATAGGTGAAGCGTTCCTAATTAAAAGCGCTATTGGATATGCAGCATCATACTTCTCTATCTTTTTTTCCTTCTGTTTCAGTAGTTCATTAAGAACCTGCATATAGCTGGCTGAATTTTCTAATCCATGCATTTCCTCAGCCGATCTTCCAAATAACATTTTAGCTTCGTCGGCATCGTAGAATAGGTGAGTTACTTCTAGACCTACTAATCCATCTTTTATGCTCTTTAAGATATAATCTGGACGCTCACGTCTCTCTATTACTTCTAAGTGATCTTCGCGATTTAAATTATATAAATCTACAAAGATGCTAACGGCAGCTTCTTCTAAGGCAGATTTTTCATCATCATGATTTTTCATTACTTCTCCCTCCCTAAATATATTTGAGAAATTGCAGATAACGTTTCTGTATTCACGACCACAGCGTATGCTGAGGTGTCCGGCTCCTGCCGTACCAAGGACGAATGTCCGCAACGTGAATATTATGTTAAGTGATGTTCCTCTGAATTACCTATCAAATACGTCTTGAAAATATTTATCCATTAATCCTTTATTCTTAAATCTGTCTTTAATATGTTCTTTTGCTCTTAAACAAGCATTTTTATAACCTTCACTTCTCATACTGTCCGCAAGAAAAACCATTTCAATTATTGGATCACTTGGTTCCAACTCGTATGCTTTGGACAGCATGTTTTTCCCTATGCTTTCCCAATGCTCATAGTCTCCAAAATGATGAGGAAACAAAGTGATCATATAACCGAAAATCAATAAAAACTGCGTCTCTTTCGAGAAATTATGTATCCCTTCTTCTGTAATTTCGTTTAATGTCAATTCAATCATTTCATAATCGTTATCATCAAGCCCCTGAGTAACAAACGTATTTCCAGATTCGACACTCAAATACCAGGATATAAAAGCTAAATTCAAGCATATACTCAAGTCACGCTTCCCTTTGTCCCACTCTCTTTTCGTTGACAGAAAGGCTTCTTGATAATTTTTTGCAGTCTCAAATTGATTTAATTGATCTCCATTAATCATCCTCTAGCTTCCTTTCAATTTTGCCTCGGAATTTCACTTAACGTTCCTGTATTCACGAACCCTCACTGCCTTAAGCGACCAACGGGAGCGGCCGCGATGCGGTTAGGCAGTGCAGGGTTGTCCGCCTGTTAATCTTCCCTGAAAATCCTCGGGCGGACCAAGAGGCGCGACAGCGACCCGCAGCGTGAATGTTTTGTTATCGGATGTCAATACCTTCCTCGAACCTCTAAAAATCTTGGAGTCAGTTTCGCTTTTGTTTTTATATCTTATAGTTTTCTTGCCTTTATCACAAAAGTTACTGGAAGCATTTTTGCTCTCTTTGCCATATCGCTGTTATCATCCCGCAATTGCATAAACTCATAATCACATTCCTCAATCATTAGCTCAATTACAAACCCAGCTTTTGCAAGCGCGTTTACATAAGTTGACAGCATACGGTCCGCTAACAATAGCTCACCTTCATCAACTGCCACCGGATACCAACCTTCATTAAAGTAACTCTTATTAATTACAAACCTATCATTTTCTGTAGTAACCCATCTGTGTATAGGGTGAGACCAACTGAAAATAAATAGCCCGTCTTTTTTAAGGTAAGAAGATATTCGTCGAAAGGTACCCTCAAGATCGGTGGTCCAACCTATGGCATAAATTGAATAAACATAGTCAAAATAATCCGTCGGGATGCCGCATTCTTCTTCCATGGGAGAACATATCAATTTTGCTGCTATTCCACATGACTTCAAATGTTGCGCTGCCTTTTCTATTTGTCTTTCTGAAATATCCACAGCCCATAGTTCAGATGCGTTTCGTTCCCCTTGATATTGCAAGGATTGACCATTTCCGCAGCCGATCTCCAGCAGTTTTTTTCCTGAGATATCACCAAAGAGCTGGCAATTTTCTTCTGAGATAAATGCTCCATAATAAGGGAGCACGATTGCTTTTAAGAAGTCATTGCCTTTGGTATCCCAATATAGGCTGTTTGTTTTATGAACAACATTCTTTTTTAAGTCTTCCGAGCTGCCGACACCATTTTCCCCGTCAACAATAATGCTTCTTCTATTTAATGAATTCTTGTCCATGAAGGCACCTTCTCTTAGTAGATATTTATATTTGAGCATTTCAGATTTGCATTAATTTCTGATAACGTTTGTGTATCTACGAACCCTCACCACCTTAAGGACCGTAGGTCCGGCCGCGATGCGGTTAGGTGGTGCAGGGTTGTCTGGTGAATAGGCTTCCTCAAAATCCCTCTTGCAGACCAAGGCCGTCAGGACGCAGCGTATATACGATGTTAACTAATGTTCCGGCCTCCTTCGAAATAATCAATACTCTGGTCTTTAAATAGTTCTTTCAATTCCCTTGATGTTTCACTAACAAAGATCTTAATAATTTCTGCTTTAAAATAGATAGGTGCTATATGAGGTTCATTCTTTAGATCTTGCAGCCATCTCACCTTATTATCCCTATACTGATTGACTTCAAGCTGCGTAATGTAAGGATTTATTGTATATCCCTTAGCTTTTAAGAGTTTTGTAAACAGTTTTTCAGTACTTCCCATTGATCTTAAGAGATCAAATTCTACTTGGCTAACTTCAAGGTTATATGTCTTTCTAATATCATTCTTTTCGCCTCTGTAGTTTTTCTCAAAATCGAAATAGACGGTATCTGTCCACCTTAAATCTGTATAAATATGTGAAAAGTAACCTATAACAAAGTCCTTCCATTCTGGCCCCGCTTGCTTCAGTAAATATTCCTTGCACTTCTCCATGATCAATTCCTTGGCTGGTAATTTATCGTTATGTACGAGATGAGTCACACCTTTTTCTTCCCTGGATACCTTCCCTCTCATATGAATCGCATCCGGAGCAATACTGCCTAATAAAAAATTGGGTGAGGGGTCATTAATAGAAAGGTTTTCTGAAATTGCAAAGTGTACCATAGGCCAAGGCAAATTAATTCCTCCTTTGATATTTCCTTCAATCATGAACTTGTCGGAATTTCAGTTAACGTTCCTGTATTCATGAACCCCGAAGGGGTTGTCTGCTGAAATGCTTCCCTGAAATCTTCTCGCAGACCAAGGCTCCAAAGGAGCCGCTGCTTGAATATTATGTTATATGACGGAATCGCTTCTTCACTACTGGTTTTCTTCGGGTACATACTCAATTAAATCTGATAATTTGCAGTTAAATGTATCGCATAGCTTGAATAAAGTTTCCAGCTTTGTTGTTTCTATATTCGTTTCCCTATACAACTTGTTGATTGAATTCCGACTTAAGCCCGATTTCGCCATCAATTCTGTTATATCATCTATTCGATGTTCTGCCATGAGTTCTCGTATATTGCACTTGATTACGTTCATCTTTTCCCCTCCATAATTCTATCTTATCTCCCATACCAGCAATCATCAACGAAAAGCGAAGTTTTAACTCTATAACGTCAAATATTCACCTTGCAATTAACTTTATAAGGTTATATAATAACTCTGTAGAGTTAATTGGAGGAGGAATAACATATGATTAATACATTAGAATCATTAACAGAGCCGCTTATAAGAATACGTTTAGAATTACTCTATACTGAGCTTCTGGAGTGTCATAAGGAGTACACTCAGCTTTCTTCGGAGACAGATCAATATTTTAAAACGCTTCGTGATGCTTTGCCCGATCAACTTCAACATACGGTTTTTCTTTACGAAGACGCCCAAATTTCTCTACAATCCATCCTAGAAAGAAGTATCTACATACAAGGTTTCAAAGATGCTCTACAACTATTTAGTGAATTGCAAAATTCTAGTATTTAGAGGGTCATATGACCCTCTTTTTCTATTTCTATTATTTCTGATTCTGTCGTATAACGTTCCCGTATTCACGACGTCCGACGAAGTCGGATGTGTCCGGCTGCCTCTACTTCTCCGAAATCCCTCTGCCGGACCAAGGGTCGGGCTTGTCCCGCCCCGCTGCGTTGAATGCAATGTTATCAGATGTTGGGGCCCCCTTCAGAATACCTACATTATCTCTTGTATTATTGTTATTTCCATATCTTCATTCTTTCTTCTAAATTTGAAGTATGTAATTCAAGCTGTATTCCATCTGGATCTAAGAAATTGATTGTCCAACCTAATCCTCTCTGTATAGGGCCTCTCACTATGTGAACCTCATTCTCTTGAAGTACCTTAACAGCATCCATGAAATACTCCTCTTCAATATAAAAAGCTATATGGTCAAATCCTAACTTTCTCTCTATATTCTCAGAGTAATTTTCTTGTTCAACTAGGCAGATCCAAGCAGTTCCCCATTCTAAATATGCATCTTTATTTCCTTTATGTCTAATCATCAATCCAAGAATCTGAGTATAAAAATCCAATGATTTATCCAGATTCTTGACATTAATGGTCAAATGATTGAAGCCTTTAACTAACATTGTCTTTGCCTCCTCGAATTACCTAGATGTGGATCTCTGATCTTATATATATTATACTTAAAAGCCCCAATTTCTGATAACGTTTGGCATTCCTGACGTTCAAGCAGCTTAAGTGACCGCAGGGAACAGGTCGTCAGACTTAGCTGGTTGAATGTATCGCCTGAATAATCTTCTTGCAAATCCTCCTAGCGATCAAGGGCGAATGCCCGCAGTAGGAGTGTTGTGTTATCGGATGTTCGGGACTTCTTCGATTTAACTAAAGTTTAGTTTTTTTAGAGCTGGTTTAATGTTTTTAGTATTTCTTTAGTTATATCCTCAGATCCGCTAATATTCAGTAATTTAAAATATACACTTCGCAAAAGATTCTTGATGTTCCCTCTAATTATGTAATATTGCGGATATATTTCTAATCTTTCAATGCCCCCAAGCTGTTGCACCCAATTAATTAAAATATCTTTCATAAGGATATCACGCTTTACAATTTGAATTACTACTTCTGCCATTCTTTCATCTTCATCGTTTATAAAATAATAGTTATTAACACAAGCCTTTTCCCCTATCAACTCTAAAATAACCAATAAATGTTTCTGAGAATAATAAGATGCGGCTGAAATAGAATCTAAACCATCAGCAGCATGTGCAATCGAATGTGCCCATCCCTTATCTAATATATATCCTCTAAAATCCTTCTCAAGTTCAAAATATAATGTCATTCTAGAGTAAATATATTCATATTCATGTTCAGTTAAATAATTAAAAATATCGTTATAATGTAAAGCAAGCGGAATGAACAGGGCTGAAAAAGAACGTGTAAACACTGTATCTTGATCGTTATCACCAATTCCATAGAATAAATGATCATCATCTAAAGTCACGTATAATACTTGTCTGACTAATTCTATACTTAGTTCTTGATTCATTATCCATCTATATAAAGTTCCATAAATGAGCTTATCCCTTAATTCGTCATCAATCGACCCAATGTGTTTAATCATTTCATGAACTACTTGATCTATGTCTGTTCCATTAGGAACTTTATAATTATTATCTCTTACATCTTTTAGAAATCTTTTAATGCTGTTCATTTATTTCTCCTTATTTTTAGGGTTCCCCCCGAATTTCCGATAACGTTCCCCTATTCACGACGCTTGGCGTATGCCAAGTGTGTCCAGCAGCCTCTGCTTCCCTGAAATGCTTCTGCCGGACCGAGGGCGTATGCCCGATGCGTGAATATATTGTTATCTGATTTCAGGGTAATCTATGAATAACTTTCAACAGTGTTTCAACTATGATCTTCAATCAGTATCAACTTCTTATCTTTCATTTGAAATATTGATTTCCCTTGAAGTTTTAATGTTTCTCCTGCCTTCATTCCATTAGGGAGATCACTGGACAATATTCCCTCATAATCAATGTCAACCTCTGCTTTATCTCCTGTGAAAGTAATGTTCTTTATTACTTGACGCCTTTGAGAAAATACCTGAATTGACTGCTCTGCTAATGTGCGAAATTCCTGAATCCCCTTTGTTTCCGAATTCACTTCACCTTTAGAAATGTTTCGAAAATGAATATTCTCATTCAAAACTCCTATCATTCCATCAATGTTAAACGTGTTATATGCGCTCAGGTATTTTTCAATAAGATCTTTTAAATTTGAGTTCTCCAAGTCGAATCACACTCCTAGATTTTGATATTACATATTTGTCCTGATTTCAGATAACGTTTTTGTATTCATGAACCCCAAAGGGGTTGTCTGCTGAAATGCCTCTCCGAAATCCTTCTCACAGACCTAGGCTCCAACGGGGCCGCAGCTTGAATATTATGTTATGTGTAGTTATCACTCCATTGATTGACATTCTAATTTACGCCTTCCAACCCATCTCTTTATACAATCTTCTAATCTGTTTTATAAAACTATCATCTTCCCTTCCCTTATTTATAATCTCTTCATCGGTGGTTACAGCCCATCTAAAAATTTGTTCAATGCTCCCGTAACTACGTTTAAATCCTTTGGCCAACTTCAGTATGTTTTCTTTAGTTGCGGCAAATGATAATACTACTCTTAACTCTTCATCTGTCCAAGGTCTCCCCTTATTTTCTGTACTATACGCTTGTTTTTTCTCATATTCAAAAATCAATAATTTCGTTTTGTGGATTACTTGGTCTGTTGTTAGTTCTTCAATTCCTTCATTAAGTAATTCAATTAATCTATCTTTATATTCTTTCTTTTTCATAGATTTCCCCTCCATGATCTTTTCAATAATTACACATAACGTTTCTGTATTCACGACCCAGCGCACGCTGGGTGTCCGGCGAATGCCGGACCAAGAGCGAATGCTCGCAGCGTGAATATTATGTTATACGACGGAACATTACTTGAATTTACATGAAGTATTTGATTCGATTAATGTTTGGAACATGCTTGTTCTAAAGTTTCAATTCCAACGAATTTCTTTAGAGATGTTGGAAAAATTTCTTCTCCGAATTCTGATGTTTCTTGGAGTTTAGTCCATATGCCTAAACTGCTTTTATCATTTGATTCGTAACCTATCACAGCTTCTAACTTAGGAATGTTGAAATGTATTTTTTCCAAAGAAGCTTCTTTAATTAATCCCCAATTTGTAGTAACCATTTGTCGTTTTGTACTGTCACTTAGAAGTTTGCCTTTAGAATTAAATTCTTCTAAATCCAATATCCTTTTTGTGTATAATTCACTTTTCTTTAAATCTTCAAGTGAATCAAATAAAAGTTCTGAAATGAAATTGTTTTTGAAGTCAAAATCATTTATACAAAAAAAGTCCACTCCAAGATGTTTACATAACTTAACCAAGATTCTGGCTGTAATCTTACCATGATGAGGAATTATAGAAATGTTTTTAAAGTTTAAGTATGTCTCTGAATACATAGAATCTTTAGTTAACAGATATACCTTTTTCTTTATAATTTCTTTGTAGGTCAGTAAATCATTTGGCCCCTCTACTAAAACCACCTTTTGACTGAACACAATTTTATTCAAATTTGGCTCTATCATTTTAATGTAATTATTAAAGTCTGCTACTTGATCCAAAGAGAAACCTTCTAAATCAGCTTCTGAAATATTCTCATCTGGTTTGTTATATTTCAAAATTGTTTCGTGTGCTTCATCATCAAATTCAAAACGAATAAGTCCTCGTGTATCAAAAGCATCTATCATTTTGTCCGAGTGAGTACTATAGATAACTTGATGCCCTTTTTCTGCCAAGTTACAGAGGACAGTTTTGTAAAAGTACTCTTGATGATTTTCATGCAAGAAACTTTCAGGCTCTTCAAATAAAAATAAACATTTATCACTCTTGTTGCTCTCAGCAATTGCTTGAATGATAGCCATAACAAACATAGAAATATATCCATCACCGAAATGATCTATAGAAATAAGGTTTTCGGTATCACCATTTAAACCGATTTTAAAAATCATATCCAAAAAAATATCTTCATAATCAGGCAATTCAAAACCTATAAAAAAATTACTGTCTCTTAGATTTGTTGAATAATTTGACCTTATATCCTCAAGAAAACTGTGTAACTTCGAATCTGCTAGAACCCTATCAGTTGAATCCTTCACTTCTCCTTCAAAAGTTTTCCTTTTTCCTTTCATATTCGCATCTGCTTCAACAATTTTTTTAATATGTTTCGCTAAAAACGAAGTAAGATTTCCCCAGGTAGTCTTCTTTGTTGATAACTCTTTTTTTACATCATGAAAATTCACATAGAAAATCCTAAAATACTTTGCTGCTCCCGAAGCATCAGGATTTTTTGTTAATTGTTCCTTGTCACGAAAAGATCGGACTCCAGCGTGCTCAATTTCATTATCCACTACGCTTATTCTTAATGAATGAAATCCTTTAAGCTCTGCTTGGTTTCCGTCTCCTTTAACTTCTATGCTGCTTTCAATTTCAGTTTCAATAAAAGGACGATTATTGTAATCACGGTTGTGAAAATCGTTAATTGTGAATGTATCCTTATTAACATTTTTCTCTTTTATCCCATATAGAATTGCGTTGAGAAAATTTGTTTTCCCTGAATTGTTATACCCAACGATAGCTACAGGTTTCTTATGATTCTGATCAGGAAAATGTATTGTCTGTCTTGTTCCAAATGATCTATAGTTTTCAACACTAATGCTTTTTATTCTAATATAGCTCATAAATATCCTTCTCCTTATTTATTTGTTCTGTCGTATAACGTTCCTGTATTCATGAACCCCGAAGGGTTGTCTGCTAAAATGCTTCCCTGAAATCCTTCTCGCAGACCAAGGCTCCAAAGGAGCTGCTGCTTGAACACTATGTTAGGCGAGGCTAACGGCATCTTCGAATAAATTCACCAGTTCTTCGTAAGTCTTTTTACTCTTTCTTTGACAAAATTCACTAGTACCTTGATGCAAATCCGATGATAATTTCAATTAGCTTGCGGAGAATACTTTTTATTTGTTTTTTGATCGTTTCTATAAAAACTTCAAAAATTTCTCCTAACGCTCTTTAACAACACGAACTCGAGCGAGTGCGGTTCTAATAATGCCATTCTGACGCCCCATAATGTTCCATGGACATTCTAATTAATTCATTCCAAAAATCTTCCAAATCACTAAATAGACGGTTTGGGTTTACTAATTCAATCAATTGTGAAATATAACTACTAAAGCTCAGTTCATCTGCATTGAAGGACTTCATAAATCTCAATTCATCTATTTCGCTATCAGTAATACCGAGTTTTTTGACTTCTTCTACCGTTTCGAAAACATGACTAACCCAAAGCAGGGAATAGAACGATTTATACATACTCCTCCCTTTGATATTGGATTTTATTAATATTTCCCTGTAAATTTTCCTGATTACGTCGAATATATATGCCGAATCAGGTAATTCATCTATTTCTTTTCTGACATACTTCGAGGTTTGAATATATCCACCCTCTACATCAATTACATTAGAAGGTCGGTATATAGCTCTGTCTCTTACATAACAAAGCTTTTCATAAAGCCCTTTAATACTTTCATTTGGTTTATTTTCATCAGCAAATATAAAGTTGTTATAAAGTATTCTAAATACCTCATCCAATTTTTCACTTTCTTCTCTTAAACAATCACAATATTCTTTAACGTCAGTATGTGTTATCAGTGTTGAAAGGTCTTGTTCAAGTAATTTAAACTCATTCCATACATTTGGTAATTCGGAGGGATCTGATAAATCATTAAAATTGACTCCAAGATTTACAATACCGTTCGAGCATAACCTTTTGGGAACTTTTAAGTTAAAACGCTCATCTAATAACATTAACGAAATAAATAAATGATACACCGAGTAGTAAGTCAAAACTGCCCTACTAATTCTTAATCCCCCAGCACTCTCTACATCTTTAACTGATTCAAGGGCCCTTAATTCTGATAAACCAATAAGACTTTTATGAAATGAAAGTGCAGAACATGAGCACAAATAAACCATATTGGTGATATTAGTTCTATCCAAATAATTGTATTTCCCACTTTGTATATATGTAAGTTCTTCTTTCATTACCTGTCTCCTTATATAACGTTTTGGTCTTCTAAAATCTATCTAACAAATCTTATACCAGCCATCTTCTCATTTTTATAGTTTTTCAAGAGTTTCACCTAACGTTCCTGTATTCACGACCCAGCGTATGCTGGGTGTCCGGCGAGCGCCGGATCCAGGGCGTATGCCCGCAGCGTGAATATTATGTTATAGGATGTTAACGCCTTCTTCGATTCTACTGAAAATTTCATCTTACTTTATAAGATTTATCCAATAAATTAGGAATCGAATTTCTATTCTGTAGATCGAATACTCTTTTAGCTTCTTCAAGTGAATTAGCAAATGGAGTAGTTGCTTCAGCCACATTTGTCTGTTGCGCTACCTTCCTTAATTCTTGGTTCTCTAAAATTTCTTTATCTAATCCTTTATAAATAAAGACATCTTCCGAATAGCTAAAAATTATATAATTAATCACTTTTAATTTTTCCTGAATTGTGAGCTTTTTAAACTGCCTAAAGAAAGTTCTGTATCTCTTCTCTTCATTTTTTATAAAAATCAATACAACGCTATGATCCTTAAATGGCAATACACTTATGTGCATTTCACTTAATAGATACTCTTGAGAACCGCTATAGATATCATTTATAGTGTTACCTTCAAAATCAGCTATTAATGATGCACAATTCTGAAAAGCTATTGGAACAACATAGTCAAGAGATTCGAAATAAGCCAAGTAAAAATGATCATTCCATTTTGATACCGTAGCCTTTTTAGAGTATTCAAATCCCATAACATACTCTTTTAAATCAAGCTCATTAATAGAGTGAATGTATTCCACAAATTCGCCCGGTAACTGCTCAATATTAGGATATAGTGCATTTTCAAGTTCTCTTTTACTAATGTTCTTCAAATAGTTTTTCATAGCCATTTGTGAAAGCATTTTATCATTCGGCTCTTTAAAGTAGTTTTCAGGGTTTTCGTAATTTTTAAAAACTTTGCTATCGCAATCGTTACATATTATTTTAAATGTCCCTGCTTCATTGATCCCTTTAGGTTTATCAAACATAACTGAGTCAATTAAATTGCCTGAATAAAGTAGGCGGCCATCTATTGCAATATTGTCCAAACAAAATCTTGGAACTGAATGGGAATTACAAAAACTACTGCACTCAGTATTACAGATATAACATCTCAATCTTTTAGAATCCGCCCGGCTCTTTTTCATTATTGTTCCTGTTAATTTGTTGAATTCAACTTTTATATTTTTGAATGATTTTATTTCAGATTGTGAGAGTCCTAAAGATCTCATTCTTACTTCTTCATTCATAAGTATTCCTCCATCATTCGAAGTTGCGTTAATTTCCGATAACTACTTATTTACGAACCTCAGAAAAAATGTTCTCTTTGTCATATTCACGAACTTCGTGAATCCTGCACTTTGTTCCTGATTCCCGCACTTTCTGCGTTTCAATCCTTCACCCTGCCCAGCCGATCCAACAAACTTTGAATCCGCCCAATGTCCTGTCTACTCACATGTGTACCGCTCCGTAATTCGTACACTCTGAGGCTCCAGCAGTTCCTGAATATAGCGAAGATCAATCCTATTCTCCAGCAAGTGGGTCGCAAAGGAATGCGTCAGCGAATGAATACTCACCTGTTTGCGAATATCCGCTTCAACCAGCGCTTTTTCAAACACTTTCTGCGCTGATCGTTCTGTCAGGTGGCGGCCTTCCCTCTGCCCTGGAAACAGCCAGTCTTCTGGCTCTCCACCCCTATGTACTGCTCGACCACCGCAAAAGCCGCTTTTGAGAGCAACGCTTGACGATCCTTCTTGCTTCTTCCGATAAAGTAGGTAATCTTCATGCTCGCTTGTCTCCTTAGTATATCAGCCGTTCAAAAAATTGGAAATCTATTTTCACACAAAAAAAGGGACTTAAGATGTAAATTCACCTTAAGGCCCTGATTCTTTCGGATCAAATTATTGATCCTTTAAGTTCAATTTTCATTATCATAATTACTTGGAATGAGACTCCGAAGACAAAAGAATAGTGTAACCGTTAATCTTTTGAATAAGGATATGCGGCTAAAAAGCGTAGTTCCTCGCCATTTTTTTCAGATAAACCGCTTGTATTACAATCATATATAAAGAACAACGAATTATATTTACCATCTACTTTACTCAAATCATGTAATAGTGGAGATAAAAAAGAATCAACATAGGAAACATCTTTTATACCATCATCGGTCCCGTCAACCAGAAAGACTCCTTCAGCAAAATCTTCGTCAAAATCATCTATTTCATGGTCATTTAAAAAACCGCTAAAAACATCCTCATTCTCATCCTCCGGGTATTTGATCTCAAAATATTCAAACAACTCATCTTCTGAGGCAAAGTGACCGTACCAGACGGACACCATATTTTTTTCAAAGCAATTCATATCTTCCCCCCGCTAATATTT
This sequence comes from Paenibacillus sp. 1182, assembly GCF_017833915.1. Taxonomy (NCBI): domain Bacteria; kingdom Bacillati; phylum Bacillota; class Bacilli; order Caryophanales; family Paenibacillaceae; genus Paenibacillus; species Paenibacillus sp. 1182. The sequence goes on along the minus strand of NZ_JAFICR010000016.1, from coordinate 51,658 downwards.
CAGTTTATACGTATGGTCTCTGTATCCCGCACCAGCTACCATGCCCTCTACCCCACAACAGCTGTTGAAGCTAAAAAGCCCGCTGAACGCGGGCTTTGCTGTATATTTAGTCAAAATCATGCCTAGCCTTGTTACTCGACCTTGAACTGTTTTAATTCGTCTTGCAGCTTATTGGACAATTGATTCAATTGTTTGGATAGTTCAGCAACCTGTTCGAAGCTCTCCAATTGTTCCTGCGTGCTAGCGCTGACCTCTTCGGTTGAAGCGGAATTCTCTTCGGTGGTGGAAGAGATGATCTCCAGCGCCTGCAAAATCTCATCTTTGTGCTTGTGGACTTTGGAGGTGTTGGTGCTGATCTGGATCATTCGAAATTTCAAATCTTCCAAATCCTTGTTAATGCTAAAGAATACTTGCTTCGTGTCCTCCACCGATCTCGCATTTTCTTCTGCAATTTTCAGACCGTGAACCGTATGCTCAACTGATACGCTGGTTTTTTCTTCAATCACACGGACCTTCTTGTAGATTTCCTGTGTCGCTAGTGCCGTCTGCTCAGCCAGCTTGCGAACCTCCCCGGCAACCACAGCAAACCCTTTACCCTGTTCTCCCGCACGTGCAGCTTCAATGGAAGCATTGAGCGCCAGCAGGTTGGTCTGTGTTGCAATTTGGTTGACCGTATCCACAATGCCTGAAATCTCGTGACGGCTCAGATCGATATCCTGAATAATAGCCGACATCGCCTGTGTGGAATTATGATTTTCTTCCGCCCATCTGGATAGCTGATCTACTACTGCAAGCCCTTGTCCGCTTTGCTCAGCAGAGATTTGCACCATCGATTCGATGGCTTTGGCATCATTGGCAATTTCGTCAATTTGGCCGGATAAGGCTCCGGTTTTTTGTAAAATGTTATCCGTTTCGATGGATTGGTAGTTCGTTGCATTGGCAATCTCATTAATTGCTGTCGCCGTATCGTTCATGGTGATCGCGGTTCTGGAAGAAATGGATTGCAAATCATTTGAAGACTGATTCAAGACTTGAGCTGAGCCACCCACCATTTGGAGCATGCCTTGAATTTTTTGAACCATATTGTAAATTCCTTGAGAAATTTGCCCGATTTCGTTGTTGGAATGCGTATCAAACGGAACGGTCAAATCTCCATTTTCAATCAGCTTGATTTTGGCAAGCAATTTCGGGATTGATCTCAACAGATAGCGGAGCGTTATATAACAAATCACAACCAGCAGAATGGTGGCTGCAGCAAAACCGCCAATCGTAATCCAGGTAAAGGCTTTTAATTCTGCGAGCGCTTCTTGTTCAGAAATAGTTACACCTACGGACCACCCCGTGTCTTTACTGGTTGCATACCCGATATAACGACGTTCCCCATTATCATTAATGAGCTGTACTCCGGACTCACCAGCAATCATCTTCTTTCCGATCTCCCCAAGATCACCTGTGCTTTCGTTAATCTTTTCTTTCAGCACTTTATTTTGATCGGGGTGATACAAAATATCACCTGTTTTGGATGCAAGAATTGAATAGCCTGTGCTTCCAAGCGAATAGCTTTGCATAACGGCAGGGATGTCTTTGAAAGCAATATCGACAGCAGCAAATCCGATTAATTGGTTACTGCTATCTTTGATCGGATAGAAAATGCCCATGAGCACATTACCCGAATTGACGTCCTTATAGGGTTCTGAGTAGTATAAACCGTTTGCTTCAACTGCCGGTTTAAAGTACGGGCGTGTATGGATATCGAAATCCGGTTTGGAAGCAACACCATCATTCTGAAGAAAGAAGCCTTTACCAGATATTCCTGCAATCCAGGCGTCGGCAAAAGATGGCTCTGCCTTTACAATGGCTGCCAAAGTCGCTACTGTTTCCGCAGCATAAGGAGAAGTTTTCACCATTTCTGCCGATGGGGTGGTTTCTAAATATTGCTTAAAAGTGTTGTTCGTTGACATTTGCTGGACAAGTGAGCCCTTTTCCTTAAACAACGCATCGAATTGACTAACGATGGCCTGCGTCTTGGTCTGGAGCATGGCCTCTTGCTGCTTGACAAGTATGCTTCGCGTGCTTGCAAACATGAACGTCCCCAAGATTGCAAAGACGACAACGATAATAACTAACAAGACCATGGCCAATGTGTTCGCGATGCTGGATGATCTGGATACGCGCTTCTTCATATTTTGTGACATGCTGCCATCTCCCCGAGGAATATTGAGCGAAAAGCTCTTAGATAATATGTCGGAAGTTTGCAGCTATTTCAATAGGTTTTTAGTATATACAATTTAAAGTTTCGCTATCTGATTCCTCATAGATTCCCACCTAACCTGTTCCGCAACTCCAGCAAAAGATTAGGGCAGCACAAAGAGCCTCCGTCAGACGTAGGCTCTTTACTAAAAGCTATGTATGAACGCAGGGTTATGTGGACTTAAAGTGTACGAGCGATCAGTAAGCTCAACCCCATTATTCTCTATCATTAGCCTAGCTGCATCGTTGTGATACACGTATCGTTTTTCTCATATGTAGAGAATTCAGTTTCAGCCGTTTTACCTTCATGATTGACGCTAATGCGGTAGGTTTTATCCCTCGGCAGCCATAGATCAATAAAACCATTGGGTTGTGATTTCATGGCAGCATTCTCCATGATGACATTCCCTTCGGAGTCGTGAACGGTCACATTGAATTCTCCGTTTTTTATTTCGCCTTGGCAGCCGGTTAGACTATGAGTTGCACAAGGGTGGGTCTCTTCTACATATGGCGCAATCGAAACAAAAAACTCGTTGTCAGGCAAATTATAAGTTATGGGTTGGGCATTGTCTCCATTAACAATTAACTGACTGGAATTAATGGAAGCGGATTGACCTGTTCCCTTGCCTGCGCTGAAATCATGCACCAATTGCTTGATATCTGTTGTCCCGAGCTTGTCCGCTCCTTCTTTCTGCATATTTCCTGCAATCAGGTACGTGCCCAATGCCGCAACAACCAACCCTGAAGCGACCAAGATTCCTTTTTTCATCTGGAGTTCATCTCCTTGTCCGTTTTTAAACATTATAATGTAGAACGCGCCGTAACGGACAAAATACGGTACTGAAGTCACCAGATATTCACATCTTTGCTTTTTATCCAGACGTATCTGCGTTACATTAGATGATCCCCAAAGAGGGGCAAGGAAGTATGAGCAACTCTACTGTCTCAACGTACAAACACCCCACCACTCCTATGGAGCTATGGGGCACAATTCTTTTTAACGATCCCGGTTCACAATATAATTCATTAGATGCTTCAGAAAAGCGATATTGCGTGGCACCTCTTTTAATGCTTCCATGGCAAGGCAGTAGTGCTCCCACATTTCTTTACTGGCACCTTTGTAACCAAGGATGGACACGAAATTCGAGTTATTGTTATCCGAATCCTGGCCCACAGGTTTTCCAAGTAACAGCGTATCTCCTTCCACATCAAGCAAATCATCTTTAATCTGAAAAGCAATCCCCATATGATAGGCAAATTTCTGCAAAGCAGCAATCTCTGATTCCTCGGCCTGTGCGAGCATGGCTGGCATAACGAGACAAGCCTCGAACGCCACTCCTGTTTTGTAAAAGCACATCATATTCAGCTGTTCCAAGGTCAAAGCCTTTCCTTTGGAATCCAGATCCATCGCCTGCCCCATACACATATCCTCTGCCTTACGAGCCGAGTATTGGATCAAGGCAAGCACAGTCTCAGCATTGAACTGGTTCAGTGACGATTGCTCCCCGATGGCCTTCTGGATCAGATATAGTCCGGTTAATTCCGCAGTAGCGCTATTGTGCACCTGATGTAATGTCTGACGCCCTCTACGGGTAGACGCGTTATCCTGGGAAGGCAAATCATCAAAAATCAGGGAGGCTGTATGCATATATTCCAATGATCTTAGAAGAGGCACGATTGCCGAAGCGTCTAAGCCATATTCATTCACACCCATGACCCAGGTCAATATAGGACGTATCCTTTTCCCATCCCCCTCAAGACTATAATTGGCAGCATCAATAAGATGTTCTTTCATGGCCTCGATCCCAGAAGGCTTGGTAATTTTCAATTGGTTGTTAATTTGGTCACGGACTGTTTTGACCATATTCATAAAGTCTTCTTTTTCCCTTGAATCATTTTTCAGTTGGGTAATCATCTGGTCTCGAAGCAGCTTATCCAAAAAATCTACATCCTCTGCTTTGCCCACTATCTTCTGGATGAGACGATTAAATTCCGGATTTCCGGATGCAAAAATCCCCATTATTTCATTGTACTTTTCTACACCTACCCGTTCTTTATAACGTTTGAGTCCATTTATTGCACGGTCCAGTATCACCTCGCGAGCCATAGCATCCGAGTCATATACGTTATGGATCAAATTCGAAATGACCGCCCAGTATAGTTCGAAGGGATTGATCAAATCCGATCTTTGATGATGATATTTTAAATAATAGGTATAGGGTGTTACCGCACCGTCCCTCATATCGTCGGCCATATCTGCAAAATCATCAGCAAGCTGGTTATAGATACCATAATAGAATGTTCGTTGCTCAAACCCTCCATCCTCAGGAGCACTAATCACGGAACGGACAATCAAACGGGAAGAAGCAGATTTTAAAATAACGGGTATATAAAGCTCTTCATTGGTGTAATTAGCTTGTTTTATATCCTTATCCCGGTCGATATCTTGAGAATGAAAGAAAACATAGGACTGCTCGAAAAAGGTTTGCTGTGTGTCTGGCCGCTGATGTGCCTTAATATACTCAAAAGCATCCGAGAGCTCCGAATGGATATAGCGAATGAACTTCATATGATCGCCGGACCAGTCGCCCAGTTCTGGCACAGATCCGGTAAGAAGCGCGGTACGTATCATATGGGAATATTGTTCTTTCTCTTGAACGGTCAACAGCTGAGAATCGAGCAGATCATCAATAAAAGGATAAGTCAACCCATAGGAATACCCAAGCCTGATGGCTTTATCCAGTCTGCGCGAACGTTCAACAGGTGACACGGCTTCGTCCATTTCTTCCATCACATGCAGAATAACCCCAATGATGATTTTAATCAGTTTGCGCTGGGCATGCTCTGCATCCATTTCCTCAGGAATATGAGAAGCTACAGAGTTAAGCTTGTTGATTAGCCAGATTACAGTGGTTTCGATCCCTTCCTTTTGAGACCACCGATACACCCCGGCTAAATTCATAAACTCCGCTTGATCTCTCCTGTTAGCATGGGTGGGTTGAAGCAAATATCTTTTTACGTCAGCAATGACGCGCTGAATCCGGGTCTGTGTGTCGACAGAATCTAGAGCCTTGCCTAGATCCCTCATGTAAATATAAGAGACACTCCGCTTCAGATAATCATCCAGTTTCCCTGTGTAACTCAGCCATTGAATATATCTGTAGTCATCCCGGGTATCCGGCTTTCTCTTATTCCGCGAAAAGAAGGATAACCATGAAGAAGAATGGATATGATTCCTTTTCCATATATGGATATCTTCTGTAAGAGAGGTCACATAAGTTTTATTCTTGACCTGATTATAGAGTGATGCAAAATACTGAAGCGCCTTCTGTTCAGCCAGCTGATATCCTGTATCGACTTGAAATTTTTCATTCATATGATGCATTACCTCAACTTCTCATTTTGTTAAACATGGTTGCATTTCTCCCTGAGGGAACGAATTTGGATCATGTTTTTATCTTTATACGGAATAAAGTCTGTGAAGTTACGAATAGATTATATCCTTCTATATATATGCTACAATTTCAGAGTAGAACGAAAATAATGATAGGGAGGCATAACGTTGAGTATTAGTCTAGTTAAAGGACAGAAGGTAGACCTAACCAAAAATAATCCATACTTATCCGTGCTAAAAGTAGGCCTTGGATGGGACCCTATGAAGGGTAGAAGCATGGATATTGATGCGTCAGCGCTGCTTCTTAATGAGAACGGCAAGCTGACCCAGACGAAAAATCTAGTATATTTCGGAAACAAAAATAGCCCTTGTGGGGCCGTCGTACATAGTGGTGACAACTTGACAGGACATGGCGACGGTGATGATGAAGTCATTACCGTCTCCCTCCAGCAACTACCACCGGAAGTGCATAGAGTCGTATTTATTGTGAATATATTCCGTTTTTTCAGCTTTGGTAGACGTAAAGATTTCAGTATGGTGAACAATGCTTATATTCGAGTATTGGATGCGTCCCAAGATGAAGAGATTCTCCGATACAACTTGACAGAGGACTATAAAGGGATGTGTAGTATCCGTGTAGGTGAAGTATACCGCTATGGAGGGGAGTGGAAATTCGGTGCTATTGGAGAAGGAAGCACCATTACCTCCCTGAATGAGCTTGTCAAAACGTATGAATAAGCATTTTTGGTGTTAAGGAAAAACCCACGTCTGACGTGGGTTTTTACGCTAACTCTCCTATAGTCACCTGATACAGCAGAGAACCTTCACGGAGCAGCAGGCGGTCTTTTCTGAAATCCTGTTCGTGCGGCTGAAGGAACTCTTGATCGTCATTTAAAAAACGAATGTGTTGTCCTTTGCTCAAGCTGCCTGGCTTCACATTCTTTTTCAAGACATATTGTCCGTTCTTTCCATACCCGCCATCGAACAAAAAGTGATACCCATCTGTAGCCACCCCGGAGCAGCCGGAAATCCTCGGATTCATAAACGTAATATTCGTACGGTCGCTACCGGAAATACGCCCTAACGAAAAGTCTGAATAGTAATAAAACCAGATTTCCTGTTCGCTGACCACGTTCAAAGCATAGCAATCATGAATGTCTGCCGCTTGGTTTTCATATATTTTGTGTCCTTCTTTATTCCAAGCGACAAGGCCGGAGGATCCCACAGGCTCATTCCAACCATAATTTCCAAATATACCTTCATCAAAATAACTGGTCCAGATCGTACCTTCCCCTGTAACCTGAACACTCTGGATACCGTCTCCAAGCAGCAGTTCATTCACAGTACGACCTTCATAATCAATAATTTTACCATTTAAATCATATTGGCCCGATCCATAATAATGACATCGCGCTCCGACGAGCAGTAGATGATGATGTAGAGGCTGTACATAATGATAGTTAAACTGCTGTCCCTCCACATACACTTCTTCAATATGATCGTCTATAATGAGTATCTTGTAAGTACGTCTCTCTTTAAGAGAGGCAGGCGGGAACATCCCCCGCACTCGTTCTGGGACTTTATCAATTAGCAAAATATACACGCGCCCATCAGGGCCAAATTGGGTCGAAACGATCTCAAACCCTTTAGTATAGTTGGAAATATCGACAAATGAATGAAGCTGTTTATTTAGATGCGACAATGTAGTTCCTCCTCTGAAAGATCAGTAAAGTGAAGTATGATTTGTACTGGACTTCATTTTGTCATAACAACATGCTACTGAGGAGGGCGGAAGTATGGCGATATGGATAGTGATCCCAAGAGATGAGGCATCGGCAAAAATATTGGGAACAAAAAAAGCCGGGTTCTGCTCATAATAAAAGCAACCCAGCTTGATCTTTATAGATGTCCCTCTTAAAGTGTCTGGCCCTTGTCGGCCTTCTGCCATAAAGCCTCAGTCAGCTCATCGATCATCTCCTTCATCGCCAGCTTCTCACGCCAGTGATTCGGGATACCGCTTAGCCCGTAATAAGCTCCTGCAATTTGCCCATACACCGCCCCGGTCGTATCGGCGTCATCCCCCAGATTTACGGCCAGCAGTGCCCCCTCTTCAAACGAAGTCGAATGGTGAAATGCCCACAGCGCAGCCTCAAGGGAACGAATGACATAGCCGGTTCCCTGTATTTCGGGCGGCTCCTTATCCTTGTAAGATCCCTGAATGATTTCTTCAATGGCTGCCGAATAAGCTGGCTGTTCCTGCCGCCGCCACTTATAGCAGATGTCGGCTGATAACATGGATTCTTTGTCCGCTCCCCGCAGACCTGCCACAAGGATTGAAGCAAGCACAGCACAGGCCTCCACACTTTCGACTGCTCCATGGGTGGTTCGCGAGCTCAGTTCGGCGTACATCACGGCCTCTTCCGGACGGTTCGCATAGGCCATGGCAACAGGTGCAAGCCTCATGATCGAGCCATTACCAGCAGTCATGGGGTCAACGGACCCACTGTACGGCTCTCCAGTGGCCTCGAAGCGATGCAATGCTGCTCTCGTCGCACCGCCGATATCAAAGCACGTTCCCGTGCTGCTCATATATCCCAGGTGATACCAATTGGTGTAGCGACGCATTTGGTCCGCTGGATCAAAGCTATCTTTTTGCACCATACTCTCGGCTAAACAAAGTGCCATAGACGTATCGTCGGTCCACTGCCCCGGCTTTAACCCAAAGACACCGCCGCCCACGATATCCGTTACAGGTTCAAATGTACCTGGACTGCTGAATTCCACAGTGGTTCCCAAAGCATCACCCACGGCCAGTCCAGCGAGACTTCCATAAAAACGATCCTTGATCAGTGCCATTTTGATGTACACTCCTTTAATAATTGTTATAGCTAATGCATATATTTCCATATCACTGGAAGGAAGAAAATCCGGTAACGCCATTTATTCGTAGCTTAAGGCTGTACAACCGCTATCCGGTTTTAATTCAATGAAAATTCCTGCCTCTTGATGGTAAATGAGTGGAAATCGCTCCGTATCTACATCTTCACGCACACCTCTTGAAAGCCGCCATACCTGAAGCGGGACTCCTTTCCCCCATAAGAATAATCGGTCGCCAGAAACGACCATATCCGCTTGGGGATATGGATAAATCCCGTCTTCTTCAGGCTTACAATTTAGTGGCGGGATCGCAGCAAGCACGCGTCGGTACCCGGGCTGAGTCATATCGAATAGGACAACCGCCGGTTCCACTCCTTCCTCTCCCCAATCTTCCTCCTCCAGTAAATCGGCATCCATCTGTCCCCAAACCGCCAATCTATCAGGTCCTGTCCAGCACACTGGCCCATCCCAATCTATGGTTTGCCAAAGATGGCGAACTGACGGACCATTCTCCGATTCCCATGAGTTCAGCAGCCAATTAGATAAGGACCAAGTTCGGACTACTCCTAATGGAGCCCATACCCATCCCGTATCCGCAATCCACTTTCCCTCTGGAGAAGTCAGGAGCCTCCCATGAAAATAATCTAGATAATGCTCATCTTTATTTTCGCTGTTATAAACTGGGGTAGGTCTTGCTGTCAAAAGCCTCCCCGTTTCTACATCCGTCAGATCCAGCCGATTCCATTCCGTCCCATGAACAAGGATACATGCACCGTCTTGATGTACAAAGGCCAGGGGAAACATACTTTTATCGTAGTGGTATTCGTCCCGTGATAATTGCATTTTTTCTTGAGCATGGACTAAATCATACACGGCCGCATGTCGGCCAAATCGATTGGAGATCGCCACGTACTTGCCGTCAGGACTGGTCACCATTTGGACAGGTTGCAGGGGATTAAAATCAGGAATACAAATATGTGTGCATAATTCTGCACTGCCAGAGCGAAGCTCTAGCCTCCACAGTTCTGCCTGTGTGTTCAATGCCAGCAAGGTTATGCTTCCGTGAGAGCCACCTTTTACAGGATGAATGGCCGTAAGACGTCCGATAGTCTGTGGTAAATCGGGTAAAGAAACGTGAGAGAATGGCATCATTTAACCCCTTTTAATCTGGATAAATAATAATTTATACCCGTATTTGTGAAGCTGGATTTATCAATAAAAAATCTGAGTTCAAGCAATGCAGACAATACTTTTATAAAAACTCCCGTTTTTTTCTTGCAAAAACATTTAAAATATGTAATTTCGCTAGGATTACTTTTGAGAACAAAATAGGAATAATTCATCAAGATCATAGTGGAGATGAACTGCTCTGTTGGAGATTGATGCTCATTGATACAGTCGATCAGCACCTCTAATACCCTATTTTTATTAGAGTTATAGGCTTGTATAAACATCGTTGCTTCTGCAAACGGCTTGTTGAAATCGTCATACGGAAAATCATATACATCATGACTGCCTAGGATGAAGCTGACCAACTGACCTTGCAAAATTTTTATTTTTCCTAGCGCTGCCCGGGTATCCATATCCATCTCATTTTTGTTAATATGCTCATGCAACATGTCAATTAGAATATGCATATCATACTGTTGTGCGTCTTCCATCCTGTACATCATCTTATTATTTTCAATCGTTAGACGATCATAAATGTCATCCCCTAAACCCAGTTCAAATAAGAGATGGTGAAGAAAAAATAGCCTGTCCTGAGTAAGCGAGAATTCATTCCCTCTCTCTGCTAGATGTGAAACTTGATATTGATAATAAAAACAACATAAGTTTTTTCGGCTATAAACAGCATCTTTATGTATATCAAAAACGTTAAAAATGAGCGAAAGCAATCGAATCAGACGTTCAGCATCTGCTACGCTTAGAATGGGATGATTCATTTTTGTAAATAGCGACCTGTCAAATAAATCATGCCATCGCACTAGAGAAACATAATTCTGCTCGTTTATATTCAGGGTTAGTATTCTTAGATTTTGCTCTTGATCAGGATAAGAATAAAATAGATATTCATGACTTAATTCAGAAATACGCTCATTAAAATAGGCCCTTAATTTGTAATCGTATATTTTAGAAAATGACATTTCTCTCCTCCTTGCAACATTATTTTCGAACTCCTATATTGTAAAATTAATCTGGATCGACTGGCAAGGCGGTATAAATACAGAAACATATGTTCTTCATTTCTATATTATGATATCTTTATGCTAGGAATGAAACGTTATGACGAAGGTCATAGCCTACGATTAGAAAGGAATGAACACCTATGAAACAGCTAAGCGAAGCTCTGACCCGGTTTGTACAACAACAAAACCTGTATAATGCAACCTACGGGCTGTTCCAAGACCACGACATCCAGCCCCGGACGGAGAACCTGACAGATTGCTGGGACAACCGCATACCTATATCCCCTGAGCTTGAGTACCTATATAGCCATTATGAAATGATCAATGCTAAGGCAGCGGGAACACACAAATTAAAAAATGCAGCCGTTGAAATCGGGGATGCTGCTGTTCTCTTTTTTGTCGCACCAGAACATTTATATCGCCAACAGCTGGGCTATCGCTTCATTACATCTGGAGAGCTTGTTCATGAGTCATCTTCGTGGCCCTCCCACCATGTTGTAATTGCCACGTTTAATGATGATCCAGTCATTGTCGATACTAGCGCACCTGCTTCCCCTGTATATGCTGCAATTGAAGGTGGCGCAGCGCAGCAAGTTGCTGACTCTTTAGCTAACTTCTTTACGGCTTTTTCCATCCTGATTGAAGGTGCCTGTACCTTTAAGGGAGAATTGATAGATGAAGATACATACGAAACCAAAGTAGCATATATCGAGCACGTAAAACCATTGCTACATCATTTGTTGGGCGAAAACCAAACCACGTATTTGCTGAATTACCTATCCCTTTGTTAGAATTCCTTTTTGTTTAAAGAGAGGTGGAGCTTTTTATGATCTATATCGCATTACTGCGGGGCATCAATGTTGGCGGCAATAACAAAATCGAGATGAAGAAGCTCAAGCAAACGTTTGAACATGCAGGTATGGGGCATGTGACGACTTACATTAATTCTGGAAACATTATTTTTTCCAGTCAGGAGCGGCCCAACCAGGAGCTATCGCTCATACTGGAACAGGCGATTCTGGAGGATTTTAGCTTACCCATCCGCGTCATCGTCCGTAATATGAAGGAGATTCAGAGCATTATGGAGGCACTGCCGAATGAATGGGCTAATGATACACAGATGAAAAGTGATGTAATGTTTCTGTGGGATGAAATTAACGATATTTCCGTTCTGGACAACCTTCCTTTAAAACCGGGAATTGGACATGTCATCTATACGACCGGAGCCATTCTGTTTTCTGTCAGCAAAGAACAAGTCACAAAAAGCGGGTTAACGAAATTAGTCGGCACCAAGCTGTATCAGCAAATGACGGTACGGAATGTGAACACAGCACGGCAGATTTATAAGCTGATGCAAATGGCTGAACAGGAAGAGTTGCAGGCTTTGGACGCATGACTGTAGTCTTGTTTAAATAGGGCTAGACAAAATAGTGATTAAACAGCCAACATCTTATTACAAAGGTGCTGGCTGTTTAAATAAAGAAAACTCATCAAAAATATTGTTCGATGAAATTATCAATCTTAGTTAGATCATCCTTTATAATTTGTTCAACTGAAGAAGTGTTAAGCAATGGAGCCAACTTTTCTGGGTGCGCTATGCAATATTCATAATCAATTGCACATTCTGTCTCATACTTATTTGTGGCGATCTTCTGAAATAAATCATAAGACAAATCAGAAGTCACTTCATTAAACTCTACTTCTAACATTTCTAAAAACCTAAGTAAAGTCCAATTTTTAATTGTACTCGATACTTCTTTTTTATCGTTCATCTCTTGAAGTGTATAGACAGAAGATAAACCAAATGCCAATTGTTCTGTACCATTCAGTTCCTTTATGTGCTCAATAAAAGATTGAATGCTTTCCAAAAAATAATTTTTACTTTCATCCGCAAAAAACTCAACAAGAATACAAAATACATTATAAATATAAGTATGAAATTCGGACTCGTTAATAATCCAGTCAATCAAGCTCAAAATTTTGACTTTATTATATGAATGGTCATTAATATTCTTACATAATAGATAAACTTGAATCTCAGAGGCTATTAAATACAACCATCCATTATTATGCCCCAAGTAGCTACTTTCTTTAATCAAGTTCCATTCTTCATTTGATATATTGAGCCATTGTTTCAAATTATCCCGATTAAAATACATTTCATTATGTTCCTGCGCTGCAACTGCAATCTTGGTAAGAATTTCATATTCGGAACAATCAATTGAACTAAACATGTTGTCGAAGAAATTGCGAATCTGATTCTCTATTCTATTACCTCGTTTATATTCATCAACAATTTTCGCGAGAAAAAGCGGATCAGTAGAATAATATGTTCCTTTCCATTTAGATTTTCCCATGAACAAATCTTCTTGAACTCGATCCATGATAGTAATTTCACAGCTTACTATTCCAGCTAAATTAATTAAAGAATCCCAACTATCTTGATCATCCCTATGTATATAGGGAAGCAACTCCTCCATAAAATCCCTTTCACTTGTTTCTTCTACAAAGATATCATCATCTTCATGAAATTCGACTTGGCTTTTATTAGGATTACGATTTGTAGTCTCTTCAAAGTTAGAATGAATTCTATTCCACTTTACTGAATATCCGTCCCAATTTAGAGTTTTCTCCAATATTCTCATGGCCTTAAGGGATTCTTTTTTAACCTGTACGTTATATAATTGGATCGCTTCAGGAGCGTCTCCGAATAACAAATTCTCGATCTCAATTTCCAAATAATCGGATGCATAAAAGTCATAATCATCCCCAATAAGCCAAATAATTTTATCAGAAATTTCATTGTAGTTTTCCTGGAGATAGCAGTCAAAGTCTTGACCATATATATCTCTGAATTCATAAAAGACGATGTAAAATTTCAAAAAATTTATTTTAGAGCGATAGCCATCTAATAACTCTTTCATAGCAGGGATTTCGAACCCTTGCTTTAATAACTTATTGACAATCTTAGGAACGCCATACTTCTCTTCATCGGAAAGTGCATGACGGTCATCTTTTAACAAACTATTAATAAAAAACGCCTTTAACTTTTCTATTACATCCCTTAATTTTTGAGAGTTATATTGTTCATTCAAATCTAATATTTGTCTTAATTTAAGATTGTAACTGTTGGTATAATCTGAAGAGAAATAAAAGTCTGTAAATCTATCATCTGTACAGTATTCCTCGATTCCATTGGAGTAGATAAAATCTAAACGTTCGTAGTCTTTAGCGATTCTATCAATAATTCCTGGAATAATTGTCTGCTCAAACTCCATATTATTATGTTCATCAATTAAATTTAGTAAAAGTAAATTGTGAGCGAAAAACAAAATAGGATTCATTAAATTAACACTCTTAATAAGATTCAGCCCATACAGTGACAAATTTTTCGATATTAAATGCCTCCAAAATTCCATCATGCTATGATTGTTAAATCCTATAATTGTTTTTTTTGCTTCAAAGTCAATACCTGTCAATGTTCTGATAAAATTCATATCTCTAACGAAACAAAAAGAGGCGGACAATTGATCTAAAGCATCATCAAAACTTTGCCACTCTTCCCAAGGAAGACTTTCTTGTAAGTTCCCGTAGCATTTTCTTAAAATATTTAATTCAACCGGATATCCAAAGATCGCCATACATACACCAAGATAAACTGCACTTTTTGAAGTCTCATGAAGGTGATTATACATTCTCTCATAAATTTCATTGGGATTCTTCAATGTTTCCAACAGTATTTTTCCCGGATACATACCATCATGCTTTATTTTAGAAAGAAGATGGATCGCATCATTAATAAATCGGGGATTATAATTATCGTGATTAATAATTTTGTCAGAAACTATTACAATGCTGTGCAAAAGACTGTACTGTAAGTTTGACTTTTTTAGAATACTCCAACATATCCTCATCTTGTCTGAGCTTTCTAAGCTAGTTGAAGATAACTCAACACTCATATTTTGAATTATTACCTTTAACTCATGTAATAATTTCATACCTTCAAAAAGAATATTTTTTCTCGAAATCAATACAATTTTATGATTATTTCCACTAATAATGCTCTTAAGCATTCGATAAATTTTAGATTCACCATTTTGGATCTGATTATTGACGTAATTTACACCTAAAAAGTCATCTACTATAAATAATTGCTTTTTATCTGAGCGATAAAATTTATACACATCTTCAATAGTATCTGTAAAAAAAAGATCAAGCTCCTCATTTTGCATCAAATAATGGAACGCTATATTAAAACCTAGCATCGTTTTCCCAATTCCCGGTTCACCATATACCAATAAACAATTATGTGAATCCATAATATCAAGTGATTCATGATAAGCTTTCGTTTTTATGTAGTACTCAACGTTATTTTTCATTTCATTTAAGTGAAATTGATTAAAATTATTGGGTCCACGCAAAATAATATTTTCTAAAATATGTTCAAAAACTACTGTACTAGGCGTCCATAAATTATTGTACTTTAATTGAATAATAGAAAACTTTGGGTCAGCAAGATACTCATTTAGTTCTATTCTACCAATTATATCTTCATCAGAATGGATGTATCCTTTAAATAAATCCATTATTCCCCTTTGTTGTTCTTTATTCAATCCAACTGATGTTACTAAAATATATCGACTCGGCTTCAAATTACGCAACTTTAATACTTCTTTTTTCAAACTTCCTTTCAAAATGTTAAAATCATTTTTATAGCATTTTGCTTGAATAATAGTATTATCACTGTACCTATACCCATCAATGCCTCCATCCCTACCTTTAGGATATCTGCGAAATACATTGGGTTCTAAATTTTCTCGAACTCGAACAATATCTATTGCCAACGCCTCAAATTCAACGTCATCTAATAATGCGTGAAAATCATAATTGTTTTTCATAATCTCCCATCTTTCTAAGACTGATATATTCATCTTTGAATCCTATGAATGTGTTATACTTCATGCTTTTAATTTAATACAGTAATCTGTGATCATTCTCAGTAGCTGTGAATAATTCCTTCATTTTATCTGCTAACAATTTATTTGGAGGATAATTGCAACACACTTTTTCAAGATCCTCCATACTAAGTGGAATTATGTTTCTTCCATTTACAAACTGATGCTCAATCTCTTTTAATGAAATCTGCGTATAACCTGCCATACTAAAAACAATACATGTTTTAATCCCTTTAGAATCCATTACAGGAACCAAATTTCTGATATCTGAAACCTTAATTTTTTCTTTTCTATTTTTACATTCAACAGAGATTAGAGCCCCTAAATTCCAAAGAAACGAATCAAGAGACACGTTACAAAAATAAAGATCAACTTCCTCTCTCTCTTCCTTAATGCGGTGACCCATAAGTTTCAAGCCATACACACTGCGTAGAAAATAACTTGCCACCTCTTCAAATAGTAACCCTTTCTCATAACCACTCTTTAAATTTTTAGCTTCATCTAGTAAATCACCAAACTCTTTCATGCTAAATTCTAATTTTTCAAACCGTTCATTAACTTCTTTCCAAAAAAATGTTTCTAAAAAGTTATAAATGATCGGCAAAAAAGCATATCTATTTTTCATAAGGAAGATAATATTTTTGGAGATTCCTTCTTCTTCGCTACCAGTTAGATAAGATCTTAACTGATCTATTCCTTTCTGCACTACTTTCAAGAATTCAGTTTTGTCTGGTAAAATCACTTCAGCTTTATAAAAGTAACATATGTTTTGTTTTACTTTCTCCATAAAACTTTCGTACACTATCTCTAGTTTTTGTATAGGATACTTTTTAATCGGTAATGTTGCCAATCCGTATAATAAAACATATTGCCAATCATAGAATAATTCTGCTGGTTCAAACTGTACTCCATAAGCATATACAGGATTTTTAAGAATCATTTCTACATCTTTAACCGTCCATTGGTTAATATATTGGCTATCTATATAAGATAGGTTCTTGTAGCCATCTTCATTAAGAGGGATAAGTAGTCCTCCTTCGACTAGAAGACTTACATGATCAGATTCTGGATTTCCAATCATCGTTGTTATCCTTCTTCCTTTAATACTTTCCCCCAAGACAAATGAACGGGTAAAACATTGATAGCCTTTTAAAAAAGGCTTTTCTTTTACTATCCATAAATTAATTATGTCATTTACAAAGTCCGATTCATAATTTTTGTATCCCTCAATCCCATAAAAAAATGAAATTGATAAATCGTCTTCTTCTAATTCTTTTATTCCTCCGTAAGGGGCTTTTAAAACCTCGTTGTTAAAAAGCTCATTAACATAAAGGAGAAAGAAGAGATTCTGAGATATTACATTATGCGGCTCCTTTATTTCCCTATCAAGTGAATCTAAGAAGTTTTCGTTTTCTGTAGCTTCGTGAAAAATTTTTTTTATTTCTCTTTTCCATACTTCATTATATAATTCCACTTCTTCTCTATGCCCAACATTCAAAAATATTGTTGGACCAGGCTTCTTATCCTTCCACTTTTTTTCAATATTTAATACCCTAACCTTGAAATCAGAAAATGGATGTTTTAAACTATCTATTATTTCAATCTCATAGCCTAATCCTTCCTCTTCATCCTCAAAAATAATGTAACTCTTTATAACTACCGACAATACACTTACCTCTTCAAAATTAGTTCCCATATTTTTCTTCTCCCTTCATTTAAATACCAACACCGTATGGTCCTCATTAAATTTTAAAGCCTGCAACCAGTTCATTCAGTCGAGCTGCACTTTCCTTCACCTGATCAGACTGGTATGCCACTTCACGAGATTTTTCCGTTGAAGACACCATATTCTCAGCAATGTGTTGGGTAGATATGGCGGACTGTTCGCTGGCGGTAGCAATCTCATGGATCGCTCTCACCATGGTTTGGATGGTTTCATTTACCTGCTTAGAGGTGGCGTTCAAATCATTGACTGTGTTCGTGTGCTCAACAGCATCATTGTAATATTGCCCTGCTGTATCCTCAAGCAGCTGATAATCCTTGCCTACCTGGGCTTGCAGGAAGTGCAGCAATTCTTCTGCATTGGTAGTCAGATTTTCTACAGACTGCACAACCTCTTGAGTAACACTCTGAATTTGGTCTACCGCGTGTTTGGAGCCGTCTGCCAACTTACGAATCTCGTTAGCTACAACCGCAAACCCTCGACCTGACTCACCGGCACGAGCTGCTTCAATGGATGCATTTAGGGCCAGCAAATTGGTCTGTGCCGTAATTTCCAAGATAGACTGAGAAAGTATACGAATCTGGTCTACTGCCTTGGCTCGCTCTAACGCTTCCGTCATCTTTTCATTAGCTTTTTGGTAAATTTCTTTGGCCGCTTTATTGGATTGACTAGCCGCCTGCTTCAATGTTTCAGCTTTTACACTCGTATCATAGGCAGACTGAGCTCTTTCTTGAGTTTTGACCGAGATATACTCTGCTGCCCGCTGCATTTCTTCCGCAGAATGGTTCATATTTTCGGTGTATGCCGAAGTCTCTTCCATAGCTGCTGACAGCTGTTCGACCGTGGCTGATACATCGCGAATCCGCTCATTGAGATCTGTCATATTATGATTCGTCTGATCACTCAGTTGGTTAATTTGATGTGACTCATTGATCACCCCTGTGATGACCATTGAGGTTGAATCTGTCATTTGCTGAATGGCACGAGCTATAACAGCGATCTCATTATTTCCTTTGAGCAAGGCAGGATCAAGTGCTGTCGTTAAATTTCCTTGGGTAATCTCTTCACAGTATTTCGTAATGGTGCTCATCCGGGAACGGATATTTCGAATGGCTGCAAAGGAGATTGTGATCAGAACAGCCAACACGAGAGCAAGAACTGTGATTAAAACAATTGTGCGCATTTTGATCTCGTTTTGCGTATTTTGATATAGGTTGGCGGATTGCTCATTGTTATAATCTGAAATCGTAGTCAGCATCGTAACAATGGCCGTACTAGATTTATTGATCCGGCCTCTCTCTTCTGTGTCATAGGTTCCAGTATTCTTTTTGACGGCCATGATCTGTTCGATGTCCTGAAAATACGTGTCTATACTCCTCTGTAGTTCCTCAAACAATTTCTGTTCCTTAGTATCCAATGTCCTTTGTGAAAATTCATTTAGCCCAGTTGTAACGCTATTTTTTCCTTTCTGCACCTGCTTATACTGTTTATCTGTATACTCCTTATTGTCGAGTATTTTTGTATAATTGGCTCGCATGTTATAAAAGTCACTTTTGACCTCAAGAATATTCGTCTGGTGTTGAAAGCGATCTGTATACAAAATACCTTGACCCTCTTTAGCTTGATACATACCGATAACTCCTACCAACGATACAATGAGCAAACCCACTAAGCTGATCATAATCATGGAGATCATCGTTGTCGTGATCTCTAAATCTCTAAAACCTTTTCCTTTTTTAGTCCTGTCCGATAGTTGGTTACTCATTCAAACCCCTCCAGCTCGTCTATGGATAATAGTTCACGCTGCTCTCAACTTTCACGAGTACTCTGGTCTTCCTCTTGATGCTGCCCTCCATACAACAAAATAAAGCAGATCACAAAACGTGATGCTATATATATCGGTAGAAAGCGCTTAAATTTATTAGCCAAATTACAGTACTGCAAAAATAATGAATATTATAATAGGCAAATTCATACATAGGCTTGCTACATGAATCAACAATTTTAGGTACTCATAAGCATTGGATGTTTGGTAAACTAGAGAGGGATTTTTACATGAAGTGGGACACATATGCAAACTAAGATCTAAACACTGGATGATGGGGGAGAACGTA
This sequence comes from Paenibacillus sp. 1182, assembly GCF_017833915.1. Taxonomy (NCBI): domain Bacteria; kingdom Bacillati; phylum Bacillota; class Bacilli; order Caryophanales; family Paenibacillaceae; genus Paenibacillus; species Paenibacillus sp. 1182. Next base: position 32,159 of record NZ_JAFICR010000016.1, on the reverse strand, counting down.
TGGTGACAAATCTACAAAATCAAAAACAAGTATATATAATCCACGGATACACAGCTTCGCCAACAGATCATTGGTTTCCTTGGTTACAAGACAAATTACAGGAAGACGGGGTTTCGGTAAATATACTAGATATGCCCAACTCGCAAGCCCCCAAACTTAATGAGTGGATTGAGCATCTATTGCAAAATATTAAAGCTTTACATAAAGACACCTATTTTATTGGTCATAGCTTGGGTTGTGTATCCATATTAAGGTACCTGCAGCAAGTCAATATCCCGGAACCACTAGGTGGTGCCGTTTTCGTTTCCGGTTTTACTGATCCATTGCCAAGCCTGCCGTCATTAGATGAATTTACAAATGACCATTTGGATCATCAGCAGATCATGGATTCGCTAAAAGCGCGTGTAGTTATAGCTTCAAAGGACGACGCGATTGTCCCCTTTGCACTTAGTAAGAAACTAGCGGAAGATATCCAGGCTGATTTTCACGAATTAGATCATGGAGGACACTTTTTACAAAGTGACGGCTTTACCACCTTACCGATCGTCTCTCAAGTTTTAATGGAAATGATAAATGAAAATAAGTAGCGTTAAAAACCCGCAAAATAGACCTGGCAAAAAGGGTCCAGCTTGCGGGTTTTACATTTTCTACTGGATGAATTAGGGGGAATAAAGCGTATGTTTAGTCAAGATATCAATACAATGCCCATTTTTCCGTACACAGCTCTATAAATGAATGGGCAACCTGTTCACATTCGTCATATCCCAAACTACCAGAATGAGCAAAAAGAATGGGATATTCATTGTTTCTTTTTTCCTCTCTCATATCAAACATATAGTGGTTACCGCATCCATCCATCGCAAACGACACGGCACCCGGCATATACTCTGGCAGCTCGTAGGCGAGGTTCATTTCTCTCAAATCTTCAGTATTGAAAAACTGGAAATAACGTTCTCCATTCTGAAATTCACCGCCATTAGAATATTTCAGCAATTCTATGTAACTATCAGGAAATTGTCCTTGGGGCAAATGCCAGCTAACAGGATCTAGCGGTTTATATTGATCATAAAATGGAGACGATTTCGGAAAAGGGTTCACTTGTCTTTGTTGGATTTCGTGAATTTCCTGCTTCGATAGCTTGATGTTCCATGTGCTCAAAAAATTCGCGATTTGTTCACCAGTTGCTTCCGGACATTTTATAAATTGATGTTCAAAGTGAATACTCCACATAATAACCACCCTCCTACCTTCACGTCTCTAAAAGTTGTTGTTGCTATCTTTTTCAACCTTCTCCATCTTTTTCAACCCATTCAGCCACACTCTCATGAGGTTGAAGGTTCTCACGTTTATAGTAAAAAACGGTCTTGAGCTCGTAATCCAAGCTTTCCGCAGCAATGAAAAATCGGGTACCAAACGTTTGATCCTCCATACAAATCACAGGCCCCTCAAGAAATCCGTAAGAGACAGTTTTTAACATTTCCAATTCCTTGTCATTAGCCAGTCTAAAGCATTCAATTGAAAATACACCACCCGGACAGGAAAGAAACGAGACCTCGTAAAATGTAATCTCTATGTTGTGATAATAGCTAAAGTCAAAGCTCCCTGCTAGTACCAGCTTGGGGCGACTTGTATAATCATAAATGTAGTAATGGTCAATGTTATTTTGAGAAAGTATTTCATTCAGCTGCATCAGTTTGGATTGAATGGAATGATTCATGATCTTATGTCCCCCTCCCCACTCGCGGCTATTCCCGATCCGTCACCGCCTGCCACGCTTCTGTTAGTGCTATAGGTGATTTGTGGCTGGTCTCTCCGCCACCTTCCTGAGTCCATAGCGGCGGATAATAAGCAAATACCTCTCCTGGCTGAAGTTGCTCCATATCCGACTGCCAACCATTCCAGCGGAATGTCTGGTAGAACAAGCCCAAATCTCCCTCAGCCAACCAGCTCAAGAAACCGGAATAGGCCAGCTCAGTGGATTCCCACTCCAATGCATCCGGTGCAAAATAGTAGATATGGCCGCTACGTCCAAACTTCCCTGTATCCAATCCAAAGAAGCCACCTGCTGCATCATAGGCCACAATCAGCATTCCCCCAAGTGCAGCAACGCTCACTGGCTCTTGCAGCCCGTTCCACGAAGCCAAACTGCCGTAAATTTCAGGCCCACCTGCACCCAGTAAGGTGATCCATCCGTGGTCAAATATGATCCCTCCTGTTTCATAGGCAACCGTTCCCAAGTACGATTTGGTGCTCACTTGCAAACGGTAGAGCGAATCTCCCCTAACAGATTCCGATTCTGCCGGTACAATGCGAAATGGATTATTCCCTTCTTGCAGAATGTTTCTGACCTCTTCCCATGCATGGTTGTCCTGATCCACCAGCTCATCAACCGTTAACGTATGCATATCCATTCTCCTTCCTGTATTCCGATATCTATCTTTCAACCTTTGAACTGATTTTCGAAAACCTGCGTTTGCTCTAAAATCACCCACTGATTCAGCTCGTCGTAGCCTTGGACAATCGCCGTGATCTCATGCCTCGGATACATCCACTCGGATGGGGCCTTTTCCGCATATGAATGGGTGTCTGCCAATCCGACTGCATTGTGCTGGAAAATATGAATTAGTGTTCCGTGTGGAAAAAAGGCTTCAATATATCCAGTTACCTTAGTCCCAACCGGCAGTGCGGTTTTGACTTGATGCCATTCCTTGTTGGAGGTGTGAAGATTGCTGGACCAGATTTCTTCAAACTCTTTTTTTGTAATTTTCGTATAATAGGGCTCTGTATCATCAATCGCTTTCTCTGCTAACAAGAAATGATATTGCTCGTGCTTACGATTAGAAGCAATAAAAGTACCGTCATCCTGGATCACAATTTGCCGATAGGCTACGCCGTCTGAGTCTATTTCAAAATACCAGGTTCCCATGCCTGGTTCCGGACAATCTTTAAGATATTTCATTCGTACCTCCTAAAAGGATGTATAACCGTGTCATTTCATCTTTCTTTTTCCGCTATAAGTCCTTGTCAAATATGCGAGATATTCCGAACGCGTCAGTCCTCCTGTTTGGCGATTGAACTCATCGTACGAAATGTCTTCCGGGAATCCGAATTCGGCCAGTGCTTTTCGGCGCTCTTCCCGATACAACGGGTTATCCAGCGTGTGGTGCCACTCCCGCTCTTCCCAAGGACCAAAACAGTCTGCAATGACACCTGAATATACACCGTTATTTAACAATTCGCGCGAAGACTTGAACACTGTCTTTTCTTCCGGTTTGGAAATTGTGCCCGTTCCCCAGGACAGTCTATATATTCTTTCTTTACTGCTATCTATGCTACTGCCGTAACCAATCGGAAACACAATATCCTCTTCCGCCAACGCTTTATGCCCTATCCGCTCGTAGGACCCTCGCATAAAGGAATCATCCATGACAATCCAGGTTGTATCAGATAACGGGGCGGCCGTGATGGATTCCAAAGTTATTGAACGGTCACGACTTGTACACAAATACGGACGTACGAACAAAGGCATTGTCATGACACTATTCCATATGCTCTCCTTTGCAAACAACTGATCCTTTTGCATTTGGCGCAAATCTCCGACGACCAGTACATAGCCATCTGTAAAAAGGTCTATTTCCACGCGGAAGATGTCTCCCGGAATGGTTTTATAACGCAGGTTTTTCATATGCTTCAATCGTTCCACCTTACGATCATAGTCGTTAGGCACAAGCGACGGGTAACGTTGAAGCCAATCGATGATCTCTTCTTTACTATGTAAATGCTCACATCCAGTGATGGGCAATCTCACGCCAGTTTTGCTATTCACAGCAGTAACATAACTAATATTACGATCTCTTCGAATGCCTGCTGAAAAGGACACACCTTCTGCTGTGATGCTCGAAACACTTGTATAATTCAGTTTTTTCTCTTTGCCACGAGCCGTTTTAGGCAGAACAAATGCCCGATCACGAGTAAAAATCTCTACATCAGCTTCTCCATAAGCATCCTCTTTGGAAGAAATTCGCTTGCGAATAACATCTCCATCCATACAAATAAAATATCCTTCTTTAATTTCTACTACGTCCCAATGTTCTTCCAGCGTCTCCAGCCCAAAATAGGGTCGTAACGCGTTCGTTAACCAACTATTCATCTGCTCCTCCTGTTCCGAGTACAATTCAGTAGACTTCATTTCTGTTATTCCAGAAATTATAACATAACACGGCATGTAGCTCGTTTATTCATACATTATTCTAGCTTGGACTAACTCCTCCTGAATCCAGCTACTGCTGGTAGACAGTTGGAGCAAGTCGGCCGTGATCTGTTTGATCTGTTCTTGCAGCACGTGTGGCTGATCTGTTCCTTCCAGAAAGCGACTCATAAAATGAAGAAAAACGTCTACCTTCCTAAGCAGCATTAACACAGGCAAAGCGTCAACCTCGGATTGGCTTAAACGAACCTGACGGCTGAAGCCCCGGCAAAAATCACGAACAGCTGTCGTTTCCTCCGGTTGTCCCAAAAATCCTGATAAAATGACCGCCGGATCCATGACCCGAACGTCCAGCGTACAAAATTCAAAATCAAGCAGTACAGCCACCTGACTAGGGTCAGAATCCTTTACCAACAAATTGGAAGCGTTCAAATCTCCATGTACAAGCTGATGCGGCAACTCTTCCAATGCATGAAGTGAATCTATAATCTCTTCATATACTTTTCCTATCAAACGCAGCTCCTCATGGAAATCTTTTAGAGGCTCCGGCGGGTTTAAACAAAAGCCTTGGATTACTTCCCGGTTACATAATGGATAGGATTGCTGCAAAGCATAATACGGCCGATAGACTGGAGTCATATCAAGATTGAGTGTTTCAAGTGCAGCAGATAATTCGCCAGCAGCCTCGCCAAAAGAATAGGCAAAGCTAGGATCCTGCTCCGATGGGGATGTGCCTTCTATGTATTCGAACAGACACACATATTTTCCACTATCCTTCTCAACCTGTGCAAGTGTCTCTCCCGTAATCGTTCGGATTGGCATTGGAACCCTGAATGATAGAGAATGCCTGCTCAGTTCCTGCAAAACCGCATGCTCAAATTCTATTTTGTTCCGATCCCTGTGTGTATCGTAGATGCGCAGTACCCCACTTCGCCCACCGCTCTTAACAAAATACGTCGTATTATTCCAACCTCCGGTTCGTCTCTGTAGTGTCCCGTCCCACTCCGGCCAGTGCCGTCTTAATACCGCTTCCAAAATGTATCCTCCCTATTAAACATCCGCTTATGAATTTGCCGATATTATAACAAATATAGACGCCCATTAGAATTGGACGTCCTTGTGTATCCTTCATTTCCTCATTTGTTTGTTTCGGATATTCTGCGGGGTGGCACCATACGCTGTTTTAAATTTTTTATAGAAAAAACTCATGCTGTTATATCCGACCTGCTTAAAGATCATTTCGAATGGCAGGTTGGTATTGACTACCAAAGAATAGGCCGCATTAAGTTTAATGTTGGCAATAAGCTGCGTGTAAGTAAGACCGGTTACTTTTTTCAACTTATTACTTAAATACGTACTATTGTAATTAAAATGAGTAGATAATTGCTGGAGGCTTAAATGCTGATAATGCTCTTCCATGTAATTCAGAATAGAAGTAATATTACTTTCCTGCTGGTTTAAGTGAATATTATGCTCGCTTTCCAATACACGGACCAATTCCCCAAATACAATGGACAAATAAGCCTTGACCAGCTCCATTGAATCCTCTTGCCTGGAAAAATATTCGATCAAGATTCTACGCAATATATATTGAAGGTTTTCATTATGCTGTGACTCAAAAATAATAAAGTGATTATGATGCTGATGCTGGAGGACTGAATTGGCAAGAAACTCGCCGATCAAACTTTTTTTCTTAGATAGCCGCTGTAGAAATAGGGATGAAATCGTTTCTCTTTGCAGGAGGATATTAATCAGTATATCGTTTTCTCCCAAAGGTGCGATGCTGTGCGGTACATCCTTATCGAGGACACACACTTGGCCTTCACAAAGCTCAATTTCTTTACCCGCTATGATTTGGTTGCACTTACCTGAGTAAACATAGTTTAACTCAATAAATTCATGCATGTGCTCCAGCATCGGAGCAAACCTGTTGTGCTTGCTAATATAAATATCATGTTCTCCGAAGAAAAATAAAGCAGGCATTCGATACATATTCTGATTTATATCAAAAAATCGCTCATTTTCCGATTCTTTGGAGAGATCATTAATCACTTGATTGTTTTGCTGTTGTAAAAGTTCAATTTCAGTTTTACTTCTCAGCAACTGATCCAACTCATGAAGGTTCATAAACACAGACTCCTCCTTCAGACTCCCATTAACTGTGAACTGCCGTCTGTGTTTTGCTTCCCTTTCCTCTAATAGCGATTCCCAGACAGAGGAGCGCAGCAATCATAAATACAATCGCAGAGACGAGAAAGGAAAATGAGGCAGTTTCATTCCCAGACAACACCCCAACTAACTTGATAACATAAGGCGAAGCAAACGCTCCCAAATTGGAGCCTACCATTGCAATCGAAATAGATATCGTCTCACTGCCTTTAGGTACGATTTTAGTTAGTATCGTAAAAATATAAGGAATAAACAGCGCAAAGCTAAAGCCAATGATCAGCATGGCAACCGTAACCATGGTCACATTCTGAGCAAACCACAGCAGGACAAAACCTGTCGCTGTTAATAAACTGGAGATAAAAGGTGCGTAATTTCTGAACCATTTATATATTCTACCGAACAAGAAGCCTGCAATCATAGTTGACAAGGAGAACAGCGTCAAAGCGGTCCCTAAAAACCCTGCGTTAGGCATACTCTTTTCAGCAATCATAATACCTGTTTTGGTATACACAATCATGATAAAGGTCATAAACAGGAAAAGTGCAGCCCCTAATCCAAGTACAGGTAGGGACATTCCCCCACTCTTTTGGCCCGTTCCTGTCGTGCTCACTGTAGGCTCCTCACGCTCTGGTTCAGGAATGATAAAAAAGAACAACAGTGCGATAGGAATAGTGATCGCATAGCACAAAAAAGCAAACGGCCAGTCGATTAGGGCAAGCTGTCCTGCCACAAAGGTAGCCAAGCTGCTTCCGAGCCCTTGTACAGCGCTTTGAAAACCTACCAATTGAGCACGTTCGTCCCCTTCAAAAAAATCACTAATTAAACTGACAGCCAGCGAATTGAACATCCCCAGACCTGCACCTAGCACCAAACGCAACACGAGAATCCATGTAATGTTCGTAGTGAGCATAGGAAGTATTCCGCCGATGACCACGAGCAAAAGTCCTAGCAGGATTGTATTTTTTTTACCCAAGCGGGAAGAGATCGGGCCACTCAACAGCACAAACAGCATCATCGAGAAAGATGGGATTGTAACTATGCTTTCAATCAGTGAACTGGAGACTCCCGGTAATTGGTTCAGCATCATCGGGATGATAGCTGAAATAGCACTCGCTGATGTCAGGACTAAGGAAATGGACAACAATGCTGTTTTAAACCATATTTTGTTTTTAATATTCATCAAGCTTCTCACCTCTAGTCTATGTTATTTAGCCTCTGGTTGTATTTGTACTGGAACGTATACTGTCCAGATCCGACGGTAAACGTCAATTCATGATCTCCACTCAGTTCGAAAATCGCCTGTTCTCCGGGAGAACCTGATTTCCCGGCCAGCTCTTGTGGCACATTACCAGGCGGATACTGAATCGACGGGTATTGCTTAGTAATGGTCTGTTGTAATGCATCTGGCTCTAGAACGCCCGGAAGCGTAATCTCAGCTGTCGTATTATGTGGTACGTGAACCGTCATCCGCATTTCTTCATTCACGATTTCCCAATGGACAGCAACCTCACCATAAGGTGTCTCCAGCTTGCCATGGGCCGAAGTAAGATTAACAGGCGGTTTGGGTGCTAACCGTGACTTTTTGTAGCCCGCTTCAAGCACATCGATACCGGCAATATTTTGGTACATAAAGTCTCCAACTGAACCGTACGAATAGTGATTGAACGAGTTCATATCGGTGCTCCAGAACGAGCCGTCCACTTTGATACTGTCCCAATGCTCCCACATGGTCGTTGCTCCCCGTTCAACCTGATAGAGCCAAGAAGGATAATCTTTCTGAAATAAAATTTTATAAGCTATATCTGTATAGCCATTGTCGGATAAAACCAGGCATAGATAGGGTGTGCCTACAAAGCCAGTATCCAGATGCATATCATTTTTTTCTATCAGCCGTACGAGCTCCTGAACCACTTGCTTTTTATATTTTTCTGGTACCAATCCGAAGTGCAAAGCCACAACCTGTGCAGTCTGGGTATTAGAAGTCAGTTTGCCAGCGTCATCAAAATAACGGTTCGCAAAAGCGCTTCTAATCCCCTCATGCAAGCTTTGATAAGTGTTGTAATCGGTATAGCGATTCAGCAGTTTGGCGGTCTGCGCCAAGATATGAGTCGAATACGCAAAGTATGCAGTCGCTACCAACGTTCCATCGGTCGCTCCAAAATAGCTTCCTTCCTCGCTATCCAGCGCCAGCCAGTCTCCCAGCTGCAAACCAGTATCCCACAAATGTTCCTCGGTCCCCTGGGCACGAATATAATCGACCCATGCTTTCATACTGTCATACTGCTGAGCTAGAATTTGCTTATCCCCATAACATTGATAGATCGTCCACGGACATATAACTGCTGCATCTCCCCATGCGGCTGTCGTTTGGTCCATATTGTCTGCAAAGGTTCCTTTGAGGACATCCGGCACGACAAAAGGCACAGCCCCATTCTCCAGCTGGTTGTAAGCCAAATCTTTCAGCCACTTTCGAAAGAAGGAAGCACTATTCATATTGAAGCTGGCCGTTCTGGCAAAAATCTGTGCATCGCCGGTCCAGCCTAATCGCTCATCACGCTGCGGGCAATCGGTCGGCACATCCAGGAAGTTCCCTTTTTGTCCCCATACAATATTGTGCTGGAGTTGGTTCAGCTTTGGATCGGATGTCTCGAACAAGCCAATTGTCGCCATGTCTGAATGCAAAACAACGCCTGTAAAATCTTCAATGGCTACGCCAGCCGGAAAGCCCTCAAGCTTCACATACTGGAAGCCTTGAAAAGTGAAATGCGGCCTAAATATCTCCGTCCCCTTGCCGCTGCAAATGTACGTAATCTGCTGCGCTGCATCACGAATATTATCTCGGTAAAAGTTCCCTTGCTGATCCAGTACTTCACCATGAACCAGATTCAGAACCGTACCTTCGGGGGCTTCCACTTTAAATTCCAGCCAGCCTACCATATTTTGACCCAAGTTAAGTACTAGTTCGCCTTTAGGAGTCCAAATCAGTTCAACAGGCTTTAATCGGTTCATTACACGGACAGGCTCGTTCTCCTGAGCAACCAGATGACTTAACGGAAACGGGGCGACCTGCATCATTTTCCGTTCGTTCAAGAAGCGATGTTCGGCTGCCTGCTGCTCCAGTCGAGCATCATAGATTTCGCCGTTATAAATATCTGACATCAAAATGGCACAGCTCGTTTCCTCCCAGGAAGAATCAGAGCAAATGAGTTCTGAACGGCCATCTTCATAGCTAATCTTCATTTGAAATAGCAAAGCATTTGTGTTCCCGTAGGTATCCTTGCGCTTTTGCCAGCCTAGATAGCCGCTGTACCAGCCTTCTCCCACCGTGGCTGTGATGCGGTTATGTTGTTCTCGAACGGTAGAAGTCACATCATAGGCTTGCACCTGAACACGATCGTTATAATCTGTCCATCCCGGGGTAAAGTAGGCATCGCCTACTCTTTGTCCATTGAGCTCCAGCTCATACAGACCAAGGCTTGTGGCATAAATGACTGCTTTTTTCACTTTTCCCTCAACTGAAAAACACTTGGAAGCAGCAAAAGGGGCTCTTGTCTGAAACTTTTCATGGATGCTTCGCTCCTGCACTGTAATCCATTGTGCCTTCCAGTCCTGCTCATGGAGCAGCCCCATTTCCCAAAAGCCAATCTCACTCCATTCCGATTCCTCGGGTTCGGTGTCACCCGCTCCCTGAGCCCATACTTTTACCCGGTAATAATATCTTTGTCCTGATTCGAGTGGAGGACCTTCATAGGGAAACAAAATGGATTGTTCCGAATAGGAAAAATGATTCCAGAGCAGCGGTTCAAAAGCGGGATTTATGGCTACCTGCAATTGGAAGCGTTTTTGGAAAACGTATATGTTGTCAGATTCAATTTGCCAACTTAATCGAGGCTTTAGACAACCCAGTCCAATCGGATTGTTTACATGTTCACATATAAGCGCTTTCACTTTTAGCATCTTATGTCCTCCCTGAGATCTTCTTTTGTGTTTCTATACTCAAATTAAAACGCTTCCATTAGTTGTGCGCAATGTTGTATCCCTGCATGTTGTATGCTTGATTTACAGGTGTTGAATGTCCATCCCTCATATCGAATCTTAAAATGGGTCTATTAGAAAAATATGTACGTGTGACAGCGCAGTACTCAAAAGGAAAACTCTTGTTTTTTGTACATATGGATTGTAGTATTAAGCCGATCAGTGAAAGGAGAATTACAGTAATGGAAACGAACTACAAAAAGCTGCTGGATCAGATGATGGCACCCTATGATAAAATGCTGCAGAGTCTAATAAGTGATCACGCCGATTTTTCGAAGGTTGACTATTTGGAGCAACACAGTGAGGAATATGGAAAAAGTGATGCCAATTATACCCATCGCTTGAAGGTGCTTTTGGCTTTGTATAATCGTGAGGATCGAGATTCCCCGCATTACGAACCGATTGTGAGAAGGCTGCTCGTTAATGAGATTATAGATAGGGAAACGAACAGTTTTCAGGGGATTGGCGATGCTCTATACTATGCCGTTTTTTTACTGCAAAAGTATGAGCGTGAACAGGACCAAATTTTGTTCCAGCAGGCCAAGAAAGCCAATTTCGATACATACGCCGGGTTTGATCCTGAGTTGATTTTGGAAACATATTTATTCAGCAAAGATACAGCTGATCTTGAAGATTGCATCAATATCGCGAGTGAACTCGGGGAAGATGTATACCTATCATTATTTATTGATTTGTGGATCAGAGAGCAGACGGATTGGGACAAAGAAAATTTGCGGACACTCGTTTATCATGAGAGATGGCGCAACCATCCAGAAGGTGAAATTGAAGCCCTCAAAAAGCTGGCTGAAATGGAGAAAATAGAAGAAAATTCTAGTAACTACTGTTCTACTGCATCCAGCTTGGCAGAAAAGCTCATTGAAACAGGACGATGGGATGAAGCTTGGGAAACGATGGCAACCATCATTCCGCTTATTACTAAGGAAAAAGAATGGTTCCTGTACGGACTTGGCCGCAATATAATTACAGCCTGTATCCACATCATCATGCATTTTGGAGCAAAAAGCCGACAGGCTACTTCGTTATGGCAAACGATAAAAGGGGTTCTTCAACCTGCCGCTAACAATATGGGGACCATTCAATATCAGCTTGCTGTATCTGTCAGCAAATTTATGGGTGATACCAAATTGGAGCAAAAGTTACTCCGGATTCGGAAGCAACGTCAATAATCCAGTTGCCATAAGGAGCCTGTCGCATGCAATGTAAAGAACGAGGCATTTGACCCAGCAGCTCGCTTTCCAGTTGCCCCTCGAAGCGAGGGGCAGCGAAAATACGGATTGCAGTGCATTGCCTTCCTCTACAGATTTCCGGTCACGATAATACCATCTGCTTGCTTCAAATGCGCTCTGACCCATGCTGTAAAGGAATCGATAAATATGCGTAATTCTGGCTCCTTGGCAGGCCAAGCATCCAATTCTGTTAATATTTCATGCCATACCGACGCCTGAATCGGATTATCCCAGCAGGCATCAAAAGCCTCATACGTTTCCCCCGTGTCAGGATCGACAAGTGGGTATTTGGACTTTAACACAGACAGCACGATATCAAAGTCATCTGCGTAGATGAAGATCATCTCCTCCAGCTTTGGCTCATCTGTATCCCCATAGCGCAGCGGTTCAAAAGTATATCCAATATTGGCTCTTGGACCACTATAGCGATAGATTAGTGTCTGAATCTCTGTTTTTCCTTTCTTAGTCACTCTCTCTTACTCCTCTCTTCGGCTACAACTCGAACCAATCCGCAGCGCATTTCTCTTCTTCCAGTGCCCTACACATTCCTTCCCTCAACCCCATCGCATCTCCGCCGCCGATATGAAATAGACAATAGATATAAGGTTCATCATCTTCTAACCCTTCAATATTTCTTGCCTCTTCCACTGAAATCTGAAGCGCTTCAGGCCAATCAGAATTATTCTGAAGCAGAACAAAACCATCCTCATCCCTTTGCATCCGATATCCGTCAATCCTAGGCAATGCTTCAGCTAAGCGTTCCATTAGTGCTTTAATATCCTTAACATCTGCGACCTTAATTCCATACTCCCACCCCATCTGCATTCCTCCAATTTTATGAACTCCTCCTTAATTAGAACTACCCCTAAATTGGGTTTCACCTTCTCATTCACCTCAGGAAATTCACTTGGATTCAGTCATAGTCCGCATATAAGAGGTATTCCTTACAATGCCTGCACTGAAATAAATAACCCCGAAACGATCCGTCACGTTCCATGCTTTCTCGTATTCGACTCTTAGCCTCTTTTTCATTATACAAAGCCAGAATAAGCATAACCATCAGTTTGACATCATTTTCTATTTCTCTACTGACAAGTTCCTTCCAGCCAACAAAATCTATAAAAACACAGTAGTCATCACAGTGATCCAGCCACGCGGCGGTCTGCCATGCCTCATAACCGGGAGTCCGATGCAGTAGCTCATCCAGCTTTGGTTCCTCCAATTGTGCACAGCAAGCAGGGTCATGAAATGTTCCCTGTAGCATGCTCGCAGCGCTACCATTCGCAATACACCAAGGACAGATCGCCTCATAAGATAATGCTGTATAAAAGGGACCCGCGTACCAGATATCGGTCTGCCGTCCACAACAGGAACACGTTTTCAAAAAGCCTGATTTAAGGATCTGAGTGCGTACAGGGTCTTGATGATAAGTAAACACAGGGAGATCGGAAGTTTTCTTGCGCTTGGCTACTTTGATTAAAGGCTTAATCACCGGCAGTCGAATCGGGCTATTAATCATCTCTTGAATACTCCACTGTTTCTTCAAATCTGCTTTATTTTTCCGGTTCATGACGGACATAAAAACCTCTAGCGCCTCTTCGTATTGATGCAGGTGAAGATACAACTCTGTCAAAATTCTGGCAGCCTGCTCGCTTTCTAAGCCCTCAAGCTCTTCCTTCAATTGGTACATGGCTTGTACAGCCTCGGGACTGGGTGCGTACAAACTATATCTTTTGTTTAGTGCCACCCATTTTTGCTGGATTTCCATAAGCCCCCCACTTCCTTCTGATTTTCCTGAAATTTCTTATAACTTATTATAATAGATATAGGCTTCCGGTGAGTATACCCCGGAAGCCTATGGATTCATCTAACCAATCTTTTATTTATTTTGCCTTATGAGGAACAGGCTCACTATTCCCGTTTCTTTTTCTCACTACCCACATAATAACAGCCATAACAGCTACCAAGACTGCTATAAGCGTAAAGGGAATATATTTGTCCACTCGATACAAGGTGGTCGTCAAAATAGGAGCAATGATCGCGGAAATTCCCTGTACCGCAGCTACCAGCCCCGCTGCTCCCCCTTGCTGCTCTTGACTGACTGAAAGCGAAGCACCTGCCATAAAACCGGGCATCAGTAAGCCTGTGCCTATGCCAAACATAAAGAACGCTGCATAGTAAACGACCAAGCTGGCTGAAATCAGAAATAATGCCATTCCAGCAATCAGGAATAGAGAACCAAGTAAAATCATCGGCTTAGGCTGCCATTTAAGCCATTTCATCTGGATGATCTGCACAATCAGCATCGCTGCCCCGGAGAACATAAGTCCAAAGGACACGACTCTTGCTGTTTCTTCGGATGTAAGACCTAACTGATCTTGAAAATAAAAACCACCTATAACCTGAATAGTCACAATACTTATCATCGTAACCAAGCCTGCAAACAAATACATTCTTAGACCTGGCTGGAGGGGGTTAATTCGAGCGGGTTTTTGCTGAATAACGGGCTGGGCCGCCGGAATCGCCAGCAGAGACACCACGAATGCAACAGCGGCAATGACAATTCCAAAATATAAGGGCCATAACAGCCCTATTAAAGTAAAGGCACCTGCAATCGCGGGACCAAATACCAGCCCAAGCCCATTCGCCGCACTAATAATAGCCATACCACTTCCACGCTCTTCTCCTTCCGTTACATCTCCCATATAAGCTTGGGACGATGACAACACCGCCGGGATAAAGCCACCAATTAAGCCGCGTGTAACAATCAGCAGGACTAACAGCAGCCCCCCACTGAGCCAACCATTTAATCCTGCAAAAAGAGTAAGTGTAAACAACAGGCAGCTTACACACATCCCTATGAAACCAAGCAGAATCACCGGCTTGCGTCCCTTTGCATCACTTAGATTTCCCCATACTGGAGCCATTAAGGCCATCGTTATAGAACCAAGCGATATAATTAATCCGGAATGGCTTTCTCTTAAGCCTAATTCACGAATAAGGGGCGGCATAATTGGAGCAATGAGCATGAGCCCTAGCATAGCCACAAATACACTGAAAAAGATGCTCCCTTTTATTCTATTCATCCTCGCACACTCCTCTGTTAAAGATTCTCTCTATGCAGAAGTATACGGAGCATACCAAAACGCTACTGCCTATAGACGGATAAATTTGCGGTTAAACGGATTTAATTTTGCGTATAAAACAGCAGCCAGTCTTCAGACAGTAAAAAATGGCCTGCATTCTATGGCCCAATGGGCGTCGTTAATTATAGAGTCGCTCTTTCGTTGTGAAATGAACTACATCGGTCTCTTCATCGCTGACTGGATGGAAGGGCTTCATTTCCTGGCATGTTATTACGATATATGATGTACAGTCTTTTGCCTTTAGTAATTAGCGTAGCTGTGGGTTGAGTCTGTATATCGATGTCTAAGGGGGAAATCTCAGTGAAAACAAAAATAGGATCAATCATGAAGGTAAGATCGTTAAGAACGAAGTTAACCATAATGTGCTTGATTATTTTAATTGTACCCACATTCGTGATTGGAATCAGTTCTTATGTTGTTTCCAAGAATGAAATGAATGAATCAGGCAAAGTAGCACTTAAGAATAGTGTGCAAATGGTAATTGGTATGATTAGTTTCCTCAATGGGCAAGTCGAAGCCGGTAATTTAACATTGGAAGAAGCACAGGAAAAACTGCGCATCGAGCTGCTCGGTGTAAAAGATGCTAATAACAAAAGACCGGTAAAGATTAAATATACTGTAGGTAAAACAGGTTATCCGTGGGCAGTCAACCAAGATGCCGTTTCAGTGATGAACCCTTCAAATGAAGGCCAGGATTTAATAAATGCCGTATCGGAAGACGGTGTGCATGTGGGAAAAGAGTTTGTAGAAGCCGGTACAAACGGCGGTGGATTCGTCACTTATAAATGGGCTTTACCTGGTACAGATCAAGTGGAGACGAAAATTTCGTACGTTGAAAGGGATCCTTATTGGGGATGGATCATCGGTTCTGGAGCATATTTTAACGAATTTAACAGCGGGGCGACCAAGGTCCTTTATATTGTCCTGATTATTACGACTATTGCAGTTATTCTGGGAGCAATTATCGTAAGCTTTGTTTCGGGACGTTTTACGAAGCCTATTATCATGATTGCAAAGCGGCTTAACTCAGTTGCGGACGGTGATTTAACGGTCGAAGAAGTCAAAATGAATTCAAAAGATGAGGTTGGCGAGCTGGCACAGGATTTCAATCATATGATTAAAAATATTAGATATTTGATCGGTGAAGTAAACCTGTCCACAAAGCAGGTAGCAGCTTCCTCGAAAGAATTAACCCTTGGTGCAGAGCATACTGGGCAGGCAACCGAGCATATCACCATCGCGATTCAAGAATCGGCGGCCGGTGCGAAGGAGCAGCAACTGATGCTCCAGAAGACAACCAGCTCGCTTGAAGAAATTTCAATAGGCATGCAGCGGATCACGGATAGCTCCTTGACTATTGCTGAATCGTCTGCAGACGCGATGGAAATGGCGAGCCTTGGCGGTACTGCTGTACAACATACGGTGAAGCAAATGGACTTGATTAACCATTCCGTCAATGAAACCGATGCGGTTATGAGGATGCTGGATGAACGTACTCAACAGATCGACACGATGCTGCATGCCATTACGGATATCGCACAGCAGACCAATCTGCTTGCCTTAAATGCTTCGATTGAGGCTGCCCGTGCAGGCGAAGAAGGCCGCGGTTTCTCCGTAGTTGCTTCAGAGGTAAGAAAACTGGCCGAACAATCGAACCAGTCTTCTGGGCAGATTTCTGAGTTGATTCAGAATATGCGCAAAGATATGGAGCATTCGCTTCGGACCATGGAACGCGTAAAACAGGATGTCGACTCCGGCATTAAAATTGCTAATGAGACGGAGCAGCAGTTTAACAAAATTGTGACGTCCACCAATCATATCGCACAGCAAACGGAAGAGCTCGCGAGCATCACGGAGCAAATAACCGCAAGTGTCCAGGAAATTTCAGCAAGCGGAGAAAACGTATCGAGTCTGGCGCTTCAAGCGGCGGACAACTCGCAGAATATTGCAGCGTCTGCAGAGGAGCAGCTAGCTTCGATGCAGCAGATCACCAGCCTGGCAACGACCTTGTCGGATATGTCACAGAAATTACAGGATCTGACGGTCAAATTTAAATACTAACGGAATAATTCTTTCCAAAATATCACGCTAAACTGTCATTCATATTATGAGGTCAACCAGTTTTTTCTGGTTGACCCTTTTCGCATTTGCTCTGAGAAATTACGGAAAAGCTCGCAAATCGTGATCCCCTTCTAGCGATGTGAATTGAGCACGCGGTTTTTGTCGATTTGGTTCAGAATTGGTTCAGAGGCATTTAGTATAGTAAATCAGTAATGTAAGAAAGAAAATTATATTAGTAGGTTAGTCATCATGGAGGATTTAGTCAGTTCATCGTGACACCGGAATTTTATGGAGGAAGTTTATGCGTAAAATCAAGTCTTTTTGTTTATCTTATCTTGCTGTTATCGTCTTATTTGGAACCTGGACATGGAGTTTTTCCGAGAGTACTGTGTATGCAACCTCCTCACCAGCACCTAGTGTAACGGATGCGGTGTATGCTACTGAAACCACGGTAACGAGTTGGACAAATCCTTCTAAACAAGGTCAATCCGTAACGTTTAGCATCAAAACCATCTCAACCCCACAAATTACGAAAGATTTAACCGGCTCGGTTATCCTTATGGACGGTACGGATATATTAGATACGCTGACGATGAGACCAAATGGCATTGCGAATGGATATGCCACTGCGACCTACACCACAAGCGATTTAAGTGTGGGAAGTCACCCAATTACTGCTATATATAGTGGGGATGCTCGATTTGCCCCCAGTACATCTGAGCCATACATTCAGGTCGTAAATGCATCTGCGCCTACACCTTCACTGAGACCTACAGTAACTACAATATTGAGTTCGCTGAATCCGTCTAATCAAGGTCAGGAAGTAAGGTTTAGCTTGAGGACAACCTCAAACCCACAAACTTCGGGCGATTTAACCGGAACGGTCATCCTTATGGACGGCACGAATATATTAGATACGCTGACGATGGAGCCAGTGGGCATTTCGAATGGCTATGCCAATGCGTACTACACTACAAGCAACTTAAGTGTGGGAAGTCACGCAATTACTGCTATATACAGTGGGGATGCTCGATTCGCGCCGAGCACCTCTGATGCCTATATACAGGTTGTAAATGTAAATGGAAATGCAGGCACGGGTGATATTAGCAATAACGACAGCAGCAGTAGCAATAAAAAAGATAAGAAGGATAACGCGGATAGCAGTGACTCATCTTCTTCAAGTGAAACAACCGCATCTTCATCACCATCGGCTTCTTCAACGGTTTTACCGACTGCGGAAATCATGCCAGTAGAGCAATCCGAGGTTGCGCATGAAAAATATATAACGGGTTATCAGGATGGTACATTCCGACCGGACCAGTCAATTACACGAGCTGAAACCGCCGCGATGATGGCTAGGATTATGAAGTTGGAGACAAAAGAAGGCTCAACGACATACAAAGATGTACCTAGCACGTATTGGGCAAAGGATTCGATTATAGCACTTACGACACAGCACCTTATGAATGGATATGCAGATGGAACATTTCGACCAGAGCAACCCATTACCCGTGCAGAAATGGCAGCAATACTCGCATCCTGGAAGCAGCTTAAAGGAACGCAAACCACAGCGTCTCCTTATACCGATATCGAAAAGCATTGGGCAAGGGATTCCATTGTAGCGTTAGCTAATGCAGGATGGATTACCGGCTATAACGATAACAGCTTCCAACCCAATAAATATATAACACGAGTAGAAACGGTTACCATTTTGAACACGATCTTAAAACGAGGACCCCTGGAAGGAACCATTCAGGCTACATGGAAGGATGTACCAACAGATTACTGGGCATTCAAAAATATTGAAGAAGCGTCTCGTACCCATACTTCAACCATCAATACAGATGGCATTGAAACTTTCGTGAAATAAGCACCAAATAAAAAGTCTGGAATCCTATCTATACAGGGTTCCAGCTTTTTGTTACCTTGATATTTTTTTAAAATGGTCAAAACAGAATTTTTAAAATACTTTCTTCAAAGATGATGGTTTCACTCCGTATTCCCGAAAAAATTGCTCTGAAAATGCACTCACATTACTGTATCCTACAGCCATCGCAGCTTCTGTTACATTGCTTTCCTGGCTTCTAAGCAGCTTCATCGCATAATCAAGACGAATTTGGCGCAAATATTCAAATACAGTCGTTCCAAAACATGCTTTGAATCCTTTTTTTAATTTAAAATCGTTTAATCCAATTCTTTTGGATAATGCGATCAGTGAAGGAGGATCAATCATGCTGGATTCAAGGATTTGCCGAGCCATATGCAACTTTCTGACATCTTCTTTAGATAAGCCTTCGGGCATGGGAGTTAAATCAAATAATTGAATCATAAACCTATTCAAAATCTCTAGTGCCGCTGCTTCCATTAATAAAGGCGATCTATGCACACTTTTCAAATCTTTGATCAAATGTTCAATCATCACTATACTTCTGTGATCCAGCTCAAAACTAAGGTGATGGAACGCAGCACCCTTCAGAATTTGTTTAAATTCAATAGCTACCTGGCGACGAGCCGCCAACTGTGAAGCCGCATAATTAAACAACGAAACAGGAATGCCAAGTGCAAAGGATTGGTATTGTTCGTTAATCGGAGGATGAAAACGTGCTTTGAAATCCTGTAAAAAAATAAGAGCACCCCACCCTATCGGGAGCGTGTAGTCCAGACCAGCTATATTCACATGACGTTGACCCGAAAGTGCAAATTGAAGTTCAATCATTTGTCCTTTGGAAGCAAAGTTCGTCTGGTAAGGCTCGTGATATTGGATATGCGAATACACAATCTCGATACCGCTGTAAGTCGTAACTCTGTAGATATGTCCGTCACCTGCTTCCGGTAACATCATATACGTATGCTCGTTTTGTTTTCTAAACGGAGTTTTTTCCAAATAATGCTGATATATTAATGATAACGAATTTGAATTCACAAGCGTCCACCTCAAAGGTTTTCATTCATTTTGATGATTCAAATGAGAATCGTTATCATTAATATTAGCTGAATTTGAACGATTTGACCAGACTTATTGGAGTATGCTGTGAAGATATCCGGGGAATCTATTAATCCCAATCCATATAAAACGTTGCTTTCAATTTGCCCTTCTCACATGCTGGGCAACTCAAATGAACAGGCACATTGTTTTCAATGTGTTCCTGCTCCATAACACTCGCGCATCTAGGACAAGCATAAGAAATCCTGTACTGGGATGAGTCCGATTTCATCTCTATAAACAATTCATTGCGTATAGTCTTGCAGACTGGGCATACATACAGAGCCTTATAAGCATCATATCTCGTCGAAGGGTCGCCTATGAATTCCTCAATACGTCGTTTAAGGGCAGCAACTTGCACAAACGAAGCAATGGATTCCAAACTCATATATGCAAAACCAAATCCTACAAATACGTTCCCAGTATAAGTACAGGTATCACAGACCAGCTTGTACGCTTCCCCCATTTGTATCCCTCCACATCAATCATTCTTTTTATATCTATCTCTTTACGAGATTTACTGAATGAGTGACCCGGTTTCTCCCGCCACTTTTGGAAGCATACAGAGCTAAATCCGCTTGATGAACAATTGTTTGTTCCGTATCCGCTTGCGTAACCGTTGCCACGCCAATACTCACAGTAATGCTGTATTCTCCCCAATCCCTTGAGGCCGTCATGGAACGATATTTTTCTGCCGTACGAATGGCTTCCTCTTGATCGTTGCCCGGAAGAATAATGACAAACTCCTCGCCACCATAACGAGCGACAATATCCATCTCCCGTGACATGGATTGCAGTAATTCTGCCAGATTCGTAAGCACCAGATCGCCCACCGGATGACCATAAGTATCGTTAATACTTTTGAAACGATCAATATCAATGATAAGCAGCGAAAAAGATATTCCGCTCTCATGAAAGGACGCGAGGCTAGCTAGTAATTGATCTTGGAAATACCTTCTATTTTTGAGGCCAGTTAACGGGTCCGTGGATGCCATCGTTTCAAGCTGGAGATTGATCCTTACTAGCTCCTGCTGTTTGATTTCATATTCTTCGTGCAACCGTTCAAGCTTCTGATTCGCTTCATTCGTGGCCTGATATAATTCCTGAAGCTTGGTTTTGGTCTGCAGGATATCTCTCTCATGTTCAATTCGCTTACGCATCATAAGCACGACACAATCAATAACCGTTTCTCCGTTTCGTTCCTGACGAACCCCGTTCAGAAGTACAGGCACATCCTGTCGATCACTTGTCCGAAACGAAAAGTACATCTCATCGACATGCCCGTACAACTGAATATAGGGATAAAAATAAGTATGAAAAAATAGCTTGTTGGTAACAGACATTGTCATTTCAATCGGCCATCCGAGCAATTGATCGCGTTCATAAAGAAGCATGTCCAATAACGTTTGGTTTACCGATTGAATGATCCCAGCGTCCGAAATTGAAAAGTATCCACAGGGAGCTTTATCTAATTGAATATCCATTAAATGACTGCCTTTCTTTCGATATTACACACTAGCTAAATATTCTTTGATTAAATCGCTCGTTTCTCCTGGTTGGCTTAAATGAGGATAATGCCCCTTTGCTCTCATCTGCTGAAGTCTGCTATTTCTAAGATGGGTGTGTAAATAGTCCCCTACCTCAATCGGAGCAATACTATCATCTGAGCACTGGAGTATAAGTGTAGGAACCGAAGCATGCTGAAGATCAACACGGCAATCTGAAAAAAATGTAACCTCTGCGAATTGCCGTGCAATATGAGGATCTCTTGAACAAAATGCCTTTTCCAATTCTTCGGTTAAGTCCCCTCGCTCGGGATTCTGCATAGCAATGGGCGCCATGTAACTAGCCCAGCCAATAAAGTTCATTTGCATCATATCCAGTAATTCATCAATATCACTCTTATCGAAGCCCCCATAATAAGAAGGCAGGTCATTCACATAGCGTGGAGAAGGACCGAGCATGACAATGCGTTCAAAATATTGAGGGCTGCGGATCGATGCGAGCATTCCGATCATGCTGCTAACGGAGTGTCCGACGAATATGGTATTTCTTAAGTCTAACGCTTCCATAATATCCAGCACATCCTGGGCATACCCTTGCAAGTCACTGTATTTTTGGGAATCATAGTACTTTATTTGAGAATCTCCCGAACCAACATAATCAAATAAGACGATTTGGTAGTTGTCGATAAAGCTAGGGACGATATAACGCCACATATCCTGGTCGCATCCAAAGCCGTGAGCAAACACAATCGTCTGGCTACCTGTGCCTAGCACTTTTATATTATTACGTAGGAGAATATCAACGGTCATTGTGAATCACCTCTCTGAGGTAGTATCTGTTCTATGGCTTCTCTTCCCTATTATATCGGAAAAGTTTCGATTATGGATAATGACTCTCATTCATAAATCCAGCGTTCAATGATCCCTTTTACCTTGTGCACATGTTGCTGTGATAAGGAACAAATAATAACCAATTCGTTTTTCCCATTTGTATCTAACCAATAGTGAACGTCATCCTCTTCATTAACCGTTTCTTGAATGATTCTGATGGATTTATGACTTATTTTTGATTTAGCCGAAAAAATGGGGTTCATATCCATAACTTTCTGACCATTAGAAAAGGATGTGTTGTAATAAGGAATCACCCAGTTCTCCTTATCCTGATCTTGTACTACATTTAGAAATACACGCACCCAATAATCCTCTAGTTCTGTGTAACTCTGTTCATTCAACTCATTCAAATTCATACATGTAACCACCCATCTTATACACTGGTTGTCTGACGGCTTGCAAGGATTGTTCAATACGCCCTGTTGCTTCCTTGGTGCCCGTAGACATTTTGCGGATTTCTGTAGCGACAACCCCAAAACCTGCTCCTGCGTCACCCACCCGAGCAGCTTCAATCCAGCATTTAATCCAAGCAGGTAATATGTATCCACTTCCTCAAATTTTGATATCAGCCCTACCCTCTATTTCGTCATTTTCACCCCATGTATTTAGTGAAGCAGCGCGTACCGATTAAAATTGGCACGCGCTGATGGTATGACTTTTATGAAACAGGTACTAAGATTTAATCCAGCTGCTCTCCATTGGTTTCGATCACATTCTTATACCAATAAAAGCTCTTCTTTCTGGATCTGGCAAGTGTCCCTTTGCCTTCATTATCCTTATCGACGTATATAAACCCATAACGCTTTTTCATTTCTCCGGTTCCCGCACTGACCAGATCAATACATCCCCATGGCGTATACCCTATTAGGTCCACTCCATCAGCAATTGCTTCTTTCATTTGCTCAATGTGTTGCTTCAGGTAATCAATTCGATAATCATCGTGAATGAAGCCATCTTCTTCCACTGTATCTACGGCGCCAAGACCATTTTCAACAACCATTAACGGGATTTCATATCGGTTATAAATATTATTGAGGGACCATCTCAATCCCTGTGGATCGATCTGCCAATCCCAGGCACTTGCTTTTAAATGAGGATTCTTTAAGCCCATAGATAAATTCCCTCCCACCTTCTCCTGGTTAGGATCGGCACTGACACAAGTAGAAGAATAATAGCTGAAAGTATAGAAATCTACGCAGCCTTCTTTTAAGATGTCCTCATCTCCTTCTTGCATTGTGATCTGAATATTATGATCTCTAAAATAGCGTTTGGCAAATCCCGGATAAGCTCCTCTTACTTGGACATCTGAGCATAGGAAATTACTTAAGTTATCCTTTTGTTGAGCCAGCAGAATATCATCAGGATGACATGTAAGTGGGTAGGAACACATATAAGCAATCATACAACCGATTTTAAAGTCCTTGTTGATTTCATGACCCAGCTTTACAGCCTTTGCACTGGCAATAAATTGATGATGCAACGCCTGATACAGAACCTGCTCATCCTTCACTATAGCATGGGCTAGCTCTCCATTCCCCTCCGGCATCATAGCTCCAGCCATGAATGCTCCAAATGACAAGGTTAAAATATTGATTTCATTAAAGGTTAACCAGTATTTTACGACATTTTTGTATCTGTTAAAAAGCACTTCACAATATCTCACATAAAAATCTACGACTCTGCGATCTGACCAACCATTATATTTTTGGGTCAAATGAAACGGTGCTTCATAATGTGAGATTGTAACCAAAGGCTCAATATTGTACTTTTTCAATTCTGCGAATACACGATCATAGAACTGCAAGCCTTGCTCATTCGGCTCTGCATCATCTCCGTTAGGAAATATTCTTGACCACGCAATGGACATCCTAAAGACCTTGAATCCCATCTCTGCAAATAAGCGGATATCCTCTTGATAGCGGTGGAAAAAATCAATAGCCTCGTGACTCGGGTAGTTCACTCCTTCTTCCAGCATAGGTGTAATTCTTCGGGAAGTCGTATGCGTTCCAGCCGTAATCACATCAGCAGTGCTTAAGCCTTTACCTTCTTCATTATATCCACCTTCAAATTGGTTGGCAGCCGTTGCACCTCCCCATAAAAATCCTTGTGGAAATTCCAATGTAGTTGTATTTTTCATTGTTTAATTCCTCCTCAACATTAATTAGGATTAGACTACGACGGTCAATAAGTCCTCTTGATACTCAATTGCCTTTTTCTCTGTTTCAATGACATCCAGGTAATTCGTAGTATTGGCAACGATAACAGGTGTGGTCAAAACATAACCAGCCTCTTTTATAGCTTCCATATCAAACTCCATAAGCAGCTCGCCTTTTTTAACAGCATCCCCCTGTTTTACTTTAGGATAAAAGTGTTTGCCTTTTAATTTGACCGTATCTTTGCCTACATGGATGAGGACCTCAACACCGTGGTCACTTGTAATGCCAATCGCATGACCTGACGAAAATAATGATGTTAATACACCATCTACAGGTGAAACGACCTTACCTTCAGAAGGTTCAATGGCAATCCCTTTACCCAAGGCACCTGTCGAAAAGGCTTCATCTGTTACTTCAGATAAAGACTTCACTTCACCTTTTAATGGACTCATCACCGTCTCTTGTTTTACTAAAACTTCTCCTTTAGCTGCTCCCGAGGTGTTATCTTCCTTTTTAGCTTCTTTCACTTCATCATCTTTAAATCCGCCAAAGAACATAAGCAAGAAGCCTAATACAAAGCTTACCAGGATACCGATAACAGCCCCATAAAATCCGCTGTCTATTCCTGCCGGACTGATATAGCTCGGGATAGCAAAAATACCCAATCCACCAATGATATAACCTTTCGTTCCCATCATTCCTATAATACCGCCGCCTACTGCAGATGCTATGCAGCTTAAAATAAATGGTTTCTTACGTGGTAATGTAATCCCGTAAATCGCTGGTTCTGTCACACCAAAAATCCCGGAGATGACAGCTGGAATGGAAAGTGATCTCAGTTTTACATTTTTGGTTTTAAACAAAATTGCCAGTACGACGCCCGTCTGAGCAAAGGAAGCTCCCAGCGTAGCCGCAAGAATCGGATCGAATTTAAGCACGGCTAAGTTGTTCATAGCGATAGGAACAAGTCCCCAGTGTAATCCAAAGATAACAAACACTTGCCAGAAAGCGCCCATGATTATGCCTTCAATCATTGGACTTAAGTTATACACAAAGAGGGTTGCTGCCCCAAGCAGTTGACCTGCCCAAGTCGAGAGAGGTCCAATCACAATCAATGCTAAGGGTACAATAACTAACAATGTGAAAAACGGAACCAAAAATGTTCTCACTACGCTAGGGATTACCTTTTTAAAGAAATTTTCTATTTTTGAGCCTACATAGGTGGATATGATAATCGGAAGAACTGTTGACGCATAACTCATCAGAATGACCGGAATGCCTAAGAAGGTGATATATACCGGTGACTCAAATATAGTACCGCTAAATAGAGTGTATAGTGGTTTGCCCGAGGCTGTTATCATGCTAAATGTGGGGTACACAAGGGATGCACCTATAGCCATACCTATGAAAATGTTGGCATTGAACTTTTTAGCTGACGTATACCCCAGGAAAATAGGAAAGAAGTAAAATAAACAATCACCTAAAGCATTGAGAATTTGATAGGTACCCGATGTAGTGGTCAGCCAGCCCAAAGCTACAAATAGGGCAGTGAAGCCCTTAATCATACCTGTGGCACTTAAGACACCTAACGTGGGTGTAAATACACCTGAAATAGTATCAATGAATCTATTGAACAAACTCATTTTTTCACCAGATGCTTCTTCTGAATCTCCTGTCTGAAAACCACCCACAGCAGTAACATCAGCATAAACCTCAGGTACATGGTTACCTATAACAACCTGGTATTGCCCGCCACTCTTTACCACAGTGACAACACCATCCATATTTTTCAAAACCTCTGTATTGGCTTTACTTTCATCTTTTAGTTTGAAGCGCAAGCGTGTAATACAATGAGTTAGACTATTCACATTTTCTTTGCCGCCGACATTTCTGATGATGTCTTTTGCTAATGTCTCATACTTCATTGTAATTTCCCCTTTAATTGTATTTATAAAAAAAGGCGAAACCAAAATAGATCAAATTCGATCTAGGTTGGTTTCGCCTGCATTACCAGTAACAATCCAAGAGTTATTCAATTTTGTCTTTGGGTCACACGCTGAATATGAATCGTGATATACAGCTTTTCCTCATCTGACAATACCATATCCAAGTATTTCTCAATCTTCAGCATGCAGCCATAAGCCTTTTTGTACTTTGCTTTCACTTGCCTCCATAAAAAGTCGTCTTCCAGTTCTACTTTTTCTTTTTTATTTAATCGCTGAAAGAAGAATCTTAAATGTGTAATAAATCGCTCATAACTGATCGAGTGTTCATCTATGGTGGTATTATAAGAGTATTTAATAATATTCAAGATGTCGTGTATTTTTTGAGTTTGCTGAGCAACATCTGCTACCTTGTTGTAGGAGCTGTTTACTTGAGCATTGATTAAATGAAGAGCAATATTACCTGCTTCATCTTCTGACAATCGTTTGCCTGTTTCGTCTTCAATAAACTCCAGTGCTTTTAAGCCAACCGCAAATTCTTTAGGATAAAATTTTTTGATCTCCCAAATTAACGGATTTGCATTTTTAAACCCTTCATCAAACATTTTAAATGCATTGTTCATGTGATCCGTAAGCGAAACATATATATAATCGCTCAATTGTACTTCTAATATGCTTTTTCCATATTCAATGATGTCATAGCATAACGAAACATATTCTGATGGAACATCCTCTAACAATAACTTAAATTTCTCTGAAGCATCTTTATGTTTAAGCACAAAGACCTTTTCAATTAGATGCTCTTCTACTTGTTCGCCTGCATTCTTTTTGAATGCAATACCACGACCCATAACAACAAATTCATCTCTTTTTTGATCTTTGGCTATTATGGCGTTGTTATTAAAGATCTTCGTTATGATCATCTAACTGCCCCCCTTATCCCATCAAATTTAAAAAAGGATTTAGATGCTGGGCGAAATTTCAGATAGGTCACAAGATGGTAATAGCCGATCAAATCTTCGTCGTAAATCAAATTCAAATGTATTGATTTACAATTCCGTGTTATGAAAACGCATTCATAATAAGAGACAAAGCCTTACGTTTTCCATCATTGATCTTGAGTGCTCCCAAACCGATCTGATATTCCGTTCTGAAAATGGATATAGTCGGTTAACCACGTCCCATGACATCATTTTTGG
The DNA here is from genome assembly GCF_017833915.1 of Paenibacillus sp. 1182. NCBI lineage: Bacteria > Bacillati > Bacillota > Bacilli > Caryophanales > Paenibacillaceae > Paenibacillus > Paenibacillus sp. 1182. Next base: position 4,617 of record NZ_JAFICR010000016.1, on the reverse strand, counting down.
GATGTCGATTCGTTGGTCGACGTCATCATCTTTGTTGTTCAGCACTTGTAAGGCTTTATATCACTCACCTTTCTGCGTTATGGCTGGGCAGATTTTCATATCATGCAGGATATCGCAAAGCATGTATTCTAAAAAGAAAAGGCAAAACCCAACACATGGAAATTGAATTCCATGCCTCGGGTTTTGCCTTTTCAGTAACAATCCCAAAATCATAATAACATCGAATTTAAGTTTTGCCAACAAAAATGTTTGCGCTTTCTTTTTCGGAGCAACCACATCAAATACAACACACTATCATGGTATAAAATGTCATCCGCCAATGTAGGACATGTTAATCTTTTTTTTGTTGTTAGCTGTCTGCTCCGTACGTTCATCGGAATACCGGTCTGTACGTTGTTCCCATACTGAAGTAATCACATCGAGTAGTTCCTGGTCATCCGCTTCATTACGAAGCATCTGGCGTAAATCGAATCCGCCTGAAGCAAACAAACATGTATAAAACTTGCCATCGCACGATAAGCGGGCGCGTGTACAAGACGAACAAAATGATTCAGAAACCGAAGTAATAAAACCAATCTGTGCGTCGCTGTCTTTATAACGGTAACGTTTTGCCACTTCTCCAAAGTAATCCCGATCCATCGGCTCCAGCTCGTACGCATTCTTAAGTCGTTCAACAATTTGTTTTTTGGTTAGTACCTTTTTGAAGCTCCATCCGTTGTCATTCCCTACATCCATAAACTCGATAAAGCGAAGGGTTATTCCCTGCTCCTTAAAATAAGCGGCCATCGGCAAAATCTCCGAGTCATTAACGCCTTTTTGAACGACCATATTGACCTTGATTTCAAAGCCGATTTCTCTTGCATATTCGATCTGCTTCAAAATAAAATCAGGCTTAATCCCCCGCCCATTCAATCGCCCAAATAGCTCAGGGTCCAGAGCGTCCAGACTGACATTAAGCCGTCGTAGCCCCGCGTCATAGAGAGGCTTAGCCTGCTGTCCTAGCAGCACACCATTGGTGGTCAAGCCGATATCTTCCACTCCGTCAATGGACAGGATTTGGGAGACCAGGTCGGATAGATTCCTGCGCATTAATGGTTCGCCGCCCGTGAGTCGGATCTTTTTTACACCCAGGGATACAAAGAGCTTCGTTAGCCGGTGTATCTCTTCAAACGACAGACATTCATTTTGAGGAAGAAAGGCGTAATCGTCACCGAATATTTCTTTGGGCATGCAATAGGAACAACGGAAATTGCAGCGGTCTGTAACCGATATACGCAGGTCACGAATTGGCCGCTGCAACGTGTCTTTCAGTGGATAAAAATTCATACGCCCTCTCCTTTCTAGTTGTTTAGCATCGTTATTATTAGCCACCGCTGACTGGGGGAATGAAGGCTGCAATGTCTCCATCCTGTAATACATCCGTAGACAACGCATACTCCTCGTTTATCGCAATTCGCACAGACTCGATCGGCATATCTGGATATTGATCTGTTATCCAATTGGATAAATCGCCTACCGTTTGGCCCGCCAAATCTGCCAATTCTTCTGTTTTTCCCGTCACCTCACGGAGTCCCGCAAAGTAGTACAGCTTAATCATGACTGATCTCCCCCGGCTTTTTCTTTTGATCTCCGACCCACTGCGTTCCATCTTCCCAAATCTCTCGTTTCCAAATAGGAACTATTTCTTTAATTCGTTCGATCGCGTATTCATTTGCCTCATACGCATCCGAACGGTGAGGTGAAGAAACGGCAATGACAACGGCGATATCACCGATTTGAAGCTTGCCAATGCGGTGCGCGATTGCCACTCGCGTCCCTTCCCATTTCTGTTCGATTTCGCGACCAATCTCTGTGAGTTTTTTTTGGGCCATGGGGACATAGGCCTCATAAGCAAGGTATAAGGTCCGTACGCCTTGAGTCCATTCTCGTACGTGCCCTGTAAAAATAGTCACCGCTCCTGCTTCCGGCCTTAGGACATAATCCGCATAACCCTGCGGGATAATGGGCTCCGTCACGATTTCAAATACACTCATCTTTTCCACCTTCCAGCCCCCGGACAATCCACTCTCCGGTGACAGACTCTTTAAATATTTCTGCTTTTTGTATCTATATCTCATTTAACCGAACAGCTGATGATATAGTTTTTGACCGTTGGCAACACTCCGTACACCGTGTATGAGAAGCCTTCCGTTTTTGAATAAAATCATTCGATGCTTAAAAGCATAAAATTCAACGAAATAAGGGGTTCTTTTTACACGATCTGCTATAAGCCTGCCCATTTTTTCTGCATCATCGAGCGTGATCGGACGTTGTGGGTCTGGAAGAACCTGTACCACGTTCCGTCCGCACAGAGCAGCATACGCCGAGCGACGTGATGCTGTCAGTGCAGGAAACGTAGGATGTTCTCCACAGGCTGGACAATCTTGGTTACGGATGCGGGAAATCCCTATGTCCATCTGCGTGTTCTCCCATAGATCAAATAGATGAACCTTGCGACGCATCTTATCACGTCCGCCGCTCAGCCACTTCATGGCTTCTGCACATTGGAGGGCGGCTGTCACCTGGACTGCGGGTGAGATGATTCCAGCCGTATCGCAGGTCTGATTGATCGCAGGCAGCGATGGCAGAAGGCAGCGTAAACAAGCTGACTCGCCCGGCACGAATGGAAAAACAACGCCTGTGCTTCCAACACAGGCTCCATAAATCCATGGAATTCCTGCCTTCAGTGCAGCATCGTTGATCAGCAGACGAGTTTCGAAATTGTCCGTAGCATCCATCAGTAATATACTCTTGCTGGCAAGTTCTAGAACAAGCTCAGCATCTAAATTATCGAGATATGTGTGCAAGCGCACGTCTTCTCGTATGGCTTTCAGCCTTTTTTCGGCTGCCATAACCTTGGGCTGCATTTCCGCGGCGTCCTGCTCCGTGAACAGCTGCTGACGTTGCAGATTCGACATCTCTACGTAATCCCTGTCAACAAGATGGAGCTCCCCAACGCCCGCTCTTACCAGTGTTTCGGCGATGGCAGAACCCAGTGCCCCGCAACCGATAATGGTGACGACAGCAGCGGATAGATTACGCTGCCCTTCGCCACCAATGGGTCTAAATAAGATCTGTCTGGAATAACGCTCATTCATTAGATTGTGTCCCTTGATAATACAGCCATATGACGAGGATCAGGCTAGCCAGCGCCACTTGGGAGAGCAGCATGAATCCAATGGAGTAATGGCCAGTAGCGGCATGAATCGTCGACAACAAGATCGGAGGGAAAAAGCCACCGAGACCGCCCATCATGGATACAATTCCGTTAACTATACCTGCTTGTTTATTAAAATAAAATGGAACTAGCTTGAAGATGACGCCATTCCCTACTCCAGCACATACAGCGATCGCCAAGCAGCCTACTGTATAAAGGGTGATCCCTGGTGAAAAAGCCAAAAGAATCGCAGCGACCGTATAAACAGAGAACGTGCCTACCAGCAGGAACAGAGGCTGAAACCGATCCGCCAGCCAGCCACCGATAGGGCGGAAGAAAGTAGCAATCGCAATAAAGCCAGCTGTACGCATCCCTGCATCCACTTTGGTCAGTTCAAAATTTGATACCAGGAAATTCGGCAAGTACACCGTGAACGCTACAAATGAGCCAAATGTAATAAAATAAAAGAGCGAGAAAAACCAAAGCTTCTCATTTTTATAAACCCCTTTGATCTGCTCCATAATGGGCGTCTTCACTTTAGCTTCATGACGATCCCCAAAGAAGAAATTCAAAACGATAAAAACAAGCAGCAGAATGAGATACAGCTTCACTGTAGGGGCCCAGCCGATTTGGGTAGCCACAATAGGGGCCGAGAAGGTAGTGACGGCTGTTCCCAAGTTTCCTATACCATACATTCCATTTACAAACCCATGCTTTTCCTTTGGATAATACTTCGGCAGCGAAGTCACCCCAACCGAGAACACAGCTCCTCCAATCCCAAGGAACAAGCCACCAATAATTAAATCCGTCATCGTAGAAGCTTCACTGATATAGTAGACGGGAAACAAAAGCAAAATAAAGCTAACGAGAAAAACGATTCTTGCTCCGAAGATGTTGGCATAATAACCAAGCGGGATGCGCAGAATCGAACCAAGCACGACCGGAATCGCCGTGACCATGGCCAATTTTCCGGGCGGAATAGCAATATCCTCCGTAATGAACGGCATAAGCGAAGAAATGATAACCCATACCATGAATCCAAGAATCAAGTTCAATGTTTGTAACGGTAACTGCATTTTTCTAATCATTTAACTCACCTTTTCAACGTTTTTTCTGTCGAATTATTAAATTGAATTTCTGTCCCCATTGTAGCCGCTAGCCGATCTGTTCGAATATAGGGGACTCCCCTTTACCCGACAGGGGACTCCCTGAAAATATAAAAAAGCCGCTTCTATAGGAAGCGGCTTCAGATTGTCGAGAAACCCCGTCATTTTGAGACGTGGGTTTCTTTTTCACATCATAATGCTCTGGTCTCTGGAGAAGCAGGGGGGGTTACCCCTGTTTCTCCAGGCGATCTAGGTGGATCGCCATCTTCTTCATGTTCTGCACGGCTGCCGTCATAAGGGCTTGTTCCCTGACGT
>NZ_JAFICR010000015.1:0-135106 GCF_017833915.1 Paenibacillus sp. 1182 | reverse complement strand
TCATTTTGAAACTGACGAGATAAAATATCTCTTGTTTGATTTTGCGAACAAAATCGTTTTACTCACTCGTTGTTCAGTTTTCAAAGATCAAACATCCATTGTCCACCTCGGCGTTTTGTTCAACCCCTCAGCAACTTTTATAGTGTATCATATTCCCTAGAGTTATGTCAACACTTTTTTTTCAAAAGTGTTTTTCGCTCTTCTTGATAACACTTGAAGCGACAAGAAATAATATATCATACTTTTCTTACAGTATGCAACTCTTTTTTCAAAATACTTAGTTAAGTAACAATACACTCAATATAAAGCTCTCTTTGCAGCATTAAGTTAATAATTTCCCCATCTACTTGAATCAACGGACGAGTCGGATGATCTCGATCAGCAAATATAATTTCCCCTGTACGGTTATCATTGAGGCGCACCTTGGTTCCATTATTGAATTGGGTTAACTTATGAATAAAAACTTGTACAACACTTGGGTCCAGCTTTCCAAATGATTCTGACTTGATTTGCTCTAGAACCAGATACGGTGATTGGGCAGGCCGGTATGTTTTCTCTAGAGTCATGGCATGGAATACATCAGCCACTCCAACGATTTTAGCGTAGATGTGGATTTGTTCACCTTTAAGACGCAGTGGATATCCAGTACCGTCCACTTTCTCATGATGCTGAAGAGCTGCCAAACGCACACCTTCGTTAATAGCTTTCACATTTTTAAGCAACTGGTATCCTAGTGATGTATGACTACGTATTTCTTCTTGCTCTACCCACGTTAGTTTGGAGGGCTTGTACAGAATGGCCGGGTCCATTTTGGCGTTCCCTATGTCATGAAGCAATCCAGCAAAAGCCACCTGCATCCAATCCTTTTGAGGTAATCCGATCCATTGTGCAATGGAGTAGGAAGTAAGGGAGGTTAGCACGGCGTTGTGAAAAATATAGTCCACTTCGATCATGGCGGGCGGAGTATAGGTCATTACATTATAGCGCTGAATGTGCACCAGTAAGGACTCCAATTGTCCTCGCAGTTCATATATAGATAAATTAGAGACGAGTACCGATTGAAATGCGTTCTTAACGAGCATCACCATTTTGTCATACTCATCCTGAAATTGTTCAGATTCATCTCGTCCATCTAACGAAGGTCCTTGCGATTCAGATATTCCAGATCGAACAGTCGTAGACTCGCTACTGGATTTTGTAAGATCATCCGTCCCTACCTCAACTTGCTGAATCAGGAACGCCTGTAAAATCTCCAAGTCACGTGGTAGCAGAATGCGCCCTTTCGGTAGCAGCAAGCTGCCCATTTCTGTAAATACATCGCTTTGCAATCTAAGTCCTGCTTTTAATTCGGATACGGGTACAGTTGTCATGGTCAACCTCTCTGTTCTCACAACAGCTGCTCCAGCTGCCAGTTATGATGTCATTATATTACTTGGGAATGATCCTGTACATTCATTTTATGCCATTTAAAGCATACTTGTCTGAATTCGTTAGCCAGAAAAAGAAAGACTCCCCGACCAAATAGTCAGAGAGTCTCTTCCATCTAAAATTTAGTAACTACTGTTGTTCCATATTCAGGCTCTTATTCGCCCTCAGAAGATTCTGGGTCGTTACCTTCCGTATCTTCTGTATTCGTTTCGAGAGTTGGTTCAACAGATGATAGAGATGAGCCCTCTCCAGCTTCCCCACCCTCTAATAATTCTTCAAGCAGTTCATCCTGCTCCTCATTCTTGTTCGCTCGACAAACCGTTGCAACCGAATCATCATCGCGAATATTAATCAATCTTACCCCTTGTGTATTCCGACCCATCGTGGAGATTTCCCCCATGCTGGTCCTAATCAAGGTGCCACTAGCTGTAATAATCATCAGATCCTCTTCGGTTTTTACAACCTTGAGACCGACAACTGGACCATTTTTTTCCGTAACATTAATCGTCTTGATCCCCTTACCTCCACGGCTTTGGATACGATAATCCATAACAGGGGTACGCTTGCCATAACCTTTGGCCGTTACAATCAGGATATCCAGGCTGGTATCCACGATGTCCATACCAATTACAGCATCACTCTCATCAAGGTTGATCCCTTTAACCCCTGTAGCGCTACGGCCCATAGACCGTACATCACTTTCAGGGAAACGGATAGACATGCCTTGTGCTGTACCAATAATCATTTCCTGCTGTCCGTCCGTCAGCTTCACTTCGATCAGGGCGTCATCTTCACGCAAGTTAATGGCAATCAAGCCACCTTTGCGGATATTTGCATAGTCGTCAAGCGGTGTCTTCTTAATAATCCCATGCTGAGTCGCAAAGAAAAGATAGCTATCCTCCACAAATTCCTCGATTGGAATTACCGCATTGATCGACTCACCCTGTTCAATCTGAATCAGGTTAATAATCGGTGTTCCCCGGGCTGTCCGGCTTAGATCAGGAATCTCATAGGCCTTAATTCGATATACCTTACCCTTGTCGGTAAAGAATAACAAATGATGATGTGAATTCGTAATGAACAGATGCTCTACGAAATCCTCATCTTTGGTATCCATACCCACTACACCACGACCACCGCGTTTTTGACTGCGATAGGTGGTAACAGGAAGGCGTTTGATATATCCCGTATGGGTTACAGTAATAATAACATCTTCACGCGGAATGAGATCCTCATCCAGAATACTCTCTTCACCCACTGTAATTTCAGTGCGACGTTCATCAGCGAAACGCCCTTTAAGTTCATTCAGCTCTTCGCTAATGATGTTGAGTACCAGATGCTCGTTCGCCAAAATCTCACGGTATTCCGCAATCTTTTGTATTAGCTCGTTATATTCGTTCTCAATCTTCTCACGTTCCAAACCGGTTAAACGTTGCAGACGCATATCGAGAATAGCCTGAGACTGCTCAAGAGTGAGCGAGAAACGCTCAATCAGTCCTTCACGAGCTGCTTCTGCAGTTTGGGAAGAACGAATCAAGGCAATAACTTCGTCCAGATGGTCAAGAGCAATGCGCAAGCCTTCCAGAATGTGTGCTCTAGCTTCGGCCTTTTTCAGATCAAATTCTGTCCGGCGACGAATAACTTCGACCTGATGTTTGAGATAATGATACAAGACATCCTTCAGGTTTAGAATCTTCGGTTCGTTGTTTACAATGGCAAGCATATTAATACCGAAATTCGACTGCATAGCTGTATGTTTAAACAAATTATTCAGAACGACATTCGGGTTCACGTCTCTACGCAACTCAATAACGACACGCATACCCGTACGGTCCGATTCATCACGCAGATCCGTAATGCCTTCAATACGTTTGTCACGTACTAATTCGGCAATTTTCTCAACCAGACGAGCCTTATTCACTTGGTAAGGCAGCTCATGCACGATAATCCGTGCTTTATTGCCGATCTCTTCTATGGTGGTCTTTGCACGCATGGTCACAGATCCGCGGCCCGTCTGGTACGCCTGACGGATACCAGAGCGTCCTAAAATATAACCTGCTGTCGGGAAATCCGGTCCTTGAATATAATCCATAAGTTCCATCGGCGTAATGTCAGGGTTTTCGATCAGTGCTTGTACACCATCGATAACCTCTCCCAAGTTATGCGGAGGAATATTGGTAGCCATCCCGACTGCAATCCCGCCGACCCCATTCACCAGCAAGTTAGGATAACGTGCTGGTAATACGACAGGCTCGCTCTCTTCACCATCGTAGTTCGGCATAAAATCAACGGTCTCTTTGTTCAAATCACGTAGCATTTCCATGGCAATCTTGGACAACCGTGCTTCGGTGTAACGCATCGCAGCGGCCATATCTCCATCCACGGAGCCAAAGTTACCGTGTCCATCCACCAACATGTAACGCAAGGAAAAATCCTGCGCCATCCGCACCATCGTATCATATACAGCCGTATCACCATGAGGGTGATATTTACCGATAACTTCGCCGACGATTCTTGCCGATTTTTTGTAAGGCTTATCTGGCGACATGCCTAGCTCGGACATCGCATACAAAATACGACGGTGTACCGGCTTCAGTCCATCCCGCACATCAGGCAAGGCACGGCTAACAATAATACTCATGGCATAATCCATAAAGGATTCGCGCATTTCCACTCCGATATCCCTATTGATGATTTGCGAGTTATTTTGATCCGCCATGCTGGTCCTCCTTCTTATCCTTCAATACAATGCTCTCTATGTGAAAAGCCTAACAAGATACTGCCTATACACTCCGCTCTCTGCGCAGGATTTTGGCTGAAATCCTCATCTGTATAATTATATTACTTTCACAAAAAGAGCACAATTAAACGCATCTGTCCTCTTTACAGCGTAAATCCCTCGTCATTCTCTTTCTGCCTGTAGCAGATCGCTATTCTCTTGTACAACTCACAAGCCCTGATTATAACAAATTCCCCAGAGCTGGGGATTAGCCCCCACCATAAGGGCCTTTTCCACATACAATACGTATACGGTCAGGGTTCAATTAGCAAAATTCCGAAAAACGCCGTATTTCTCTATTATATCATTGTTTTACGCGCTTGTCCTTTAGTTTCCCTTGTTTTGTTAAAGTGTTGCGGATTCCAAGTACATGACTCATATTTCGAAAAGAAAGGGATGAGATTACTTGTCTATTCAACGAGTATCCAGTAAGTGGACCAAAACAAATGCCATTCTCCCCAATCCGACATTGGCTGCTTATGTACCGGAAACACGGTTGTACACATTTGATCACTTAAACGAAATGTTGGCCGTGTATGGTACTGTCTATATTAAGCCGGATAACGGTACTTATGGAAAAGGGGTTATGCGGGCAGAGAGGCTGACAGAGCCGCTCCCGCCGACAGAAGAAGGAATCATCGAAGAGAGAACTTGGTATGTGCTTCGCTATGAAGTAGACATTTTCACCTTCGAAAGTCTAGAAGATCTGCATAGAGTGGTTTCTTCCCGCATACGAAAACGTCCATATCTGATCCAACGTGGAATTCCACTTCTTCAGCATGAAGAACGCCCCTTCGATCTGAGGGTATTAACCCAGATGAACTTGAGACACCAATGGGAAACAACACTTATTGTAGGACGCGTAGCTGCTCCTGACAAAGTCGTCACCAATCATCACAGCGGTGGGACAACACGCTTTTTCAATGAGCTGGTCGCTCCATATATGGATGTAAAGGAAGCTGTACGACTGGAGCAAAAATTATCGAAAATGGGCGAACGGGTAGCCTGGCAGTTGCAAAAAAAATACCCACGTTTAAGAGAAATTGGATTAGATGTGGGACTGGATCAGCAAAATTATCCGTGGATTCTTGAGGTTAATACGAGACCAGCAATCAAGGTATTCTCTTCCCTTCCAAACAAAAGCCTCTATCATAAAATATTCAGATATGCAGTAGGCTACGGCCGATACTCTCCATCGACAGGTAAACCCGTACGCTCTAAGAAAAAAGCCTAAAACAATGAGATTAGATATTCAAATACACCCGGGCTGGTTAATGACAAGAAAAGGGACGCCCATTTGGGCGCCCCTCGTGAACTCTTACAAAATACTACCTAATGAGCATGTAATACAGCCACTAGGAAGGAACGTTACACATTAGAAATCAAGATTTTTCACGTACTTCGCATGCTCTTGGATAAAGTCACGACGAGGTTCTACATTATCACCCATCAAGGTATTGAACAGTGTATCAGCCAGCATCGCGTCACTGACAGTTACCTGAAGCATAGTACGACTCTCAGGGTCCATCGTAGTTTCCCAAAGTTGGGTCGCATTCATCTCACCCAAACCTTTATAGCGCTGTACATTGTACTTCGCGTTTTCTCCAAATTCCCTGATGATCTCATCACGTTCCGCCTCGGAGTTCGCATAACGTACAACTTTGTTACGCTCTACTTTGAATAGTGGTGGTTGAGCAATATAAATATAGCCTGCATCAATGATTTTACGCATGTACCGATAGAAGAACGTCAGTAACAACGTACGAATATGGGCGCCGTCGACATCCGCATCTGTCATGATGATGACCTTGTGATAACGGGCTTTGGCGATGTCAAAGTCGTCTCCGATCCCTGTACCCATTGCTGTTACCATCGACCGGATTTCATCACTGGACAAAATACGGTCCAAGCGTGCCTTTTCAACATTCAGGATTTTACCGCGAATCGGCAAAATAGCTTGAAAGTGACGATCACGCCCCTGCTTGGCTGATCCCCCTGCGGAGTCACCTTCGACAATGTACAGTTCACTAATCGAAGCATCCTTAGAGGAGCAATCTGCCAACTTGCCTGGGAGCGAACTGATTTCCAGCGCACTTTTGCGACGTGTAAGCTCACGCGCTTTACGCGCTGCTTCCCGGGCACGTGCTGCTTGTAATGATTTATCTACCACGCGGCGGGAAACAGACGGATTTTCCTCTAGGAACTCCTGGAGTTTCTCTGCGAATAAGGATTCGACAATCCCTCGCACCTCACTGTTACCCAGCTTTGTCTTGGTCTGACCCTCAAACTGTGGTTCTGGAATTTTGACGGAGATAATTGCCGTCAATCCTTCACGCACATCGTCACCGGTCAAGTTGGCATTGTTGTCTTTAATCAAGCCATTTTTACGTGCATAATCGTTTATAATCCGGGTTAATGCACTCTTGAAACCTGATTCGTGAGTTCCGCCCTCATGGGTGTTGATGTTGTTGGCAAAAGAATAAATATTTTCGGTATAGCTGTCGTTATATTGCAATGCAACTTCGACTTGAATCATATCCCGCGAGCCTTCGACATAAATCGGCTGTTCATGTAGCGCTTCTCTTTTTTGATTCAAGAATTGCACATATTCACTGATTCCGCCCTCGTAATGGAATGTATCGCTAGCTCCCGTCCGTTCGTCAGTCAAGCTGATTGCAATGCCTTTATTCAGGAAAGCCAACTCACGAATCCGCGTTTGGAGCGTATCATAATCATATACGGTCGTTTCTGTAAAGATTTGATCGTCCGGATAGAAGGTCGTTTGGGTACCCGTCTCGTCTGTATCACCGATGACTCTGACATCATACTGCGGAGCACCACGGTGATATTCCTGCTCATACAGATGTCCGTCTCGTTTAACATGAACAATCATTTTGCTGGAGAGAGCGTTCACTACCGATACCCCAACCCCGTGCAGACCACCGGATACCTTGTACCCTCCGCCTCCGAATTTACCGCCTGCGTGAAGCACAGTCATAACGACTTCCAGCGCAGATTTTTTCATTTTGGCGTGTTCGCTTACTGGAATACCACGTCCATTATCTGTAACGGTAACACTGTTATCTTCGTGAACCACAACTTGAATGCTGTCACAATAACCCGCCAGCGCTTCGTCAATGCTGTTGTCCACAACTTCCCAGACCAGATGATGGAGACCTTTGGCGCTTGTGGAGCCAATATACATCCCGGGACGTTTCCGAACCGCCTCCAGGCCCTCAAGGACCTGAATCTCGCCCGCATCATAAGACGGTTGATTCATAGACATGCCTTTCACCTACTTCTATAGATTCTATGGTTAAGCATTGGCAACAAACTGGTTTGCCCGCTTTTTGAGTGTTGTTGAGGAGATGGGGGAATAATACACCGTATTCTGAGTAACTACGATGGACTTGGCTTCCTCTTCGCCAATCATCTCGACATGCTTTTGCTGTTGGGCATGGTTCACGTATTGCTTGGAGATTTTAGAGGATTTTTCAATCGAGATATCGAAAATAGCCACAAGCTCTGACGAGCGGATGATTTTTTCTCCACCCAGATGAATATACATAGCGGTCACTCACTCCTTAGTGTTCCACATGCCCGTCGTGGACGTGATAAATATTGGCATCCTTGAGTCGTTCTGCGTTCAAAGTCTCAACCCCGGTTGCCGTGATAAAGGTCTGTACTTTGCTTTGGAAGGTCTCGATCAGCTGGGTTTGACGATAGGGATCCAGCTCGGACAAAACATCATCCAGCAGCAAGACAGGATATTCACCAATTTCCTCATGAATTAACTCAATTTCGGCCAACTTCAAGGACAGGGCCGTCGTCCGCTGCTGCCCCTGAGAGCCATACGTATGCACTTCTCTGCCGTTAATGGCAAAGGCTAAATCATCACGATGGGGTCCCGCCAAAGTCATGCCACGGCGGATTTCCTGTTCCCTCATTTGGGATAACTTTATCATAAATCGCTCCAATAAGACAGCTTCATCTTCTTCCTCTGGCTCACTGAAGGAGGGAACATAGGTTAATTTTAACTCTTCCGTCCCACCTGCGATCCCTTCATGAATAGCTTGAGCCCACTTTTGTAGCTTTGTTATAAATTGTTTCCGCTTTTTAACAATTTTAACACCATGCTCAACAAGTTGCTCATTCCATACCTCCAGCATCAGCTGCACTGACGCCATATCCTTACCCCAAGCTTGCTTGAGCAGGTTATTTCGCTGAACCAATACTTTCTGGTATTGCTGCAAATGATACAGATAGCCTGGCGCAACCTGGCCGATTTCCATGTCAAGAAACCGGCGGCGAACCCCCGGTGTTCCTTTCACAATTTCCAGATCCTCAGGTGCAAACATGACCACATTTAACGAACCGATAAAATCGCTCAATTTACGCTGCTCCAGTCCGTTGATCTTTGCTTTTTTGCCTTGTGTGGATAACGCGAGATCCAGTCTGATTTTCCCGTATTTTTTATCCACATCTGCGGCTAGGTGAGTGGAAGTAGCCCCGAAAGAGATTAACTCCTTGTCGCGGGACGTTCGATGACTTTTGGTTAAAGCTAGTACAAAAATCGCCTCTACCAGATTCGTTTTGCCCTGCGCATTTTGTCCGATCAGCAAATTAACGGGACCAAATTCATTCAGTTCCAGCTGCTCATAGTTCCGGTACTGCTGCAAAACAATGTTGTTCACAAACACATAGGGTCCCCCTTGTTACTCCGTACCTAAAAGGAGTCCTTGCCACCCAGGCGATCATGCTCCTGCTGTAACCTCGAAACTTCCGTTGTCCTCTACTTCTACGGTATCACCTGGGTACAGTTTTCTTCCACGACGTTCTTCCGGTTCACCATTCACACGGACTTGTCCCTCTTGCAGCAGGGCTTTAGCCATGCCTCCTGTGGATACACAATCGGCTAATTTTAAAAATTGATCGAGCTTGATGTATTCGGTCTGTATAGATATTGGTTTCAAGGCTTGTTCATCCTTTCGGTTGTCCTCAGGTGGGTTAACGCTAGACATCAGTTGGTTGTGCGATATGGCAGGATGATATATAGCGCATTGCTGGAATCTGCCGGTTTTAAAATAATGGGACTCATAATGCCGGTAAAAGCAATCGTCAGCTGCTCGCTGTCAATCACCTTCAGCACGTCAAGCATGTATTTGGAGTTGAACGAAATTTTGAGCGGCTCCCCCTCAAATTTGGACACCGTTACTTCCTCACGCACTTTGCCAAGCTCAGAGGAACTAGAGGAAATTTCCAAACCGCCATTTTCCAGCGACTGCATTTTTACGATATTCGTTTTTTCCTCACGGGACAGCAAATAAGCACGGTCAATTGACTCACTTAAACTTTTTGTATCCACAATCAGTTCTGTTTTGTAGGAGGTCGGAATAATTCTAGAAGTATCAGGATAGGTGCCGTCCAAGATGCGGGAATAAAATAGCACCCGATCTACTTTGAATAATACCTGATTGTCCGCTACTACGATATCCACAAGCATATTTTGGTCTGGAATAATTCTGCTCAGCTCATTCAGCGTTTTGCCCGCAATGACAACATTGCTAAAGCGCAAGCCTTCAGACGTCTCCAAATGAGCGCTGCGGGTGGCAAGGCGGTGGCGGTCCGTTGCCACAAACTTCAGTTCCCCCTCAGCCAGATTCCACAACACGCCGGTTAAAATCGGTGTCGTTTCGTGGGTGGAAATGGAGAACACCGTCTGTTTAATCATATTTTTAAGTAAATCTCCTGGCACAGAGATGACTTGATTTTCTTCAATGTTGGGAAGCACCGGGAATTCTTCAGGATCTAAGCCAACAATCTGAATTTCAGTTGCACCGGACGAGATAAAGGTTTGGAATTGGTCTTTTACCTCCATACGAATCTCCTGCGAAGGCAACTTTTTGATAATTTCGACAAAGAATTTGGCAGGCAGCACCACACTACCGGGTTGTTCAACCTGAACGACAGTTTGGTCACCATCCTCCATCGGAATAAAGGATTGAATCGAGATGTCTGTATCGCTGGCGGTCAGCGTTACTCCCTGGTGATTCACATCCAGCTTAATACCACTCAGAATTGGAATCGTAGTTCGACTTGATATCGCTTTGGATACATGTTGTATAGCCTCGTTCAAAACGTTTTTCAGAATGCTGATCTTCATAAGTTCCTCCTACGGGTTTTAATCCTTCAAGCACGCGTTGACGCGGGCCTTATTTAGGTGATGTATATCTTTAAAATATATTAGTAATAGTAATAGGCGCACTGAATATGTGGATAAGTCACTGTAACCCTAATAAAATCAAGCCTATCCACATGTGTATAAATTGTGTATAGGCTCTGAACTTGTTCAGGTTGGATTTTTGATTTTTTCTATTAGGTTGTTGATAACTTTAAACAGATCCTGATCCACTTGAATGGATTTGGAGATTTTTTCGTGCGCATGAATGACAGTCGTATGATCACGCCCACCGAAAGCTTCACCGATTTTTGGCAAAGAATAATCGGTTAACTCACGAGACAGGTACATGGCAATCTGTCGTGGAAAAGCTACAGCCTTCGTCCGTTTACGCGCTTTAAAATCCTCCAGCCGTAAATTGTAAAATTCCCCGACTTGGTGCTGTATATCCTGGATCGTGATCATTTTTGGTCGACTGGACGGGATAATATCCTTCAGCGCCTCAGCCGCGAGATGACTTGATACATCCTGATTGGTTAAGGAGGAATAAGCGACAACGCGAATAAGCGCCCCTTCTAGCTCACGGATGTTTGTATCGATTTGATTAGCGATATACATCATGGCTTCATTGGGAATATCCAAGTTTTCTGCCCGCGCCTTTTTACGAAGAATAGCAATTCTCGTTTCCAGATCCGGCGGTTGGATATCCGTTATGAGTCCCCACTCGAAGCGAGAGCGTAGCCGTTCTTCCAGCGTTGGAATCTCTTTAGGTGGCCGATCGCTTGAGATTATAATCTGCTTGCGTTCCTCATGAAGCGCGTTGAACGTGTGGAAAAATTCCTCCTGCGTCGATTCCTTACCCGCAATGAATTGAATATCGTCAATGAGCAGAATATCAATGTTGCGATATTTATTCCGAAAACTTTCCCCGCGGTTGTCCCGGATAGCATTAATGAATTCATTCGTAAACTTCTCCGACGATAAATAAACGACCTTGCTGGCCGGATTGTGCTCCAAAATATAGTGTCCGATAGCGTGCATCAGATGCGTTTTTCCCAGCCCTACACCACCGTATAAAAACAGCGGATTGTAAGCTTTGGCCGGCGCCTCGGCGACGGCCAGCGATGCCGCATGGGCAAAACGGTTCCCCGATCCGATGACGAATGTATCGAATGTATATTTGGGATTCAGCATATGGGACACAGCTTCTTCATGAACGACCGGCTGCTGCTGAGGTTGTTGCTGAAGGTCGACCTCGGCGGGCTTGTTCTCTTCAATAACGAACTTGACCTCTAGCTGTTTGCCCAAAATCTCATAAACCGTTGCTCCGACTAGCTTGGTATAGCGGCTTTCAAGCCATTCCACGGCAAAAGTTGTCGGTGCAGAAATCACAATGGAGTGGTCATTTAGTTTCGCTGCCTTGGTAGCCTTAAACCAAGTGTCGTAACTCGGCTTACTCAGCTTGGTTTGTATGATGGATAGAATTTGCTGCCATAGTTCAGAGGTATGGCTGTCCACAGACGTCACTCCTTTTAAATCCTGACATTTTACCGAATTAAGCTGCAGAGAGCTGCTCTCGGCGCTTCGGCAAAACGCCTAAAATCACAAAAATGTTGTTGAAGGCCATAAAAAGACATACCGCCGCCTAAAACATGCGGCAGTGTGGTGAGAGAACGCAGCACAAAATGACCCTGAAAAATAGCTAATGGAAATTCCGCTGCTGACCAGCAGAAGAAAGGCGATATTTCTCAGGAGGGAATGTGCGGCACGATCCGTTCTCTTGATCCCGCAGGCCAAAACGGGACTGCAATATGTCGAAATCAAATGAAAAATGTAGAATATATCCCCAGAATCCCGAATCCGCACAAAAATAAAAAGATGGATAAATTGAACTTGTTCACAACTTTATCCACAGGGTGTTGATAATATGGAGGGTAAAACAACATATTCACATTCAAAAGTAATATCATCATAGCAAAAGAAGCCTTGTATTTCAATGACTCGTGGTTATTTATCCACAAATTCAATCTGTTGTGTACAATTTTTATTCACAACACAAGATATTGTTTATAATTTGTTCAGTTTTCGACAATAACTCTTTTTCGCTCTAAAATGTTATGCACAGGTTATGACCATTTAAATCACAATTCAGTTCTTTTTGTGAATCTGTGTATAATTGCCGTTGCCTTTTGGTCACAGAGGCTTATTTTTCTGTTGAAAATTTCCGGTAACGTTTCCGACAATATTTTTGAACGAACCTGATAACGTCGATCTGAAAATAGGATGGATTCAAGTTACAGAATGAATAAATGTAAAAAGGACAGTTTTGGAGGAGTGAAAACTACAAATAGAATGCTGATAATGGAGGAAAGACGAAAGGAATTTTATGAAATAAGGGAATAAAAGAGTGAAGTGAGTCAGCGGGGTAAAGAGGAGGAGGCTTCCTGAAGGGGAAAAAGAGGAAGAGGGTTTATAAGTACATTGACTTTGACCGCTATTTGTGGTTAAATGTACAAAGGTGTTTTTTGTGGAGATTGCTATGTTAGGTATATTCCATATAAAACGTATTCCTTGTAAGGAGGTGCAGCACAATGAGACCGACTTTCAGACCGAATGTCAGCAAACGTAAAAAAGTTCACGGCTTCCGTAAAAGAATGAGCACGAAGAATGGCCGTAAAGTTTTGGCAGCTCGTCGCCAAAAAGGTAGAAAAGTATTGAGTGCGTAATGCGTGCATAAAGACCACTACGGTGGTCTTTTTTTTCATAATTGAGGTATTCAGGGATGCGATCCCTTCTTCTTTTGTTGTAAAAATGTAGTGAAAGAAGAGGGAGAAGCCCAGCATCCTGTCCTATATTAGATGAAGCTTTTGAAAACGGATATAAAATAAGCGAGATTACCATGTTGGAATGTTGTCCATACTTCTTACTATATAAAAGGTAAAGGTTAGCTTACCGACATGTGTAAAAGAGATGAGCAAGGAGAAGCGCCGTGCAAAAAAAATTGCGTCTACGAAACCGGGCGGACTTTGGGCGCGTATACCGCCATGGCAAATCTTTTGCCAACCATCAGTTTGTGGTGTACTGGTTCCGCCGCAGAGAGGTAGAGCAGTTCCGCGTCGGAATTTCGGCCAGCAAGAAGATCGGCAATGCAGTAGTTCGCAACCGGATGCGCAGAATCGTTAAGGAAATTGTGCGCCATCATGAGCATGAATTGGTGGAGCAGATTGATCTGATTTTTATCGTTCGTAAGGGTGCAGTTACTAAGTCGTATCAAGAGCTGGAGAAAAGCGTGCTGCACGTTCTACGCAAAGCCTCGCTGCTCAAGTCTTCACGCCGATAGTCAGTATCTTTGTCCTACAGGATATGGTATGATTTACGTTGGAATGGATTGGTTAAGAAAGGGGTTATGAAGTGTCGCGTTTGAAGACTCAACGGGGAAAATGGTTCCTCCTGATTGCCTTATTGGCACTTGTTGCTGTGCTGTCCGGATGTGCCCAGACGGCCCACAATTCTTACACGACGGCAGACTTGGCCAATGGATCAGTTTGGCAAAGATATGTCGTTTACTGGTTTTCGTATGCGCTAGATACATTTGCCCAATGGTTCTCTGGAGAGTATGGCCTGGCCGTACTGGTTCTGGTGATTATCGTGCGAACCATTATTTTGCCGCTTACACTCAAGCAAGTACGTAGTTCCAAAGCTATGCAGGCCATTCAGCCGCAATTAAAAGAAATTCAAGCGAAGTACAAGGATACGCCTGAGAAAGTCCAGCAAGAGACGATGAAGTTGTTCCAGGAAAACAAGGTCAACCCGATGGCTGGATGTCTTCCTTTGGTAGTACAGATGCCCATTTTCATCGCGCTTTATAATGCCATTTATTATAACTCGGCATTGCGGGATCATGACTTCTTGTGGCTCCAGTTAGGTAAACCGGATCACTTGTTTATCTTGCCGATTTTGGCGGCGATTACGACATTTGTCCAAACTTGGATGATGATGAAAATGAATCCGACGCCGCAGCAAGGACCGATGCAATTTTTGCTGTACGTCTATCCGGTGCTGATTCTGTTCATGTCGTACAACTTCCCATCCGCTTTGCCGTTATACTGGTTCTACAGTAATATTTACACGATCATTCAAAACTATTTCCTTTATCGGAATAAGGATAAAGAAGCAGCACTGGCAAATGTGAAAACAGCCAGTCTCGCGAAAACGGGTTCCTCCAATAGTAAGAAAAAAGGCGGCAAAAACACGAAGGGGGCTAAAAAGTCGAGATGACCAAAGTCGTGACATCAGGAAAAACCGTTGAAGATGCTGTAAGACAAGGACTCTCCCAACTGGGAGTAAGCCGTGAACGGGTAACCGTAAGCGTGTTGGAACAGCCGTCAAAAGGATTCCTGGGGTGGCTCGGGGTCAAGAAGGCGAAGGTGGAGCTTACGCTGCTCTCTGAGCCGTCTCCTGAAACCACACACGCGGCTGAATTTCATGTATCGGCTCAAGCACCTTCTAGCGTGGGACAGGCTTTATCAGAAGAAACTGGGCCTGTTGCACAGGAAGCACAGATGAACACAGAAGCACCTTCGGGACATGTAGATCCTTATGAAGAGGCGGTGCGTTTCATCCGTGAAACAGCAGCAGGAATGGGATTGGACGTTAAAGTTGATGTCCGCCACCGCAAGGATGAAAGTACACTGGATATCTCCGGTCCGTCGCTCGGTATGTTGATCGGCCGCAGAGGACAGACATTGGATGCATTGCAGTACCTGACGAATATCGTTGCCAACCGTCATTCTGACAAATTCATCCGAATTGTGCTGGATGCCGAGCAATTTCGTGCACGTCGGCAAAAAACGCTGGAGGATTTGGCAGATCGGTTGGCGAACCAGGCTATTCGTTATGGCAAGGAAGTGGTGCTGGAGCCAATGCCGTCACAGGAGCGGAAGCTGATTCACGCCAAGCTCCAACAGCATGCGCTGGTTAGAACATACAGCAAGGGGGACGAGCCCAATCGGCGCGTCGTCATTGCTAAAAAATAATCCGACGCAATGGCTCTCTGCAAGATGCAGAAGCCATTGTTTTTTTTCTTATATTTCTCGCTGAAACGGCTGCCGTCCTTGATGAAGGACGGCAATGTCGTTTCTACTTGATAGGAGGTAGAAACTTTATGCTGAGCGATACTATAGCTGCCATTGCAACGGCTGTCGGCGAGGGCGGTATTGCGGTTGTACGGGTCAGCGGGCCAGATGCGGTCACGGAAGTGGAGGCTTTGTTTCGTAGTAAAACGCCTCTAAGCAAAGCTCAAACTCACACGGTACATTATGGACATATTATAGATCCCCAAATCCAGGAAAAGGTGGAGGAAGTTTTAGTTACAGTAATGCGGGCGCCACGCTCTTTTACGACAGAAGATGTCGTAGAAATCAGCACTCATGGCGGGGTCGTAGCCGTCAAACGGGTGATGGATTTACTATTGCTGCAAAATATACGTCTGGCTGAGCCAGGGGAATTTACGAAACGTGCTTTTCTGAATGGTCGTATTGACCTAAGTCAGGCGGAGGGTGTCATTGACTTAATTCGCTCCAAATCAGATAAAGCTTTTTCGGTGGCTTTGAAGCAGGTAGATGGACAGCTGTCCCAGAATATTCGTCGCTTGCGTCATGTTTTGGTGGAGACACTTGCTCATATTGAAGTGAACATTGATTATCCTGAGCATGATGTTGAATCTTTTACATCTGATTTAATCAAGGATAAAAGCAGTCAGGTCATGATGGAAATTGATCGGCTGCTGCATATGGCGGAGCAGGGAAAGATTTTGCGTGAAGGGTTGACCACAGCGATTGTTGGAAGACCAAATGTGGGGAAATCATCACTGCTGAACACATTGGCTCAGGGCGAGCGGGCCATTGTGACCGATATTCCGGGCACAACCCGTGACGTTATTGAGGAATATGTGACGATTAATAATATTCCACTCAAGTTGCTGGATACAGCTGGGATTCGTGAAACGATGGATGTTGTGGAACGGATTGGAGTAGAACGTTCGAGAACGGCGGTTAGTGAAGCAGATCTGCTACTCATCGTCATTAACGCCAACGAACCACTGCATGAGGATGAAATGGCATTAATGGAACAAATCCGCGGTAGACAAGCGATTGTCATTATGAATAAAATGGACTTACCGGCCCAAATAGACCGGGATTTGTTGCTGCGTTATGTTCCTGAAGAGCTTATCGTACCAATGTCTGTGAAGGAAAATGAGGGAGCGGACCGACTGGAGCAGGCTATATCCAAGTTATTCTTTAGCGGCAAGCTGGAATCAGCGGATATGACATATGTCAGCAACGTACGGCATATTGCTTTGTTGAAGAAGGCGCGCCAATCGCTGGTAGATGCCTATGAAGCTGCTGATCAATTTGTTCCGATCGACATGATCCAGATTGATGTAAGGCTGGCATGGGAGCATTTGGGTGAGATTGTAGGCGATACTGCGCATGATGCGCTAATAGACCAAATATTTTCACAATTTTGTCTAGGCAAATAGAACATTTAAGCATGGCTGATATAAGCCTGCTATCGTTATAGATATACAAGAGCATATTCGGCGTGAAGACCGAAATGTATAAGGAGGTAAGAAAGGTATGGGTTACCAAGGAGGCGACTATGACGTGATTGTCGTAGGCGCGGGCCATGCAGGTGTAGAATCGGCCTTGGCAGCAGCACGGATGGGCTGTCGCACGTTGATGATCACAATTAACCTGGATATGGTCGCGTTCATGCCCTGCAACCCGTCTATTGGCGGTCCTGCAAAAGGACATGTGGTGCGAGAAATTGATGCACTAGGCGGCGAAATGGGTCGGAATATAGACAAGACATTTATCCAAATGAGAATGTTAAATACTGGTAAAGGTCCGGCGGTTCATGCATTGCGTGCACAAGCAGACAAGTTCTCTTATCAGCATGCGATGAAGGAAACGATGGAAAAGGAACCGAATTTGACCTTACGCCAAGGTATGGTTGAAGAACTGATTATGGAAGATGGTCATTGCGTAGGTGTAATCACGAAGACGGGCACAGAGTATCGAAGTAAAGCAGTTGTCCTGACCACAGGCACTTATCTGCGCGGGAAAATCATTATGGGCGAGCTAATGTATGAGAGTGGTCCGAACAATCAACAGCCTTCGTTGAGATTGTCTGAGCATTTGAGAGAGCTGGGTTTTGATCTGGTTCGATTTAAGACAGGAACGCCACCACGTGTGCATAAGGACACGATTGATTTTAGCAAAACGGAAATACAACCGGGTGATGATCAACCGAAGTTCTTTTCCTATGAAACGAAGTCTTCGGATAATGAACAGCTTCCTTGCTGGCTGACATATACTTCAGTAGAAACACATCAGATTATTAATGATAATTTGCACCGTGCGCCTATGTTCTCTGGTCTGATTGAAGGAACGGGACCACGATATTGCCCATCTATTGAAGATAAAGTGGTACGCTTCAGTGATAAGCCTAAGCACCAAATCTTTTTGGAGCCTGAAGGTAAAAACACATCTGAATACTATGTTCAGGGCTTGTCGACCAGCTTGCCAGAGGATGTACAATTAGCTGTACTGCGTTCGATTCCGGGGATGGAAAAGGTAGAGATGATGCGTAACGGCTATGCTATTGAATATGATGCAATGGTACCTACGCAGTTATGGCCTACTTTGGAAACGAAGAAAGTCCCAGGCTTGTTCACAGCAGGTCAGATTAACGGTACTTCCGGTTACGAAGAAGCTGCGGGTCAAGGAATTATGGCAGGGATTAACGCAGCTCGTAAGGTGCAGGGCAAAGAGCCTGTCGTATTGGACCGTTCGCAAGGCTACATCGGGGTCCTGATTGACGATCTGGTGACGAAGGGGACGAATGAGCCATATCGCTTGCTGACGTCACGTGCAGAATATCGTCTGTTGTTGCGTCATGATAACGCTGATCTGCGATTGACTCCGATTGGGCATGATATTGGCCTAATTACGGATGAACGATACGAGCGCTTTTTGGATAAAAAGCAAAAGGTAGATCAAGAGATTGAACGCTTGCGCTTGGCGAAGGTTCGTCCAGTTGATATCAATGAGATGCTGGAGCAAGGCGGATCTGCACCGATACAGGATGGCAGTAATTTGTTAACGGTGCTACGTCGACCAGAGATCAGTTATGCGCAAGTAGCACAAATCTCACCTTCACCTATAGCTCTTACGGAGGAAGAACAGGAGCAGGTGGAAATCCAAATTAAGTATGCGGGCTACATTGAAAAGCAATTGATGCATGTGGAGCGTCTGCAAAAGATGGAGAAGAAGAAGCTTCCAGAGGATATTGTATACAATGAAGTTCAAGGACTGGCCATTGAAGCCAAGCAGAAACTTGAAATGATCCGTCCGATGTCGATTGGTCAGGCATCCCGTATTTCGGGTGTAACCCCTGCGGATATTTCCATTTTGCTGGTTTATCTGGAGCATTATAACCGCGTAACAGCAGCAAGGGGATCATAATGGACGCGATACAACAGCAATTTAAGCAGCGGCTGGCAGAGCATAGTATTGTGATTAATGACAGTCAGTTAGAGCAGTTTGAAGCATATTACCGTGTGCTGGTTGAGTGGAATGAAAAAATGAATCTGACGGGTATTACTGAGCGCGATGCAGTGTACACCAAGCATTTTTATGATTCTCTTTCCCTGGCTTTTTATGTTCCGTTAAAAGATGTGGAAAGCCTGGCCGATATTGGGTCAGGTGCAGGTTTTCCAGGTATTCCTTTGAAAATATGCTTTCCGCAGATTCAGTTGACTATTGTAGATTCGTTGAACAAACGTATACAGTTCTTGGCCCATGTAGTAGAGCAGTTGGGCTTGGAAAATGTTGAACTGGTTCACAGCAGGGCAGAGGAATTGGGGCGTAAACCAGGATACCGCGATAGCTATGATCTAGTGACAGCCAGAGCGGTTGCTCGTCTCGCCGTATTGAATGAATTTTGTTTGCCGTTTGTCCGTGAAGGAGGGCACTTTGCGGCGATGAAGGGCAATGATCCTACCGAGGAAATCAAGGAAGCTTCTTACAGTTTGAAAGAGCTAAAGGGAAAAATCAAACATGTTCAGGCCTTCCAGTTACCTGTTGAAGATGCAGCCAGACATATGATTATTATTGAGAAAAGAGCGGCGACACCACGGAAATATCCGCGTAAGCCGGGTACTCCTTTGAAGGCGCCGTTAGTGTAAATGTTTGAAAGAAAGTGAATGTTTCACGTGAAACATTCACTTTTTTTATGGCTGATAGACTCTTTACATAAAAGCCTCTTTGTTAACATGTGTTCTTGTTTACATTTGGGGAGGAAGATGAATAGATAGTTATCATAGAGGATGCATAATTTATTCTCTGATCCTTCCGAAAAGCTGGTAGAGACGATAGGATTATGGCTGGAAAAGTGATAGAATAGAGATAATCGTTTTAATGTAAGTTGACTGCTCCTGTACCCATGAATTCAGATATACATATAGGGGAGTGGGACAACAAATGTCGGGTGAGTACGTGGAGTGTACCCGCTTACGGCGCTGTTTCATATAGAAGGGTCTACGATCCGCGTAAGGAACTGTTTTTCACGAAGCGCTGTTAGTATGGTGCTATTATGAAATTAGGTGGTATTATACGGAATGAAAGAACAATTTTCCAAGCTATTTGGTTTGACGGAGCGATCTACTGGGGACGAAATAAAACAAATTCCAGTTCGGGATATTGTCAGCAGTCCTTATCAGCCCCGTACCATATTTGACGACGAGAAGATTGATGAGCTATGCCAGACCATTAAGACGCATGGTGTAATTCAACCGATTGTCGTTCGTTTCCGTAATGGGCAATATGAGATTATAGCAGGGGAACGTCGTTGGAGAGCTGTCACCAAGCTGGGTATGGAATCTATTCCAGCTATTGTTCGTGAGTTTAATGATTCACAAGCTGCATCCATCGCGTTGATTGAAAATCTTCAACGGGAAGGGTTAACTGCGATTGAAGAGGCTGTAGCTTACCAAAAGCTGATTGATCTACATCAGCTCACCCAGGAAAGCCTCGCTCAACGACTTGGCAAAAGCCAATCCACTATTGCTAACAAGATACGGCTGCTTCATCTACCGGAGAGAGTGAAAGAGGCTCTAATGGAACGGAAGGTATCCGAGCGTCATGCTCGTGCATTATTGTCATTAGAGACTGAAGAACTACAGTACAAGGTTTTAGATGAAGTCATTGCCAAGGAACTCAATGTGAAGCAGACAGAGGCACGAGTTGCCTTTTATAAACAAGTATCCACTAATAAGAAATCGAAGCGGATTTCCTTTACCAAGGATGTCCGGCTTGCGCTGAATACAATTCGTCAATCCATTGATATGGTGTCTGGCTCAGGCTTGGATATCAAGACCAAGGAATCTGATCATGAGGATCACTATGAGATTGTCATTCAAATTCCCAAACGTAAGTAAGGGATGAAGCGTACAGGCGGCAGCAATTGCCGCTTTTTCTGTCTAACGCCGAATAAAACCGCAGCATACTCAATTCTATTCTGAAATTGCCGTTATCCCTAAGATAAGGACTAAGTAACGTCTCCATAGAGCGTTTTGCAGGTATGGAGTGTAGCAGGATTCCGATTAAATTATGAGGTGAATGAAGTGTCAAAAATAATAGCCGTAGCCAATCAAAAGGGCGGAGTAGGCAAAACAACTACTTCCGTTAATTTGGGCGCCGGACTTGCTTCCCTCGGCAAAAGGGTATTGCTCGTGGATATCGACCCGCAAGGTAATACAACCAGCGGTGTGGGTATCAATAAGGCGGATGTGGCAAATTGTATTTATGATGTACTCATTAACGAGGTTGATCCTAGCGAAGCTATTGTCAGTACACAGGTTGAGGGATTAGATATAATTCCGGCAACCATTCAGTTAGCAGGCGCGGAAATTGAACTGGTGCCGACTATTTCTCGTGAGTTGAGATTAAAAAGATCGCTTCAACTCGTTAAGCATAATTATGATTATATACTAATTGATTGCCCACCATCGCTGGGTATTTTGACGCTCAATTCATTGACGGCTTCCGATTCAGTCATTATCCCAATCCAGTGTGAATATTACGCATTGGAAGGATTAAGTCAATTGTTGAATACCGTGCGATTAGTGCAAAAACATCTGAACACCTCATTGCAAATTGAAGGTGTGTTGTTAACCATGTTTGATGCTCGCACGAACTTGGGTATACAGGTGATTGAAGAAGTGAAAAAATATTTTCAAAGCAAGGTTTATCAGACGATTATTCCACGCAATGTGAGACTCAGCGAAGCACCTTCACATGGCCAGTCCATTATTACGTATGATCCCCGTTCCCGTGGGGCAGAGGTATATATTGAGTTGGCAAAGGAAGTGGTATCTTATGAGTAAACGGTTGGGAAAAGGACTTGATGCACTCATTCCCTCCCTTACGGTCAATGAAGAGGATAAGGTTGTTGACATTCCGCTGAGCCAGTTGCGTGCGAACCCGTACCAGCCTCGCAAAACGTTTGATGAAGAGTCCATTAAGGAATTAGCCGAGTCCATTCGTCAGCACGGTGTTATCCAACCTATTATTGCACGTAGTGTATTGCGAGGATATGAAATCATAGCCGGGGAAAGACGATTTCGGGCATCTCAATTTTGTGGGAATCCGACGATACCTGTGGTTGTTCGTAATTTTACGGATCAGCAGGTGATGGAGATTGCTCTGATTGAGAATTTGCAGCGTGAGAATTTGAATGCTATGGAAGTAGCAGTAGCTTATCAGGGATTAATGGATCAATTTTCTTTAACTCAGGAAGAGTTGTCCATGAAAGTGGGAAAATCACGCTCTCATATTGCCAATTTCCTTCGCTTGCTCGCATTACCTGAAGAAGTTAAAGATCATGTTTCACGTGGAACATTGTCTATGGGACATGCTAGAGCTATTGTTGGCCTCAAAGATCCAGACATGGTGAAACAGTTAGCACAACAATGTATTGAACAGCAGTGGAGTGTTCGCGAGCTGGAGGAAGCCGTACAGCAGTTGGATCATAAGCCTGGTGAGGCGAAAGCCAAAGCAAAGGTACGAAAAAAGGACCCCTATATTGACCATATGGAAGAGTCCTTGCGTGAACGCTTTAAAACAACTGTGAAGATCAAGCATAATAAAGATAAAGGCAAAATTGAATTGAATTATTACAGTCAGCAGGATTTGGAAAGATTACTGGAGCTATTACAGTAGTTTGTTGAAATATGGACATGTCTCCTTGAGCAAAATGGAAAGTGAGATATGTCTTTGCTTTGTCTGGAATTGCAGGAATTAGAATGGTTTTGATGGATAAACTAATAGCCTTGTGTTATTTGTTTCGCTGTTCTCAAACGTATAAAATATAAGTATGCAGTAATATGATTTTTGGGGTAGAGGAGTAGAAGCAAGCATATGGCTGAATTGAATGGACTAATCATGGAACAGCTTGCCGGAATCGTTGCAGGGATCGTGCTTATTTTGCTCATCCTGTTGATTGTTATTATTGTGCAGGCTGCAAAGCTAAAGAAGATGCGGCGAAAGTATGAAACCATGATGGCAGGCAGTGGTGTCGAGAATTTGGAAACACTGTTGATTGATTTGAAGGTACAGATGGATACGATTGAGGATGAGCAGGAAACCCATCGTGCAAGTATGAAATCACTACGTAGTAAACTGACAGGCTTGAAGGGACATATAGGCATCAAACGCTATAATGCCTTTGGTGAGAGAGGAAGCGATTTAAGCTTCTCTCTGGCTATTGTAGACGACAATCAGGATGGTATGGTATTAACCGGCATTTATAACCGAGATGGCTCATATGTGTATGCCAAGCCTCTAGAAGCGGGACAATCCACCTATTCCTTATCACCTGAAGAAAAAGAAGCCGTCACTCTTGCGCAGCAAGCAGGACAGAACGGTAGTGCCACTCCTTAATCGCGGAGTATAGGCTGCCAGCAATGATATCTGATAATTTCATTACCAAATTTAGTCTTGTATTTTGCAGCACGAAGTATTCCATGAAGCCGCCGACGTTAACGATACCAGTCAAATGGATATCGCCGACCGGCGGTAATTCTTTATTTACACCTGCTCCAGGCTTGAGAGGACCATCTGAAACCTGAATGCATCCAACGCTGGAGGTTTGTCCAAGACATGCATCTATACCAATGATATAAGGCTGTTCATATCGGGCTTGTATGCCGTTCAGTGTCGTTTGCAGGTTCATGGCATGTACAGGCTCCTCTAATGTACCGTATAGGTTAAACAGAGGGCTTTTGTAGCGTGATAAATGCGTACCTACGAGCGGACCCAGACAATCTCCAGTAGAACGGTCAGTGCCGATGCAAATAATGACGATATTTTGCAGACTCGGTGCCTGATGGAGATGGAACAGTAGACGATGGATGATGGCTGATTGGATCCCGGGATCTGTGTGTGATATTTTTAAACTTAGGGGTTCTTGCCCCGGAATGAAGTCAGATGGATGAGTCATGGAATCTTCCTTTCGCTCTGTAGTGGAGTGTGAAGGTTACGCTCGCAGTACCTTGAGATAACAATTAGCCTGCGGGTAACATTTATGCTCAGGATAGTAGCTAGTATATGGATAAACTTATGCTTTTATACTCACAGGAAGTAGAATATTCATAGCCATATGTTTGAAGTCGGTAGATAAGCTTATATAGTGAGGATTTTGCAAAATCCTGATAGTAGGAAATAGAATTCGGGAAGCAGGAAGAGTAGTTCCCTTGTTTAAGGAGGAGTACAGCATGACCTTTATACATTGGTTGACCGATAATTTAGACACGGGTGACGTAGTGAAAGGTGCAATTCACTGGAAGGATGCTGTATTGAAATGGCTTACCGATAGTGCGATGTGGTCGACCTTTTTGTTTGTAATTTTGAAAATCGCGATTATTTTTATCATCACACGTATCTTTATTCGAGTTATTAATAAAATTATAGATAAGTCGATGCAACAAAAAGGAGATAACGGCAGGTTTCGATTGAATACAAGGCGGTTAACGACTGTTGGGGAACTACTGAAAAATGTAACCAATATTGTATTTAATTTCATTTTGATTATGCTGGTACTATCGCAAATGGGCATTAATCTCGGCCCTCTGATTGCTGGAGCTGGAGTGCTTGGATTGGCTGTTGGTTTTGGGGCACAGAGTTTGGTTAAGGATGTAATTACCGGATTCTTTATTATTTTTGAAGATCAATTTGCCGTAGGAGATGTCATTCAGACAGGTACTTTCAAGGGTACGGTGGAAATGATCGGGCTGCGCACAACCAGACTGGTGAGCTGGAAAGGTGAGGTGTACATTTTACCAAACGGCTCAATTACAACGGTAACGAACTTCTCTATGTCCAACGCGTTAGCGGTAGTGGATGTGCCAATGAAGGCCGAGCGTAGCCTGGAGGAAGCAGTTGGTTTGGTAAAACAGGCAATCCAAGGTATTGAAGAGTCCAATGTACAGATACTTAATATACCGGATGTGTTAGGGGTTCAGTCCATGACTACCTCAGAGTATATTGTGCGTGTTGTGGCAGAATGTATGCCGAATACAGGGGCCGTGGTAGAGCGTGATATTCAGAATAACATCAAGAAGGCCCTAGAGGATGAGGAACATCGTCAGGCAGCCTTGGAGACAGCGATAACCCTAGAAAAAGAAGATGAACAAGGAAGAAAAGGGGGAGAGAAGGGTGGAGCGTAAGTCATTTGAACTAGGGGACATTGTACAGATGAAGAAGCCTCATCCGTGTGGAACGAATGAAATGGAAATTATCCGCATGGGGATGGATATTCGAATCAAATGTGTCGGTTGCCAGCATAGTGTGCTGATTCCGCGTGCCAAGTTCGAAAAGAATATGAAGAAAGTGCTGCGATCAAAGGCTAATGCCGACGAGCAAAACACAGAAGCAAATTGAGCTAAGAAAGATGAATGGTGATGAACCAGAATCAGCTTGCGTCACAGTTGCAATGATGATATAATTATCCTTGCTGCGGAAAGGTACCCAAGAGGTCTAAGGGGGCTGACTCGAAATCAGTTAGGCGTCGCAAGGCGTGCGTGGGTTCGACTCCCACTCTTTCCGCCACTAACTTCATTAAATAAACCAATCTCTTACGTCTGTGACGTAGGGGATTTTTTGTTTGTGGAATAAAAGGTCAACAGACTGTGATAAAGTGAAAAGCACTAAGATAAACCATGAGAGTAAAGGAAGAAACAATTACAAATCTATTGGGATGAATAAGGCGTTATAGCAAAAAAATGCTCCTGACAGCGGGGAAATTATTGCCGTTAGGAGCACTCTTTTGTTATAGCTGGTTAGGCGGGTAATGATAGCGTTTTGTTTTTTTTGAGCCAGAGATCATCAGAAGGATCGCTGCAATCAAATGGAGAGCCCAGCCTACAAAGGGTATCCAGGCCAGCAAAGAAGTGAGTACTCCCCATACGGAGCCGTAGATCGCTTCCTGATTGCGTAACGACAGGATAAGTGTTACTGCATGCAGGACAAGCATAAATCCCAGAGCTGAGTAGCCGGTCCCCATGACAATAGCTCCCCCCACAATCGGTACGGCAAGCACCAATTCGAATATACCTGATATCCACTTTAATATTCGAGAATAGCTCATCTTTAAACCTCCGTAGATAGTAGGTCTTTGTACTTGGATATATTCTAGCAGAAGGAGCTGAATTAATCTGCATTTTACCAGGATATGCAAAAAGTCCGATAATGCAACAAAGGAGGACCACAAAGGTCCTCCATCGTAGGCGATACATTTTTAACAGGATACGATCTGTCCAATCACATCATGAAACTCGGTGTACTGACAAGCAATACCGTGTTGAAAAGACAGTGTCCTTTTACACAAACCTAACGCTTCTAATGCCCGGAATGGATCTCCTAACAGTTTGTCCGGCTACGTCGTCCAACGGAACCACACCTCTCTGTTGTATCGCCTAATCATAATATGGCCAGGATTCCGAGGAAATATACATTAGTGGACACGAGCTTTCGTTTTTTTCTTCCATTTGCGATTATGGTTGGCGGTCTCCGGAAAAGAATCGCCTCTTTCCAGCGTTACCTGCTGCGGATTTTGGATTTCAGTATGGAAGCTCTTTTCTCCGACCTCCATGTATACGCCGTCGTTTGGGACCTTATCCCCTGGTTCGAACTCAGTCTTTTCACCCATACGGTGGTGCCTCCTTAGATAAATGAATTTGAACTGCAACGGTTATTGTGCGCTGTCTTGAACAGAAACATGCGAAATCGGGTATACAGATAGTGAGTGAATCAAATGATTTCCTTTATATATGCGAAATTTTTGATGTTCTATAAAATTGTATAAAGCTAATGATATGCAGGTGTATTTAGCCGTGGTAGGCTTGTGTATTGAATTTGTAGGTTGCATTCAGTTGCTCGATTTGGTAAACTGTTTTAGTGCGAGCTTAGGCTCGTTCCTTGCTCTCAACTGAGATTGAGGGCCTTATGTCCATAAGGAGGTGTAAAGAATGCGCAAATATGAAGCGATGTATATTATTCGTCCTGACATTGAACAAGAAGCTGTTCAAGCGACAGTCGATAAATTCCAAGGTATCATCTCTAACGGCGGTGGCGAAATTACGAGTCACGATGTAACTAAACGCCGTCTTGCGTATGAGATCAAGAAATTCCGTGATGGTTCTTTCGTTCTGGTAAACTTCACAGCAGAACCTGCTGTTGTTACTGAGCTTGAGCGTATCATGAAAATTTCTGACGAAGTAATTCGTTATCTCATTACGAACGACGTAGCTTAATTATTGTACGTGATTATGTAATGAACAACGCTCAAAGGAGGGGATTGGATTGTTGAACCGTGTCATTCTGATCGGTCGTTTGACCAAAGATCCAGAGCTGCGCTATACACCGTCTGGTGTAGCAGTAACCCAGTTCACCCTGGCTGTAGACCGTCCGTTTACGAGTCAAGGCGGCGAACGGGAAGCGGATTTCTTGCCGATCGTAACCTGGCGTCAGCTTGCTGAAACATGCGCTAACTATCTTCGCAAAGGTCGTTTAACGGCTGTTGAAGGCCGTGTTCAGGTGCGTAATTATGAGAACAATGAAGGAAAACGTGTATACGTGACTGAAATTGTAGCTGATAATGTGCGTTTCTTGGAATCTAACCGCGATGGCGGTAACGGTGGCGGCAATAGCGGTGGAGCTGCGCGTGAGGAGTCTCCTTTCGGAGGCGGTAACAGCAATAGTGGACGCGGGAATAATAACTCGCGAAACAATCAGGATCCTTTTTCCGATGACGGAAAACCGATCGATATTTCGGATGATGATTTACCATTTTAATTGGGAAAGGACTGACAAAGAATGGGCTTCAGACAAAGAGAAGGCGGAGACGATAACAAAAGACCAGCTCGTCGTGGTGGTCGCAACAAACGTCGTAAAGTATGTTTCTTCACTGTGAACAAAATTACTCACATTGACTATAAAGATACAGACCTGCTTAAAAAATTCATCAGCGAACGTGGAAAAATTCTTCCTCGTCGTGTGACTGGAACAAGCGCGAAATATCAACGTATGTTGACAATCGCTGTTAAACGTTCCCGTCAAATCGCATTGCTTCCTTACACTACTGAATAGTAGTGGGTGGAAAAAAGAGACGTTCCCGATCCCGGGAGCGTCTTTTTTCGTGATCTTTTATATTGACAACAAGTGCCATCTATTGTAACTTACTAATAATACAATCCATGTTTACCCATAAACCATAGTATACCTTTTAATGGCTTGTGAAATTACAAGCTCCTCAACTCGCCAGAGTAAACAATTTAGCCTCCCGGAATGTTATTTTATATTACATGTAATCTTGTTTTTTGTCATTTTCCACAAGTAAAATTCATAAAGTTTACATAAATAGATATTTTGCATTTTTATATTACATAAAAAAAGATATTGACGTGATATTATTTTACACTTAAGATAAACCTTAATAAAAATGTAATGGTTGTTAACGCACAAAATTGACCAGAGGTCTAAAACACGTGTTTACGCTATTAAAGATAGTAAGGAGGATGTGCAAACTTCATTTTCAAACCTCAAGCTTTAACGAATCACCGCAGGAATGAGACAGGCTGTTAAATAAAGAACCGACTAAGGGGGATTAACAGGATGATGCAGACGAAGAAATGGGTTTCTTTGCTTATGATGCTTACGATCGTTGGTGTTCTGTTTGCAGGATGTAGCGGAGGTGCCAATGAGGCACAGCCACAGCAAGGCAATGCGGGCAATAAAACAGAGGGAAATGAAGCAAGTGCACCTGTTACGGAGGGCGTTATTAAAGCAACTGATCTGTCGCAAAACCCTCCGGGAGCGACTAATCGGAAAGATAACATTGTAGTAGGTATGACATCACCTAAAGGGGTATTCAACCCGCTATTCTGGCAAACGACTTACGATTTATATGTAGTCAGAACAGTATTTGATTCCTTCTTACAGGTGAAGGCGGATGGTACATATGAAAATAGTTTGGCTGAAAAGGTTGATGTATCGCCGGATGGTCTAAAATACACATTCCATCTGAAACCAGGTGTGAAGTATAGTGACGGCACCCCAGTAACCGTAAAGGATTATGCTTTTGTACTCAAAGTGCTGCATGATCCGAATTATGATGGAGAAACCGATGTATTGTCTTTTAAGATTAAAGGCGGTAAAGAATATCACGATGGAAAAGCAAATGATATCTCGGGGATCAAGGTCATTGATGATAATACAGTAGAGGTCACCGTTACAGAAGCAACAGCGTATACGAAGGATTTTCTGGGTGAGCAATACTTTATGCCAGAAGCTTATTACGGAAAAGGATTTAAAAAAGGTAACCTGGACAGCATCAAGGCGCTTAATAATAAGCCGATCGGCTCTGGTCAGTACGTACTGAAGAGCTTCTCCCCAGGTCAACAAGTCGTATTGGATGCGAATCCAAACTACTTTAAAGGCGCACCAAAGGTGAAATCAGTTATTTTTAAAACAACAACAGAAGAAACGAACCTGTCTATGCTGCAAACGGGCGAAACGGACATGGACAACATCACAGTTACGGAAGACAATGTAGAGGAATTAAAGGCTCTAGGCTTCTTGGACGTGAATATTATGCCGACAAATGGCTATGGATATATAGCGTTTAATCACAAGGAAAAGAAATTTCAGGACCCTAAAGTACGTCAAGCTCTAACGATTGGTTTGAACCGCAAAGAGATTGTGCAGGGCGTGTATGGTCCATATGCGAATGTTATTAACATTCCACAATCTACAGAATCTTGGTCTTATACGGATGAAGGTATCAACAAATATGAATTTGATACAGCTAAGGCGAAGGCTTTGCTGGATGAGGCAGGCTGGAAGGTTGGTGCTGACGGAATTCGCGAAAAGGGCGGAGAAAAGCTGACCATTAACTTCTCTGCGACTGCTGATAATCCAGTTGTAGAGGCCTTGCTACCGATCATGTCCAATAACTATAAGGAGCTAGGCATCAAGCTGACTTCCGAAACTTTAGATTTTAACGCCATTATGGATAAAAAGGATACAGGCAAGTTCGATATGTTCTTCGCGGCTTGGGGCTTAACTCCAGACCCGGATACAACAACTTTTATTACGAATGGTGCACAAAATGATATCGGCTATTCCAATAAGAAGGTCGATGAACTAACGCTTGCTGGTAAGCATGAGCTGGATCAAGAGAAACGGAAACAGATTTACAAACAGCTCTATCAAGAATTGAACAAAGATCTGCCAACTATTTTTATGTACCAACGCAGAGATATGTGGCCAGTTAATGGACGTGTATCTGGCTTAGAAATTACTCCATACAAAGATTTTGAGTTCACTCTGCATAACGCTCAGATCGCTCAATAAGGGTTGCCAAACGTATGCTCAGCTCTCACGAGCTGGGCATATCACTTTATTCGTCTGGAGGAATGAATATGAAGCAGTACATTATTCGAAGACTGCTGCAACTCATCCCCACACTTATTGGCATATCTATTATCGTATTTGCGATTTCAGCCATGGTGCCGGGTGATTATATTACAGCCAAGCAGAACCCAAATATGACCGCCGAAAAGGCGCAGCAGCTACGACATATCTACGGGCTGGATAAACCGGAATACCAACGCTATTTTATATGGGCCGGTAATATGTTAAAGGGGAATATGGGGGATTCATTACAGCATAAGCAGCCGGTAACGAAGGTCATTGGCAATTATGTATGGAACTCATTTATTATCGCTTTTTTTAGTCTTATTTTCAGCTGGTTGATTGCGGTTATTGCAGGGGTATTTTCAGCCAAGTTCCAATATTCGTTATTCGATAAGTTTGTCACATTATTTATTTTCTTATGTATGTCGCTGCCTTCATTTTTTATTGGTCTATTGGTCATCAAAATATTTGCCCTGGAGTGGGGAATTCTCCCGGTTGGGGGCATGACCACAGCAGGGATGGAGCCAGGCTCATGGGCTTATATGGTGGATGTTCTCAAGCATATGTTCCTGCCGACACTCGTACTTACGATGCTGAGCACAGGAAGCCTGACCCGGTATTTCCGTACAGGCATGTTGGAGGTCATTCGTCAGGATTATATTCGTACCGCACGCGCCAAAGGCTTGAAGGAACGGACAGTTATTTTCAAGCACGCACTGCGCAATGCACTGATTCCAGCCATCACACTACTCGGCTTCGAGCTTCCGGCCTTATTTGGCGGGGCGATGATTCTGGAGAAGGTATTTGTGTGGCCAGGTGTGGGTCAGGTTTATCTGGAGTCGATTAGTATGCGGGATTATCCGTTTATGTTGGGCTTCACGATTTTCTTAGCGTTACTTACGCTTATCGGTAATTTGCTCTCTGATGTATTGTATGGCATGGCAGATCCAAGAATTCGCTTGAAGTAGGAGGGATACTATTGTCCGCAGAAACAGTCACGATTGAAACGAATCAAAAGGCGGCGATCCGTCCTGAAGCGTCTCCATGGAGAATCGCCGTTCGCCGTTTTAACCAAAACCGTCTGGCTTTGGCTGGTCTCGTTATATTAATTCTGATGGTTGTCATTTGTAGTTTTGGACCGATGATTTCACCTTATCATTTAGATGATTACAGGCTAGCTGACAAAAACTTATCGCCTAATGCTAAGTACTGGCTCGGTACGGATAAGTTTGGTAGAGATATTTTGCTGCGAACAATGCTGGCTGGCCGTATTTCCTTGACGGTAGGGCTGGTCGCCACGTTTATTTCGGTCATGATCGGCGCAACGCTGGGTGCGCTGGCAGGGTTTTATCGTAAAGGCGTGGATACGGTTATTATGCGGATTGCCGATATTTTCATGGCACTCCCTACATTACCGCTACTTATTATTTTAGGTGCTGTTCTGTCGGATTTGAAGGTCGATCCGTCGAATCGCATTTATTTTCTGATGCTCATTATCGGGGTCCTGAGCTGGACTAGCTTGTCCCGTCTGGTCAGAGGGCAGATTCTTACGCTGCGTGAACAGGAGTTCATGCAGGCGACGGAAGCGCTAGGCTTGAGAGACCGTCGCAAAATATTCCGGCATTTGCTGCCGAACACGATTCCTACCATTATTGTTACGGCTACGCTTGGAGTAGCGGGTGCGATTATTACAGAATCTGCGCTCAGCTACTTGGGAATCGGTGTTGTGCCGCCCACACCTTCGTGGGGGAATATGATATCGGCTGCGAATAACCTAATTGACTTCCGCAAACGGCCTTGGATATGGGTTCCACCGGGAATGTGTATTCTCATTACAGTTGTAGCGATTAACCTGATTGGCGACGGTTTGCGTGACGCACTGGACCCTAAAATGAAGAAGTAGGAGACGAACGTTTATGAAAAATGCTTTGATTGAATTTCGTAACCTGAAAACCCACTTTCATACCTCTAGCGGAACTGTCAAAGCGGTCAATGACGTCAGTTTTAAAATTCGTGAGGGTGAAACGCTCTGTGTGGTAGGGGAATCTGGCTGCGGTAAGAGTGTAACAGCGATGACGATGATGCGGCTGATTGATTCTCCCCACACCTCAGACGGTGAAATCTGGTTTGAGGGCAAAAACCTCTTAACGCTTAATAAAGGTCAAATGCAGCAGATTCGCGGCAATGACATTTCGATTATTTTTCAGGAGCCCATGTCTTCTCTGAATCCCGTGCTTACGATTGGGGAACAGATCACGGAGCCATTGCTGATGCATACATTAATGAGTAAAAGAGAAGCACATGCTCGGGCAATTGAGCTGATTAATTTGGTGGGGATTTCACGATCGGAAGAAATATTTCATTCCTATCCTCATGAATTGAGTGGCGGTATGCGCCAGCGGATCATGATTGCCATCGCATTAAGCTGTAATCCGAAGCTATTGATTGCGGATGAACCAACAACGGCACTGGATGTTACGATTCAGGCGCAGATTCTGGATTTAATGCGGGATTTGAAGGATAAGCTTAAAACCTCCATTATGCTCATCACGCACGACTTAGGCGTTGTGGCAGAAATGGCTGACTATGTGGTCGTTATGTATGCTGGAAACGTCATTGAAGAGGCGCCTGTCATTGAGCTGTTTAAAAATCCGCAGCATCCATATACTCAAGGCTTACTAAAGGCGAAGCCCGTCATTAATCAGAAAATGGATCG
Source organism: Paenibacillus sp. 1182 (assembly GCF_017833915.1). Taxonomy (NCBI): domain Bacteria; kingdom Bacillati; phylum Bacillota; class Bacilli; order Caryophanales; family Paenibacillaceae; genus Paenibacillus; species Paenibacillus sp. 1182. The sequence continues at coordinate 101,969 of NZ_JAFICR010000015.1, read as the reverse complement.
ACTGTATTCCATCCCAGGACAGGTTCCAAACCCGATTGAGTTGGGGGAAAATTGTCATTTTCATGATCGGTGCTCCCATTGTATGCAAATTTGCAAGGATCAGGCTCCTCCCTTGAATGAAAAGGAGAATGGTCATAAGGTTGCCTGCTGGCTATATGAGAAAGAAGGAGGGCAACGGATATGAGCGAGCCTTTGATTCAAGTGGAAGGGCTGAAAAAGTATTTCCCGATCACAGGCGGGATTTTTCAGCGTACTGTCGGACATGTGAAAGCAGTCGATGATGTATCCTTTAACATTCATAAGGGTGAATCCTTCGGTCTGGTAGGAGAATCGGGTTGCGGCAAAAGTACGATTGGACGAACAATTCTCAGATTGATGGATAAGACAGAGGGATCGGTACGATATAAAGGAGAAGACTTGCATGCGTTAAACAAAGAGCAGATTCGTGCGCTTCGTCCGAAGTTGCAAATCGTCTTTCAGGACCCTTTTAGCTCACTGAATCCGAGAATTAAGGTCGGTGAAGCCATTGGAGAGGCGTTGCTGGATCACGGGTTGATTGATCGTAGTGAGCTGCGGAAGAAGGTCAATGAAACGCTGAATATTTGCGGCCTGTCCTCGTATCATTATGATCGGTATCCGCATGAGTTCTCTGGCGGTCAGCGTCAGCGGATCGGGATTGCACGGGCTTTGATTTTGAATCCTGATTTTATTGTGGCTGACGAGCCGGTATCTGCTCTGGATGTGTCTATTCAGGCCCAGATCATTAACTTGTTAAGTGATTTGCAGCAGGAACGCCAATTGACCTATCTGTTCATCTCGCATGATCTAAGTGTAGTCGAGCATCTTTGTAGCCGGATTGGTGTGATGTATCTGGGTTCAATGGTAGAACTTTCCTCCAAGGAGGAACTGTTCAGTAATCCACTTCATCCGTACACGAAGGCGCTGCTATCGGCAGTACCGATTCCCGATCCCACGATTAAGAGACAACGGATTGTGTTGAAAGGAGACATCCCATCTCCGGCCAATCCGCCTTCAGGATGCAAGTTTCATACACGTTGTCCTATGGCAGAAGCACGTTGTAAAACAGAGATTCCGGTATACCGCGATGCGGGCGATCAGCATTTTGTAGCCTGTCACTTTGCCTAAAATATAATAATTAGGACAGCAAAATATCCGTCATCCTGAAGCAGAATTGACGGATATTTTGGCGTGGAATAAAAAAGGTAAAAAAATTGTATCTTTTTTTCGAAAAATTGCAGACAAAATGGATTTTTCATCGTCTAATAGAGTATGGAGGTTATTACGATGATGAAAAAACACTGGATACGTTGGGCTATTGTCGTCCCGTTACTTATTATATTGATTTTTATTACACTTGGACCCCGCCTGTTGATCGGAAAGCCGAATGTGGATGCAGAGGCAGCGGTGCTGATGGACATGCATACTGGGGAATTGCTGATGGATGTGAACGGTGATACACCTATGCCTTCCGCAAATATGTCCAAGCTCATGACCGAGCTATTGGTGCTGGAGGATATTCGGGCCGGACGGTTAGGTTGGAATGATGAAGTGCGAATTAGCCGTTACGCGAGTACGGTGGGTGGTGTAAATCTGTCTCTTCGGTATGGTGAAAGGATGACCGTATCCGAGTTGTTCCAGAGTATGGTTGTGTATTCAGCGAATGATGCCGCTGTCGCGTTAGCCGAGCGTTCAGCAGGGAATGAATCAGCTTTTGTGAAGCGTATGAATGGAAAAGCTGCTCAAATTGGGTTGTCATCCGATAGTCGCTTCAGCAATGCCTCTGGTGCAGGTCAGAGTGAATTGGGGCCGAATCACCCTGAGGATATTCAGGGAGAGACGAAAATGACAGCAAGCGACACGGCGAAGTTGGCCTCCTATTTGATTACGTCACACCCGGAGATTTTGAGAACGTCCAGTCGTACGCAGATGGAGTTGAAGGATAAAGGCATCTACATTAGTAATACGAACTGGATGCTGCCTTCCTTGGCTGGACCGTACTCTTATGCAGGAACAGACGGACTGAAAGCAGGGTACACAAGCGATGCTGGATACTGCTTCACGGGTACCGCTGAGCAGCATGGAAGACGGCTAGTTGCTGTGGTGCTGGGTGCTCCGAGCAAGGAAGAGCGTTTTGAGCAGACCCGGAGGTTGTTCGATTATGGTTTTGCCCTGTCGACTTCTTTTCCGGTGCGACTACAAAATTTGGCGAAACTGGCTCCACATTAAGGGAAAAATGACTTTGAAAGCTACATAGGATACGAATAAAAACATGAATTGGGGCTTTGACCGTGAGGTCGAGGCCCTTTTTGGTATGAATTCGAGGAGCTGACCACGCCATGACACTTTTGACAACAAGGTAGCAGACCTTTTATGCTTTGAGGGGAAGTTTTCGCTTCATGAGGGATCAATTCGGTTTAATGAAGAGATGGGATTTGTGACGGAAAGAAGGAAGGTACCGGTTATGGAGAGAAGACATAGGAGAAGGACCCGTGGAAAGACCAAAAAGAAAAAGAGGTTTACCGCTCTATATATTTCATGTATTGTTTTATTTTTGATTGCATTGGGAGGCTACCTGTTCCGCAAACAGCTGACACTGGTGGCTTTTGACTGGTTTGTATCACCGACGTTGGAAAGCAAGCTGGAGAAATCCTATCAGCCCCGACAATCCGGGGAACAGCAGCAGCAAGAGACAGTAGCTTACCGTAAGGAACCTTTTTCGGTACTGTTATTGGGTACGGATCAAAGACCCAATGAAAAGGCGCGTGGTCGCTCGGATACGGTTATGTATGCGGTAGTACGGCCCGCGGAATCGCGTGTGCTTCTGGTTTCTATTCCAAGGGATACGTACGTACAGATTGCCGGACATGATCCGAATCGCGATGGCGAGGATGATTTTGATAAGTTGGGGCATGCTTATGCGTTCGGAGGCGAAGATATGTCCATGGCTACAGTAGAGAAGTTGATGGAGCATAAGCCCGATTATTATGCTACGATTAATTTCCAGGGTATTCAGGATGCGGTGAATGCGGTGGGTGGAGTTGTGCTTCCAATCGACAAGCCCATTGAGAATAAGAATCCGCTGCATATCAAGTTCCGTATTGAGGCGGGCAAGCCGCTTTATAATGGTGAGGAAGCCATGTATTATGTTAGATATCGGGAAGATAGCGACTTCAATCGTACCAAACGACAGCAAATTTTCCTGAACGCTATGGCGGATAAGCTGCTGAATATCAACGGAATTACCAAGATTCCAGAGTTGCTCGATATTATGGGAGCCAATTTCAAAACCGACATGGAACCTACTTTTATTACTGGGCTTGGCAAGCAGGCTATTTCACAGGGGAATCCGCAAATTTCAAGTTTTACGATTACGGGGGAAGGGTTCAAGAAGAAGGGCCTGTATTATGACCGGGCTAATGAACAGGAACTTGAATATGCCAGACTCATAATTGCCAACTGGCTAGATTCCGATACAACCCCGCAGACGCTGAGGCTTCCCGACAAGCAGGACATTCAGTGAATAATCAATTGATTTATATTTGATTTTGAGGGGGATTCGTTTCTCATGAATATCGCTTTTTTCTTGCTTCCCAAACAGGAAGTTGCTTGTGTAACGGCGGATGCTACTTTACGGCAAACGTTGGAACGGATGGAATATCACCGTTTTACAGCGGTTCCTATTTTAGATAAGGAAGGTAGATATACAGGTACGGTTACAGAAGGTGATCTGTTGTGGCATATGAAAGAGTCCGAGGGAAAAATCACCTTTGAAAACGCTTCTAAGTTTATGCTTAAGGACGTTCCGTTGCGGGTTACGATGAAGCCCGTGTCCATTGATGCTAACATGGAGGATTTAATCAATTTGGCTAAGGTACAGAACTTTGTGCCCGTTGTAGATGATATGGAACGGTTTATTGGCATTGTACGTCGGAGCCAGATTATTGAGTATTGTGAAAAATTTGTATCCAGGGAATCGCTTAATACTTCAAGCTAAAATAAGCAACAAAGCTGCTCCGAAAATAACAATTTACCCTACAGTTATTTTCAGAATAGGATATGCTATAATGGAGAATAAAGCTTTTTCAGAGGGGTGTGACTCTTCATCATATGCCTAAAGAAATGGATGTAGTTAAACGAGCCAAGGTTATTGAATGGCTTAAAACAGAGGTGCTGGACCAAGTCTCCCGTTTGTTTAAGGCAATGTGGGAAGGCAGTACAGCCCGCATTGGTGATTGCTTGGCGAGCTTAGTGATGAGCAGTTATATTTTGGGGAGGCGCCTTGGAGTGTCTTACCGTGAATTGGATGATCTACTCATCGACAAGCTAAGAAAGCACAGAAAAGAAGGACACCAGCTGGAGGATTGGTATCAGGACATTTCCGCACTGGAAGAACATATGCGTAAGAGGTGAAAACGTTGAAATTCCGCTTGGCAACTGTAGCATGGAGCGTCATTTATTTGCTTCTGCTGCTGACTCTATTGACACCATTAAGAATCATTACCGTATTTTTGCTGATTGTGCCTGGCGCTGTATTGTTTTCATCGCTGCCTTTCAAAGGATTTCTGGTCCACGTCATACCGGTGCTGCTCATTATAGCGCTACTCGATGTGTATTCGCTGCTCCCTGCGATTTATTTTCTGATTCCTTCAATCATGATGGGACGGATATATAAAAAGGGAGGACCTGCTTTTCAGGCGTTGATGACCGGAATGGGCATTATTTTAGCCGAGTTGTTGGTTGTTCTGTTTATCGCCACGTATTCCTTTGGGTTTGATCTTGCACAGTATCTTCGTGATCAGGCTGCGATATCGGCAAGTATTGTACAGCAGGTTTTGAGTGCTAATCCGATGTTTTCAAACATGAATTGGACGGCAGAGGATACGCAGAAACTCGGCACAATGCTGATTGGAAAAATTCCGTATGTGCTGATCGTGACCTCGTTCATATTGGCAGTGATTACGCATGCTTTGGCACGTCCGGCATTGAGCAGTCTCGATGTACCAGTACGCAAAATGAAGCCTGCCCGCGAGTGGAGGCTACCGCGCGCGCTGATCTGGTATTATCTGCTGGCAATTGTAATTGAATGGATAGCAGGGTCTTCCGATAGCGGCTGGATTCAAATGGTCTCCATTAGTATGCTGCCGCTGATTCATGCATGTTTTATTATCCAGACAATTGGTTTTGTATACTTCTGGACGCATAGCCGTAAAATGAGCCCGGTGATTGCGTTGCTGCTGTCGCTCGTCGTTCTGGTGTTCCAGCCGCTCCGCATTATAGGTATTATTGATTTGGCCTTTCCGCTGCGTGAAGCTATTACAAGATCAAAGAAATAGGGTGAACAGTCATGCCTAAATTTCTACAAAAACGCTGGCACGGCTATCAGACGGTCTGGGCGTTTTTGCTGCTGCTGGTCCTTGTCATATGTATTTCCATGTACAACTGGGAACTGGGTGTGATAGGACTGTTGCTGTCATTCTTGCTCGGCGGGCTGATGCTGAAGACGGAATTGGATTTTCGTCGGGAACTGAATCAATATATCAGCGGTCTTTCCTTCCGGATCAAGCGGGTGGAAGGGGAAGCGATTAGCACATTGCCGTTCGGCATCATTTTATACAGTGAAAATCGAACGGTAGAATGGCACAATCGGTTTGCCGGGGAGATGTTTGAGGAGCAATCGCTGATTGGTGAGTCTCTTCATGATTTGTTTCCTCAACTCGCAGGTGCCCTAAGCACCAAAAAGGAAACAAAGGAGCCTGCTCGTGAGCTGAAGGTGGAGCTACAGCATGATGAGCGTCATTATCAGTTTCTGATCGTGCCCGATGAGCGTCTGATATATTTGTATGAAGTCACGGAGTTGGCGGTGCTACGCAAGCAGTATGAAAACGAGCGATTGGCGCTCGGTATCGTCATGCTCGATAATATGGACGAGGCTGCTCAGGGGATGGACGATCAGCAACGCACCGCGCTTATTGCGAAGGTGTCAAGTGAGATTACATCCTGGGCTAATCAGTACAATATTTATTTGCGTCGATTATCTTCTGAGCGTTATCTCATTATGCTAAACCATAAAGCACTTCAGGAGCTGGAGCAAAGTCGATTCGTCATTCTGGATACCGTAAGGGAAATGACGGCGGATTTGAAAGTACCGATGACACTGAGTATTGGCTTGTCCTTCGGTGCAGAGAGCATCAAGGAGCTAGGCGAGCTGGCCCAATCCAGTCTGGATATGGCGCTTGGACGTGGGGGCGATCAGGCAGCAGTGAAGGCGGGACAACGCCTGTCCTTTTACGGAGGCAAGTCCAATGCTGTCGAGAAGCGTACCAGAGTACGTGCCCGAGTGATTGCACATGCGTTGCGTGATCTGATGCAGGAGAGCGACCGCGTGCTGATCATGGGACACAAAATACCGGACATGGATGCGGTGGGAGCTGCCATCGGTGTGTGGAAGGCTGCGGCACTTTACAATGTAGAGGCACATATCGTACTCGATAAATCCAATCCGTCTATCGACCGAATGATGGAGCAGGTAAACAAGGATGAGAATCTATCGCAAGCGCTCATGACACCAGAGCAGTCGCTCCAGCTGATGACTGAGCACAGTCTGCTGGTCGTGGTGGACACGCACAAGGCCTCCATGACGATTGAGCCGCGTCTGGTGCAGACAGCTAGTCGGGTGGTTGTTGTTGACCATCATCGTCGGGGCGAGGAATTTATTAACGATTCGGTTCTGATCTACTTGGAGCCCTATGCGTCATCGGCCTGTGAGCTGGTGACCGAGCTGCTGCAATATATTCATGAGAAGGTCCAACTGACACCGCTGGAGGCAACATCACTGCTGGCAGGGATTACGGTGGATACCAAGCATTTTTCCCTGCATACAGGCTCGCGTACATTCGAGGCAGCCGGCTTTTTACGGCGTAGCGGAGCAGATACAGTTATGATCCAGCGCATGTTAAAAGAGGACTTGGATGAATATATTGCTAAGGCGGAAATTATTAAGCATGCTAAAATGATATATGGGCATATCGCAATTGCGGTAACTGAGCCCGGACAGAAAATACCGCAGCTCCTGATTGCTCAGGTGGCGGATTCATTACTCAATATGACGGATGTACTGGCCTCCTTTGTGGTCAGTGAACGTCCTGACGGCCTGGTGGGGATCAGCGCCCGTTCACTCGGACGCATGAACGTACAGGTCGTCATGGAACGGCTAGGCGGCGGAGGACATCTGACGAATGCGGCGGTTCAGCTGGATTGCCCGCTGGAGGAAGCTAAGCGCAGAGTGGTCGACGTGCTGGCCGAAATTGATGGGGAAGAGGGGTTATTTGAATGAAAGTGATATTCATTAAAGATATGAAGGGCCAAGGCAAGAAGGGGCAAATTAAGGAAGTGTCGGACGGTTATGCAGCGAATTTCCTGTTGCCGCGTGGTGTTGCCCGTCCAGCGACAGAAGGAAATATGAAGACGCTGGAAAACCAGAATGCTGCTGAGGAAAAGCGCAAGCAAGAGGAAAAGGAAGAGGCGCAAGCGCTCGGCAAAAAGCTGGAAGAGACAACGGTTCAGCTCAAGGCGAAGGCTGGTGAAGGTGGACGACTGTTCGGCGCGATTACAAGCAAGCAAATCGCGGAGGCAGTAGCTAAAACTGGTATCAAGCTGGACAAACGCAAAATTGAGCTGGAAGAACCGATTCGTACGTTGGGCGTGACTCAAATGACCGTTAAGCTTCATCCTGAGGTCAAAGCTACGCTGAAAGTACAGGTGACTGAAGAATAATTATGGGCGGCGAATTTTTTGATCGGATTCCTCCGCAAAATCTGGAGGCTGAACAGGCGGTTATCGGGTCTATTTTGCTCCAGTCTGAAGCACTGATTACCGCAATGGAGCGGGTGCAGACCGAGGACTTTTATGATAAGGCTCATCAGATGATTTACGAAGCAATGATTGAGCTGGGTGAATCCGGACAGCCGATTGACTTGGTTACGCTGACCTCGAAAATTCAGGACAAGGGACAGCTAGAGGATATCGGTGGTGTCAGTTATCTGGCGAAGCTGGCTCACGGGGTGCCAACAGCGGCTAACGTAGATTACTATGCCCAGATCATTGAAGAAAAAGCGATGCTTCGTCGCTTGATTCGTGCAGCTACGCAGATTGTGAGCGAAGGCTATAGCAGTGGCGAGGATGTCGCTGGTATGCTGAGCGATGCTGAGCGCAAGATTATGGAGATATCTAACGGGCGCTCAGGTAGTGGTTTTATTGCCATCCGCGATGTCGTGATGGAAGTGTTTGACCGCGTTGAATTGCTGCATCAGAACAAGGGCAATACGACTGGGATTCCGTCCGGGTTTGTTGATTTGGACAAGATGACGGCGGGGTTCCAGCGCAATGACTTGATCATTGTGGCCGCCCGTCCATCCGTAGGTAAAACAGCGTTTGCTCTGAATATTGCGCAAAATGTTGCGGTTCGGGCAAAGGAGACAGTAGCCATCTTCAGTCTGGAGATGTCGGCCGCTCAGCTCGTGCAGCGGATGATTTGTGCCGAGGCCAATCTGGACGCGAACGTCATGCGGACAGGTGAGTTTAAAGGCGACGACGATTGGGCGAAGCTGACGATGGGCATTGCAGCCTTGTCAGAGGCGGAAATCTATATCGATGATACACCCGGCATCACTGTGGCGGATATCCGTGCCAAATGCCGCCGTCTCAAGGCGGAAAAGGGACTGGGTATGATCGTAATCGACTACTTGCAGCTTATTCACGGACGAGGCAAAGCAGGCGAGAACCGGCAGCAGGAGGTATCTGAAATCTCACGGACATTGAAGCAAATCGCTCGTGAACTTGAAGTGCCTGTAATTGCCCTCTCCCAGCTGAGCCGGGGTGTGGAGCAGCGTCAAGACAAGCGGCCGATGATGAGTGACTTGCGGGAATCGGGTTCTATCGAGCAGGATGCTGATATCGTGGCGTTTCTGTACCGGGATGATTACTATAATCAGGAAACAGAAAAGAAGAATATTATTGAGATTATCATTGCCAAGCAGCGTAACGGCCCGGTCGGTACGGTAGAGTTGGTCTTTCTCAAAAATTATAATAAATTCGCTAATTACGAGCGTGCCCATTCGGATGCGTTCGCCGGATAACATATTAGTATCATTAAAAAAGGCTCTTTCGACGCGGATTTCGCGATCTCGAAGGGGTCCTTTTTTATAGAATTCACATATTTTCATATAAGGAATGAAACTCTCAATTACGAACAATACTATTTTCATGTAATATAATGTTCGCTTTTTATTTGACTTTAAAAAATGGTGCTGTTACACTTATAGTGCTGCTTCAACGCAGTGGGGAGAACATTACGCCCGGGGCTTTCCGAACCTACGGAATGTCTGCGACGGACGTTTTTTCCTGCTGTCCGAGAGCGCTCCATATCTGCTCGCTCAGGCGGTTGAAGTCGGATATGCGTAGTGTGTCAGCTCAAAATCAGAGTGTCTGTGGGCACTCCACGGAGGAATGAAACATGTCAACTGTAGTCGTTGTGGGAACACAATGGGGAGACGAAGGCAAAGGTAAAATCACGGACTATCTGGCGGAAAGCGCTGAAGTAGTGGCCCGTTACCAAGGCGGAAACAATGCTGGTCATACGATTCTCATTGACGGTAAAAAGTACAAGCTGAGCCTGATTCCATCCGGCGTTTTTTATGAAGATAAAAAGTGTGTTATTGGCAACGGCATGGTCGTAAATCCAGCCGCTCTTATTGAAGAAATTACTTACATTCATGATAATGGATTTTCCACAAAAAATCTGGTCATTAGTGACCGCGCACATGTGATTATGCCGTACCATATGACGCTGGATGTGCTGGAAGAAGACCGCAAAGGTCCTAACAAAATTGGTACTACCCGTAAAGGGATCGGCCCTGCTTATATGGATAAAGCTGCACGTAACGGTATTCGTATTGCTGATTTGCTGGATGCAGAGGAATTCGAAAAGAAGCTGCGCCATCAAACGAAAGAAAAAAATCAAGTGATTGAACAAGTATATGGCGGCGAGCCATTGGATGTAGAAGCAATACTAAAACAGTATCTGGAATATGCTGAATTTATCCGTCCTTATGTAGGAGATACATCTGTCGTGTTGAATGATGCAATTGACGCAAATCAAAAGGTACTGTTTGAAGGTGCGCAAGGCGTTATGCTTGATATCGACCAAGGTACGTATCCTTACGTTACGTCCTCCAACCCGTCGGCTGGCGGCGTATGTATTGGTTCCGGTGTGGGTCCATCCAAGATTCAACAAGTCATCGGTGTAGCTAAATCGTATACAACTCGTGTTGGCGATGGACCCTTCCCAACTGAGCTGAACGATGAAGTCGGCGATTACATTCGTGAAACAGGTCATGAGTACGGTACGGTTACAGGTCGTGCTCGTCGTGTAGGCTGGTTTGACAGCGTCGTTGTGCGCCATGCCCGTCGTGTCAGTGGATTAACGGGTCTTTCCCTGAACTCGCTGGACGTATTGACTGGCCTGAAAACGGTGAAAATTTGCACAGGTTACAAGTACCGCGGTGAGGTGATTACGCATTATCCGGCTAGCCTGAAAATGCTGGCGGAGTGCGAAGCGGTATATGAAGAAATGCCAGGTTGGAGCGAAGACATCACTGGCGTGAAAACGCTGGAGGAACTGCCTGAGACTACACGCAATTACGTACAACGCGTGTCTGATCTGACAGGTATCCCAATTGCTATTTTCTCGGTTGGGCGTAATCGTGATCAAACGAATCAGGTGCTTCCGATTTATTTGTAGGACAAGAATGATATAGCTATTAATACATGTTCAAAGAGAGAGGCTGTTAGCAGCCTCTCTCTTTTTTTATTCTGTGAAGTGTTAAATGGTATCTTTCCCTTTACATAATCTTATCTTCCTTGTCGATTTGTGATAACAAACCCTCTCTATAATCCAAATAGAAAAGAGATTTGGACGTCTAGACGTCTTGAGAGGGATGAATTATGAACTGGTATCTTCGCTCACTCGGCACACGCAAAATTGTTGAATTCATCGTGCTTATCATTTTCGTCATCTTTTTCCTGGGGCCTCTGACCAATCTCCTCCTCTTGGCGGTTTCAGGAAAATGGCAGTATCCTGCACCGCTCCCGCAGAGCTTGTCACTGGAATGGTGGAAGTTCGTACTTACCCAGGATGATGTAGTCAGCTCGATTTCCCTATCCTTCCTGATTGCGATTACCGTTACGGTCTGCTCCATTATCGTATGTATTCCTGCTGCTTATGCCTTTGCACGAATTTCTTTCCCGCTCAGTAAGTGGTTCCTTTTCTCATTCCTGCTTACGCATGCTTTTCCGAAAATGGGTTTGTATGTGTCCATTGCCGTGCTATTCTACCAATTCGGTTTGATGAACACTTTTGCAGGCATTGTGCTCATCCATATGGTAAACACACTCATGTATATGACCTGGATTCCATCCTCTGCCTTCCGCAGCGTACATCGCGCACAGGAGGAGTCGGCGCGGGATGCTGGAGCCGGACCCTTTCGGGTGTTTTGGAAAATCACCTTTCCTATGGCGCTGCCCGGCATTGTGGTCGCCTCCATCTTTACTTTTCTTGCTTCACTGGATGAAGCACAAGGGACACTCCTTGTCGGAACGCCGGACTATAAAACAATGCCAGTCATCATGTATTCCATCATTGCTGATTATCCGAGCACAACAGGTGCTGTTTTCTCAGTCATTCTAACCCTGCCAACGATCATTCTGCTATTGGCAGCCAAGCGTTTTGTAAGTGCCGATGTACTGGCAGGCGGATTTCAGGTGAAATAACGTAATTGGTCAAAAGAGGAGTTTGCAAAATCCTGAAAAAGGAGCCTAAGCTAATGCCCATTCAATTATCCATTCAAGAGTTAACCAAGCGCTTCAAGACAGGAGACGGAGTCAAAGGCATTTCACTTGACGTGATGAAGGGAGAGCTGGTGACACTGCTGGGACCTTCCGGCTGTGGTAAAACAACCGTGCTTCGCTCCATTGGCGGTTTTTTGGACCCGGACAGTGGCGACATTCAGATTCAGGGTAAAAGCGTACTCAAGCTGCCGCCCGAAAAACGTCCGACGGCTATGGTGTTCCAAAGCTATAATTTGTGGCCGCATATGACCGTGTATGACAACCTGGCTTTCGGGTTGAAGATTCGAAAGGTGAAGAAGACAGAAATTGACCGTCAGGTGAAGGAAGCGCTAGCGCTGGTTCGGCTAGAGAGCGCAGAGCGTAAAACGCCGGGACAGCTCTCGGGAGGTCAGCAGCAGCGGGTAGCACTCGCTCGGGCTTTGCTGCTAAAGCCTGATGTATTGCTGCTGGACGAGCCTTTTTCCGCGCTTGATGCCAAATTGCGCATGGAGATGAGAGAGGAGCTGCGTGATATTCAGACCCAGACAGGAATGACGATGGTGTTCGTCACCCATGATCAGGAGGAGGCGCTGTCCATTTCCGACCGAATCGTCGTTATGAATGCGGGCCGGATTGAGCAACTTTCTTCGCCGCAGGAGATTTATGACAAGCCACAGTCCCTTTTTGTAGCGGGTTTTATTGGCCGTATCAATTTATTAAAGGGGGTGAGCACAGGTCGCAGTGTCTCTGTGAGCGGAATACCGTTTGCACAAGAGCATGAATACACAGGTGAATCCATGGTTGGTGTAAGACCAGAGGATATTGTTCTGACGACGGAAGAAAATGGTTCTCTAGCCGGAACAATCAGACAAGTGATGATTCTAGGGCATTATGCGGAAGTTTCGCTGGATAGCGGTACCCATCATCTGAAAATGTTTGTGCCGCGTGAACGAGCGGCCGAGCTGCGCAGTGGAGAGCACATCAGATTCAGCTTCAGTAAAATAGTTACTTTTCCAGCAGCACAGTGAAGATTCACGATCAACCTCTATATCGCATCAATGTCCGTCACGAACGCATCATCTGATGATGCTGCGAACTTGTGCAACTATCTAAAGGAGGCAACAACGTGTTTGGGAAAAAGAATATGGGTCTGGTTTTGGCAGGGGTACTTAGTTTATCGTTGTTGGCTGGTTGTGGTAACGGCGGTAATGCCGCCACGGCTACAGGGGAAGCCAAGTCTACAAAAGCGGGGGCCGCTACGGGAACGACGGAAATTTCCTTGTACACTGGAGGGTCTCTGAACGTCAAAGAGCTGTGGGAAACGTTAATCAAGGACTTTGAAGCTAAAAATGATCACGTTAAGGTCAAACTGGTGTATTTGCCAGCAGGGACCGGAGGCGCATCTACACTGGATCGCCTGATTGCAGCCAAGAAAAGCGGGCAAACCGATACAGATATCGACCTGTACGAAGGCAGTCTGGATGACATCACCAAGGGGGTAGGCGAGAAACTGTGGGAAACGGTTGACGCTGCCAAGGTTCCAAATTTGAAGAATGTTGATGAAACATATCTCAAGCAAGTCAACAATCAGGCCATTCCATATCGTGCCTCTTCGGTTGTCCTTGCCTATAACAGTGCAAAAGTAGCGACGCCTCCGAAAACAGCCGACGAGCTGTACACGTGGATTCGCCAGCATCCAGGCAAGTTTGCTTATAACGATCCGTCTACGGGTGGGTCAGGCAGCTCGTTTGTGAACACGGTGATCTATAATTTCCTTCCGCCAGAGGCGATGAACAGTGATGATCCGGCAAATATGAAGAAATGGGATCAAGGCTTCTCACTGCTTAAGGAGCTGGGCCCTTCAATGTACCAAAAAGGAGTCTATCCTAAGAAGAACCAAGGCACGCTTGATATTTTGGCGAGTGGAGAGGTTGATATGGTTCCAGCCTGGTCTGATATGGCGCTCGAGCAGCTGGCTAAAGGGCTACTTCCAGACACGGTGAAGCTGACACAGATCGACCCTGCTTTTACAGGAGGCCCTTCTTATCTGATGGTTCCTTCGCTCTCCTCCAAAAAAGGAGCCACTCAGGAATTCTTGAATTATATACTGACGCCTGAAGCGCAAACGGTGGTTATTAATAAAATGTACGGCTACCCGGGGATTAAGTGGAATCTGATGCCAACGGAGCTGCAAGAGAAATTCAACAGTGTATCTTCTGGATACCGCAGCTTTAACAGCGGAGAGCTTCAGCAGGAAATCTACAAACGCTGGCAAAGTGAAGTAGCGGGCGGTTGATCATGAGTTCATTGTCAAGAAGGGGGATGCTGGGGCTTGCCCTGGTCATCCCGTCTTTTCTCATTTTGCTGGTCGTCGTTATTATTCCGATTCTCTATGCCGTGAAGGAAAGTTTGATTGATCAGTATGGAACGGGCTACGGGCTGGCCAACTATATTCGGCTGTTCACGGAACCTGCCATGCGTAGAAATATCATGTATACCATTAGTGTCACGCTAGTCTCGACGGCCCTTACTCTGGTCATCAGCTATGCTTTGGCGATTTATCTGAGATTCGGCAAAGGGGTTGTCGTGAAGTGGATAGGCCGGTTGTATTTTATTCCGATGTTTGTTCCCGGTGTAATTGCAACGTATGCGATCATTACCATGTATGGCAATCACGGTTGGGCTGCACGTCTTTTGCTGCCGCTTGGAATTGAAACGATCCCGAGGATTATTTATGACTACAAGGGTCTGGTGCTGGCTAATTTGTGGTTCAACATTCCGTTCGCAACCATGCTGCTCAGCTCGGCACTTGCCAGCATTCCAAACGCTGTCGTCGAAAGTGCCAGAGATGCTGGAGCCAGCACGATGCAGCTGTTTGGTCGCTTTATTTTACCCCTTTCCTATAAAACGATGTGGGTTGCGGTGACCTTCATTTTCATGGGAATCATGGGCAGCTTTACGGCTCCCTTCCTGATCGGTGCCAACTCACCACAAGTGTTGGGTGTTGCGATGCAGCAGGTGTTTTCCAGCTATCAGGAGACGCATACGGCCAGCGCAATGGCAGTGTTTATGTTTTTACTGTGTTCCTTTATGGGCTACTTTTATATTCGAACAATGGTGAAGGATGCGGATGCCAGCTAGACCGTCGTTATACACTAAGGAGGTTACAGGGATGAACAGCCAAGCAGAGGTGCAAATTACCGGGTTTAGTGGGCGAGTGTGGGAAAAGGATTTGCTGGATTGCGGTTATCGAATCGCCTTACACAAGGCTGAGGTTGAACTCAGTCCGGGAAACGGATTCCGGTTTAGATTCTCCATGCCAGAAGACGGATACGCGGAGCTTGATCTGTTCGCCAGATCAGACAGTGACTGGGCTGCGGCAGATCGAGAATCTGCCTTCGTACGTCTCTATCTGAATGAAGCCTATAATCAAGATGTCATTTTGTACTATGGCAGCAGTCAGGGAGTGTATACCCGTTTGTTGGGATATCTAAAAGAAGGCGATTATGAGGTCTATGCCGAATTTCGCGAACTGGAATCGGCTCCGCTTGTATCTCGAGCATGGATTGATGGGGTTGAAATGCGCTGCGTGGCTGATTCCTCTCCAAGAGCGCTGATTTATCGCCATACCCCGCTTTTATATGGCCGCAATCTGTCACATCCCTATGAGAATCGCTTTACGGATACACCACTTGTTTTGTTCTATTCCATAGAAGTGAACGAGGGGAAGACGGTCATCGAATACCAGATGATGTTCAGCCATGAAGATGAGGGAACGCCCGCGCCGCTGCTTATGAGCAAATGGGGAAGAACCACTGATATCGAATGGATGTACCGCGTCGAGCTAGATGCAGGGGGCAATGTTCTGGAAGCTGTTTTCCAGGGGGCACATCATATTACGACTGCGTTTAATGGCAGTTATGATCTGGGTGGCCATCCTGTTCTCCAATCCGCAACAACCAATGGAAACTTTAAGGATGACATTTCATCGGACTATCGTTTTATGCTGCCGCCTGCTTTCCAGTGGAAACCAGAGGAAGAGCCGCGTGAGGCGGTCATGAGCCGTTTTCCTTTTGCCTATCAGGTCACTGGGTGGGAGATGGAACGTCAGCAGGAGCTGGAAATGCCGTCACAAGCGTCTTCCATTGCACTTGCACACCAGCGTAGCTATGTGTTTATCCAGACTTCCAAACGTCCCTTACGGGATTCAGGCAGAGAATCGTCTCCAGGATTCAGGCCGGGCTTCAATCGGCGCGAGGAAGATGCATGCGTCGATATCCAGCTTCGTCTTCACGGCTCGGAGCAGTGGTATTCATCATGCCACCATGATCTGAGACTCGGGGAGTTTAGAGCCGCTTATGAGGGGGCAGAGTCACATTTTTCTACCACGGTCAAGCTATCTGGAGAGGCTGTGCTTGAGGATATAGCTGAAATTAGAGCCGTATTGCTGGAAGGCGGTGCGGACAGCATGGAAGTGGCTGGACTGTGTGCCTTTACGTTAAACGAGGATAATCTCCCGCAGTTTCCAGGTATTCATACAGACCGGGTGATTGAGCTGACGCGGCTTCAACCCGTAGGTGTTTTATGGACAGCCGACAAAGACGTGTCGGGTGATGAAGGACATCCTGTGAATGATATGGTGAAGCAAGTTGTGGATGAACCGTCCAGCCAGGATGGGCAGTCATGAGCAGGCTGCTGTATGTGGAGGGAACGGTCGATAGAACCTGCACCCAGAGCCATATTACGTACTCCTTCCATATTCCGCAGCCGACTGAAACGATTCGTATTCACTTCTCTTACACGCCCAAGTTATTGGAGGATCAAGAGCAAGCACGAGGAATCATTGAGGAAAGCATGTGCAAATACGGATACGACGAGTCGGGGCATTCATCCGATCTATGGAAGAAGTATATACCGCTGCAAAATTTATTAACGCTGTCTGTCGATGATCCTGTCCGTCACCGGGGAAATGCGCACCGTCCCGAGATGCAGCAGGAGCATTGGCTCGGTTCGTCTGCGGCTTCGCCGGGGTTCCTTGCAGGAGATCATCCGGCGGGCATGTGGCGGATTACGGTCAGTCTGCATGCCGTTGTGACCGAGACGCTTGCCTACCAAATTCATGTATTGGGGGAGGAAGCAGCATATGCTTAAATGGATTCCAGCTGAGCTTCACACCCATACGCTTCACAGCGACGGCAAGCACACGCTGGAGGAGCTTGTTCAAAGCGCAGTGGATCTGGGACTTGAATGCATCGCTATGACGGATCACAACACGCAATCGGCACTTGCGGATCAGGAAGGGGTTCAGCGGCAGTTCGGTCTCCCGATCATTTCAGGGATGGAGTGGACGACCTTTTACGGGCATATGCTGACGCTTGGGGTTGACCGCTTTATCGACTGGCGTGTGCTGGGGCCAGATGACATTCATGAGGGGATTCGGCAGGTGCATGAGCAGGGAGGCATTGCAGGGATTGCCCATCCGTTCAGGATCGGAAGTCCGATCTGTACGGGGTGCTTTTGGGAGTACACGATTCAGGATTGGCACGAGGTGGATTATATAGAGGTCTGGTCAACGCTGATGCCATCTATTAAGCGGGATAGCCAGCGGGCGTTTGCCATGTGGACCGATTTGTTGAATCAGGGGTATCGCATCACTGCCGTAAGCGGTCGGGACTGGCATGTATCTAAACCGGATGATTCACTTCCGGCTGTTACATATCTGGGGGTTCATGATGAAGCAGAAGAGCGAGAAGGTTTAGAAGGCCGGGCAGTTGAGGCGATTCGCCACGGTTCAGTGTCAGTTACGATGGGACCGCTACTGACGATGTGGGCGCAGATTAAGGGCAGAGAACATCGTTATCACATCGGCGAATGTATAGAGCTGACTGTAGAGGATCCACTATCTGTGACGGTTCAATTGAATGTAGAAGCAAGAGCAGCCCATTATAATCTCAAGCCTCAGAATCTTCGTCTTCTGCTGACAAGTAGTCAAGGCATATGCTCGGAGATTCAGATCCCTGCCCAAACAGGAGAATATACGCTGTCATTGCAAGACCCGCTAGGAAAGGGCTGGATACGAGCGGAGCTTTACGGCTGCATGGAAGACTGCGTGATGATGATTGCTTTTACGAATCCGATTTATATGGCTTAACACAATAGAAAGGCTGGGCTTCGGACGGTGTCAACCAAACAAGAGAACATCAAGCGGCGTATAGAAGAATATATGAAGGTTAATCAAATGGGTCCGGGGGATCGGCTGCCGTCGGAAACTGCACTTTCCCAATCGTTTCGTGTCTCGCGTACGACGCTGCGGGGAGCTATTCGCCAACTGGAATCGGAAGGTAAGTTACTAGTAAAACACGGGAGTGGCACGTTTGCGACTTGCCCGCTACCGAGTATTCCAAGCTCGCTGGACCGCCTGTACAGCATCGGGGACATGATTCGTTCGGCAGGGCTACGGGAAGACGAGCAGCTGGAATCCATTCAGAGAATTTCGGTTTGTCCTCCTGATATTGCCGAACAGATGAGATTTTCCGAGCATGAGCCCATGATTGCTCTAGAGCGTACACGTACTGCCAACGGAGAGGCTGTAGCCCACTCTATAAACTGGATGCCAGAGAAATTAGCCGCTCCCATTTTGGAAGATGACTCTTTTTCAGGCTCGCTTTTTCAGAGTCTTGAGTTCAAGGCGGGGGTACGAATTGTTGGAGCCTATTCCGAGCTTACCGTTCCAAACTATGACGACGCACATATGACACGTCTGCTGAAGCATCCGCAGGCTACGGTATTACTATTGAAGCAGCTTCACTATGATGAAATGAACAGGCAGGTGCTGTATTCCCTCGATTATGTCCGCAGTGACATTTTTCGTTTCTGGGTGCGTCGTACACGCTAATTCAATTAGAATGTGGCATCTCCTATTGAATGGTGCTAGTTTTACATATTTCATGGGTTAAAAATCGTCATATCTCGTCAATACTGATCTATATGCACTTCATGATGATACACACATGGCAGGATGCGTATAAGGAGGTAACGGGATATGAGGTGGCTTGGATGGCTGCTCAAAAAAGGAATGACGGTCGTGTTGGTTAGCGCACTAACGCTGGCAGTGACAGGTGTAGTCGTTAATGCTTATGTTCAATCGCTGCTACGGCAGTTTAACATTCAGCTTGATCAACAGCCCATATGGGGATTGGGTTGGCTAAAAGGCAGCGCGGGCACTGACCAAAGCACAGACACGGGGAAGAACAAGACGACAGGAAGTGGCTCGGGAAGTGTAACACCGCCTGATGATGCGTTGCCTGTCATGGGACAGGGCTTAGAAGAAAGCGGAAGTGAGGCAGGTGGCGCAGCCAATGGCAAGGTATCTCAGGAGGGGGCTGCGTCGGCCGGAACATCAGGCAACGAGTCACGGAAGCAGGCAGAAGGTACAACTACACCCGAAACGAGTATTGAAGGCCATGATTTAGTGATTACGCCCGACCATTTGACAGAGAAGAAGAACAACTTACCGGCTGCACAGAAACAGGAAATTTTTGCGATTCTGATGAATAAGCTGCCGCCGGAGGAGATGCAGAAAATATCAGCCGCGATGGAAGGCGGTCTCACTGAGCAGGAGCTTCAGGATATTCAGCAGGTGCTTGCGAAGTATTTGACCAAAGAGGAATATAACAAGCTGATGGCTTTGCTTAAATAAGTATTTTACAAAAATCCAATAAGCGACTTCCAATGAACAAGATATAGAGCGAAATGGGTTAGTTTGTCTAGATGAATTCATGGGCAATGCTTATGCTCAAAATAGGACTGTAGAATCCGCGCCATGCGCGGATTTTTTTGCGTGTCAGGAAGTAATTGGGGTGTAGTTGAATTCTTTGTAAAGGCTATGTTAAAGTAAACAGTGTTGTGAAAAGGTTAAATTTTTGAAACCTTTTACGCAACTATGCAATGATAGATAGCGACTAATATCATAGATGCTTGTGAATACAGGCTAAATTCATAGTGTGAAAGACCAATAATGAACGCATTTATATAGAGATAAGATATGCTGAAAAGGAGAGAGTCATGAAGGTTTTGAGGGAGCAGGATTCACCAGACAGCAGGAATGAAGGCTCAAACGTTGCAGACAAGCCTGCTGTGGAAGCGGGGAAAATAGCAAAGTGGTTGAGCGTTCGGAGAAAATGGTTGAGCTGGACGGCAGGCGGTGTGGTGATTGCAGGCAGTCTTATTTTTGCAAGTAATCAGTATGTCGGGGCTAACACAGTTCCTTATTATAAAGTGTATGTAAAGGGCGTCGAGGTCGGAAATATCTTGAATGAGCAACAACTTAAACAGCTATACGCAACGAAGAGCAAACAGTATAAGGATAAGTATCCCGGCGTGGATATGGTGCTCAATACGAACGCGGTAACGACAGATATTGAGAAGGCATATAAAGCGGATATTGACAGCGCAGCTACGCTGAAGAAGCTGGATGGTATGCTGACAGCGTATGCCAAAGGGGTAGAAGTGAAGGTCAACGGACAGACGGTTGGCATTGTAAAGGACAAGGCGACTGCACAGGCGGCTTTAAAGCAAGTGCAGAAGAAGTACACACCTGTGGGTGAGGGTACATCTTCAGGCATCAAGGGGCTGGTTCGCAAAACATCCGTGGGCAGCAGCCATGCGAGTGCTAGTACTAAAACCCCCAAAGCATGGCTGGAGTCTGCCAGTATCCGTGAGAAAATCGCGTACGAGCCTGTGAAAGCAGACCCGAACAAGGTGCTGACGGAGGCAGAAGCAGTCAAAGTGTTGACTGAGGGGCGTGAGGCTCCTATCACGTATACAGTGCAAGAAGGCGATTCTCTGTCGTCGATTGCAACTAAATTTAATATGACCGCTTGGGAGATTAAGCAGAACAATCCCGGCTTGCGTGAGCTGTATTTGCAAATTGGGGACGAATTGAAGCTTACTGCTCCGAAGGTTCCGGTTACGGTGCGAACAGTAGAGAAGGTCGTCGAACAGATTGCCATCGAGCCTGAGGTTGAGATTCGTCAGAGCGATGAACTGAAGGCAGGAGTTACCAAAGTGGTCAGACCGGGACAAGCAGGTCTTAAAGAGATGGACTATCGTTTGACCAAGGAGAACGGTGAGGTCGTGCAAGAGGAATGGCTCGGTCAAAAGGTGCTGCATCCGTCTATTACTGAGGTGGTTCTTAGAGGAACGAAGGTTGTAGGAGAAGGCTCAGGACAGTTTGCTTGGCCGGTGTCCGGCGCATCGATGTCGAGTAGCTTTGGCGCACGTTGGGGACGTATGCATGAGGGTGTCGACTTGGTCGGTAGTGCTGACATTCACGCATCAGATGAAGGCGTGGTATCATTTGCAGGTCAGCAGAATGGATACGGCAATGTCATTATGATCGATCATGGAAACGGCTACCAAACCGTGTACGGGCATTTGAGCAGCATTGGCGTTCATGTAGGACAGGTGGTTCAGCAAGGCGAGTCGATCGGGGTCATGGGGAACACAGGGCGCTCGACCGGGACGCATCTGCATTTTGAAATTCGTAAAGATAATACGCCACGCAACCCAATGACGTATTTAAGATAGGTTGGATGTTTATAACGAGAGTTACATGATTTATGAGGATCAATGAGAAAGGCCATGTTTTTCTGCATGCTTAACAGTAGGTGCAGGCATGGTTTTTTTCTGCGTAAAGAAAAGGGTCTGAAGAAGTAATGGAATGACGCACGGGTATGATAGAATAGAATAAGCATCTTATAGGTACTGACAAACGAAAGTTATTATAGAGGATGATCCGTGAAAAGAGGTGAACGCTGTATGCAAGGAACGATTCTGGTAGTGGATGATGAGCAGCCCATCGCTGATATTTTGAAATTTAATTTAGAAAAAGAGGGCTATCAGGTGATTTGCGCCTTCGATGGAATCAGCGCGGTGGATATTGCGGTCAAGCAGCAGCCTGATCTGATCCTGCTGGACCTGATGTTGCCGGGCATGGACGGCATGGACGTATGCCGCGAGGTGCGCGGACATCAGCTCCAGACGCCGATTATTATGCTGACCGCTAAGGACGGCGAAATCGACAAAGTGCTGGGGCTGGAGCTGGGCGCGGACGATTATGTAACAAAGCCGTTCAGCACGCGGGAATTGCTGGCACGAGTGAAGGCACAGATGCGCAGACAGCAACGCGGCGGGGCAGGCGCGTCGGAAAGCCGACCGCAGGAAGATAAGCAGGGGCTGCGTGTGGGCGACCTCTTTTTTGATACGGATATGTATACAGCTTACAAAAACGGAACACCGCTTGACCTGACGCACCGCGAATATGAGCTATTGCACTATATGGCTAAGAATGCCGGAAAAGTCATGACGCGGGAGCATTTGCTCCAGGCAGTATGGGGCTTCGAATACTACGGGGATGTGCGGACAGTGGATGTGACCATTCGGAGGTTGCGCGAGAAGATTGAGGAGAATCCGAGCAAGCCGGAGACCATCCTGACACGCCGTGGCCTTGGATATATCGTGAGCGGGGGCAAAGGTGGCCTGCGGGCATGAAATGGCTGTCTTTCTTTCGTACCATTCATGCAAAGCTGATTATTATTTATGTGCTACTTATCTTGGTGGCTATGCAGCTGATAGGGGTTTATTTTGTCAGCTCGATGAAGAACTCCCTCACGAGTAATTTTACGCAGGATTTGCAAGCACGGGCGGAGATGCTGTCCGTGCTGGCGGAGCAGGATCTGAGTGGCAGCGACGGCAAAATGGAAGAGGACAGCGTGGAAAGTCTACGTGCACGCGTGAATAATTTATTCGATTTCAGCGGCGCGGAAATTCAGGTGCTGGATGCCAGCGGGAAAGTATTAATTACTTCCCAAGGTTCACACGCCGATTATGTCGGACGCAAAAATACGCAGACAGTAGTCAGCCGCGCACTCCAAGGAATCCGAGATAACGAGGAATACATGGTGGACGAAGATAATGTCCGCAAGAAGGTCGTCGCCAAGCCCGTTATCAGCCAAGGCAAGATTGTCGGCGCGGTATACATCGCCGCTTCAATGACCGAGCTCTACGATACGATGAAACGCATTAACAATGTGTTTCTCTCAGGTATGCTCATTGCGCTCGCGTTGACGGCTGTGCTGGGCGTGGTATTGGCCCATACGATTACGCACCCGATCAAGGTAATGACACGCCATGCAACGGAGGTTGCCGAGGGCAAATTCGACCAGCAGATGCCTGTATTTGGTGAAGATGAGATCGGTAGGCTCAGCGTGGCCTTTAACTATATGACAGGCCGTCTGCGTGAGGCACTGTCCCAAAATGAAGAGGAGAAGGAGAAGCTCTCCTCCATCTTGACCAATATGAGCGACGGTGTGGTCGCTACTGATGACAATGGCCGGGTCATTCTGGTCAACCGTCGGGCCAGCGCCATGCTGGGCGTGAACGAGAACGAAATGACCGGCAGGCATATCGCGGTACTGCTGGGGATCGACCCGGAGGAAACCGAGGCCCTGTATAGCGGTTCTTCGGCCTCCACGCTCTTGCAGCTGGAGCCAGCTGGTCAGGATGAACCCATCGTCATCCGTGTGACATTCACGCCGATTCATCGGCGGGAAATTGGCATTACGGGGACGATTGCCGTGCTCCAGGACGTGACGGAGCAGGAGGAGATGGAGACGACACGGCGGGAATTCGTAGCGAATGTATCCCATGAGCTGCGCACTCCGTTGACGACCATCCGCAGCTACGCTGAAGCGCTGGATGACGGCGCGATGGCTGAACCGCAGCTCGCAGAGCGTTTTGTGGGCGTGATCCGCAACGAGACAGAGCGTATGATCCGGTTGGTTACGGATTTGCTGCATCTGTCACGGCTTGATTCCAATGAGGCGCCTTTGCGGATGCAACCAGCGGATGTGATGGAGATGCTGGACGAAGTCGCAGATCGGTTTTCTTTTCAAATGAAGCAAAAACACATTCGCTCAGGGATGTTCGTAGAGCAGGGAATCGGTAAAGTCGTGATCGACCGGGACCAAATTGAGCAGGTGCTGGACAACCTGATGTCCAATGCGCTGAAATATACGCCAGATGGCGGAAGTATTCGGATCGAAGCTCGCCGCAACAGTGAGGGAATGCTGTCCATTTCGGTACAAGACACCGGAATTGGTATTCCCAAAAAAGACTTGGACCGGATTTTTGAACGGTTTTATCGTGTAGACAAGGCGAGATCGCGCAATATGGGCGGCACGGGACTGGGACTGTCGATTGCCCGGGAAATTGTAAAGGCACATGGGGGCCAGATTTTTCTGGAGTCGGAATACGGTCAGGGAACCTGCACGACCTTTACGCTACCCATGTCGAGTGAAGGGAGGGAAGCACAGTGAAGGAACGCTTGAAGTCCTGGACGCTTATTTTGCTGGTTGCTTCCAGCCTGGTACAGACTTATTTTTTGATTTACCGCCTTCCAGGCAGTGATTCTGTACTCACTTCAGAAACGAACTATGTCAAAACCGAAAGCATGGGGCAGGAGAAAAAGATTGAGAACCTCGTGTTTCCTGATAAGATGCTAATTCACCAAGGTGAGAAGAAGCATACCGTTTTTTATCCGGGTGTTACTTTTTACGATTTAATTTATACACGGCTGGAAAGCCGAAGCTTTAACAACTTTCAACGTCGAAGTATTCAATCGGCGGACTGGGCGCAGATTCGCAGCGAAAACGAAGGCATCGAATTATCCTTTTCAGGCGGAGTCCCGGTTTCATTACTGGAGCGGGTTATGCGTCTGACGCCGGATTCGGTGTTTCAGGGAGAGACGATTAACCGCATTTGGATCTATATAGACGAAAAGAATGCCAAGCCACACGCGCTCTTTTTCAGTGCCAGAGGCGATGTGGTGTATGAGGCGAACCAGTTCGATATGACAGTAGAGGACATCCGCCAGCATGTGAATTTCGGTAAAAATGCCCCGTTGTACGAGCTGGTAAATAATCAGTACTACATTCCCGTGGATGATCTGGAAACTACGCAGCCTGTAGTGTATGCTGGATTGTTTACGACAGAGCAAATGCAGCGGAATTTGTTTTTCGATCCGGGGATTACGCGTAATATTCAGGAGAAGGACGGCTCCCAAATTTATACGGATAGCAAACGTAGTCTGCAAATCAAGCAGGAGCAACGTTGGATGAGCTATACCGATCCGAGTGCGCCAGGAGCGGGTGGAAGCAGCCCGATTAGGGATGTGCTGGCCGCAGTTGATTTCGTGAATCAGCATGGCGGTTGGGATGCTTCGTATCAGCTGAAATTGAGAAGCAGTGATGAAAATCGTACATCTGTGATGTTTCAGCAGTATTATGGTGCTTATCCAGTGCTCGACACACCATCGTTCCGCTTTGGTACGATTTCGCTGCAAATCCAGCAGGAAACGGCTTCTGTCTATGAACGTTCGTTGCTGTATCTCAAGGGAGGAGAGCAATCCTCGAAGAAGGTTATGCTGCCGGGCGGCGAGCCTTTGAAGAAGCAACTGGAGACTGTAGGCAAAGGGAAGACGATTCGGGATCTGACTCCCGTATATCAACCGGAGCTGACCAATGATGGATTGAAGCTTGCTCCTGAATGGCGCGTTTCGTTCGGTGACGGTTCTGTTGCAGAAATTCTTGCTGTTCCTGTAACGACAGCATCCAACACAACACAAACGAAGCCAGACCGGGAGACAAAGAGGTGACAGGAAGGGGGAACGGGAATGGATTGGAGCCGCGCCAAAAACGTATTGATCTGTACATTTTTGCTGCTCAATGTGGTATTGGGTTACCAATTGTGGCATGATGCGCAGGAAACGGCAGGGCCGAGTCTGGATTTTACTTCATTGGATGAAAATACGCAGCGTTTAATGGAAGAGAAAAGCATTCAGGTGCTGGCTCCGATTCCCGGCGATACCCCGCAGCTGCCTAAACTCTCTTACACATACGTTCATAGTGGAGAAAAGGATGATCGTGTGCAGCTGGTGAAGCCGGTGGACAGCAAACTGGTATTCACTCATGATGCGTTAGTTGAGGCATTGGAGCCACAAATCAAGGATATCGATAACTTTCAGTACGATCCGCTGGATGTTCAGGAGGAATTGGCATCCGGACAAGCAGATGCTTTTGTACTTCATCCGCTGGTTCAGGGCAAATGGCCGCTATTTAATGTGAAGCTGGCTCTGTTTTACAGCAATCAAAAGATTACAGGGTATCGCAAAATTAAGGTCGAGCTCCAGCCTTCGGATGAGGCAAAGAAAATGCTGCCTGCGTCCAAAGCACTGGCAAGGCTGATCGACGGCTATTTGCCGCGTGATACGATTGTGAAGGATATCCGGCTCGGTTATTACGGACAGACCTTTAACTCCGATAGTCAGGTGGCTGCCCCCGTGTGGCGGTTTATGCTGGACAACGGAAAAGGTGTGTATTATGTGCAGATGAACGGAGATGTCATTAGTCCAAAGACAGAACATACAGAAGGGTCTTGAACAGATATGGGGATTTCATTTACCGTGCTGTCGAGCGGTTCGACCGGCAACGCTACCGTTGTGCGGAACGAAGACACGACATTGCTCATCGATGCGGGTCTCAGCGCGAAGCGTATTGACGAATTGCTGAAAGAACGCGATCTGAGCGGAGAAGAGTTGGATGGTATTTTGGTCACGCATGAGCATTCCGATCATGTTAAAGGACTAGGCGCCATGGCGCGTAAATATAATTTACCTATATATGCTAACGAGAAGACATGGTTTGCCATCAGCAATGCTGTTGGGCAAATTGCAGATGATAACCGTAGAATATTGGAGACAGGCGCAACGCGGGAATTTGAATCATTACGCGTGGAGTCTTTTGGTATATCCCATGATGCGGCCGAGCCTGTAGGATATAGCTTTTATGATGGGGCGGAGAAGCTGAGTGTAGCGACCGATCTTGGCTATGTCAGCGACAAAGTGAAACAGGCGATATCAGATGCGGATGTATTGGTGCTGGAGTCTAATCATGATGTGGAAATGCTGCGTATGGGTCGTTATCCGTGGAACATCAAGCGCCGTATTCTCAGCGATATCGGTCATTTATCTAATGAGATGGCGGGCGCGATTCTTAGCGAGCTGCTGACAGGACGGACGAAGCGAACGTATTTGGCACATTTGAGCCGCGACCACAATATGATGGAACTTGCGAAGCTGACTGTGCGTGGGGCGATGGAAGACCGCGGCTGTTTTTACAAGGATAGTGAGTTTCGATTGTGTGATACGTACTATGATCGTCCTACACCTTGGGATAAGGTAAGTGAGCCATAAAGCTGTCCAGCTCGGCGGCTTTGCGTTCTACCTCTTCACGGGTCACTACGCCTTTGTCCACCAGTAGTTCAATCAATGTACTTAGCGCCAGTGTATTGCGGTAATGCTCGTCTTTCAAATCCGCCAGCTTGGCAGCCATGCGAACTTCATCCATAGCCGAACGATGTGAATTCATCATATATTCCTCCTAAAAAATATTTTAGAAATGGCGTGCAATGAGCTTGGTTCTGCCTGTGGTTTTGCTAAGTGCTGTGATACAATAAAGCTAACAACGAAAAGCTTTCTGAAGGAAGGCTCTCATCGAAAGTATAGGCAGCTTTAAGCGGACGGGAACAGGCCAGAACGTCTCTATGAGACGATCATTTTGTAATAGAATAGAAGACTTGTTACTATTGTAGTCCATTGGTTTGGAAATCATTCCTCTTTTTTCCTCTATTCGGAGTCAGATTCGGCGTGTATGCTAATTTATGAGATTCGGTTGCTTAGGAAGGCACCATTTGTGGTGATTAATAAGTAGGCCGGAACGATTGGTTGCTGGATTCCGATGATAAGGGATATTCAATCCATTTGAGATGTTCAACGGAGCAGGTTCTCTGTAGCATAGGTTGGCGCAAGCCCGAATAGCCCTAATTTTTTAGTGAGTGTCGGTGCATGACAACGAAGGGGAGAGGATTAGCATGGGCTTGTTTGAGGACGATTTTTATTCAACGAAGGTATCCACACGTGCGGCTAAAAAAATGGCATTTAAGGCACGCCGTGGAGGACGGGGACGTTGGCCACACAGGAAGCGTGGAGTAAGTCCGGTGCAAGCTGCTGTCATTAGCGGTGCAGTCAGTGCAGTGATTGCCGTGCTTCTGTTCAGTTTTATTACAGGTCTGCCCTCCACTACAGCGGTAAGCGGAGCCAGTCACTATCCCTTGCGGCAAGCAGCGGGTGACCCGTATGACCGGATTGTGCAGGCGGCAGCCAAGGTGCGCCCAGCCGTCGTTAGCATCGTGAATCTGAAAGATGAAGAGGGTAAAAGTACGGAACAATCCGCGCTTGGATCGGGTGTCATTTTCCGAGTGAGTTCGGGCAAAGCCTTCATTATGACGAATAACCATGTGGTCGAAGGATCAGATGATCTGGATATTGTAACGGTAGACGGTGTCAGAAAAGAGGCAAAGCTGATCGGGAAGGATCGCATTAGTGATATCGCGGTACTGGCAGTTGACGATAAAGGCATTAGCACAGTAGCGGATATCGGCGACTCCAGCAAACTTCGTCTGGGTGAAACGGTCATTGCTATTGGCAACCCGCTTGGCTTGGGAGATACGCTTACCTCCGGTATAGTAAGCTATACGAATCGCATCATTCCGATTTCCATTAATCAGGATGGGGTATATGACTGGGAGCAGCATGTCATCCAGACCGATGCGGCGATTAATGAGGGAAACAGCGGCGGCGCGCTGGTCGATCTGGACGGACGTGTGATTGGCATCAATACGATGAAAATCGCTGATACTGGTGTTGAGGGACTTGGTTTCGCTATTCCCGCCAATGAGGTAATGAAAACGGTGAATGAACTGGTTGAGGACGGCAAGATCACCCGGCCTTATCTGGGGGTATACACGGTCGATCTCAATAATGAATATGCACCGCTGGATGAAACTCAGCGCAAGGAGCTCAAGCTGCCGGACAGCGTGAAGAATGGAGCAGTCGTTCTGGAAGCCCACGGTCCTGCCAAAGAGGCTGGCTTGAAGCTGAACGATGTCATTACAGCGTTTGATAGCGAACCGATTAACTCTACGCTTGATTTGCGTCGCTACTTGTACGATAACAAGAAAATTGGCGATGAGCTGAAAGTTACTTTTTACCGGGCAGGCAAGGAAGAAACGATGACGTTAAAATTAACAGATAAGCCGGAAGGCTAAGGTATGATTATAGGCTTAACTATAAAAAGGCGTTCACCGGCTTAGTTCCGGGAACGCCTTTTTCGATCTTCTGCTGCGCCTTAGATTAAGATGTCGTTCCCGTTACACGGGTTCCGCTCTTAGTGATCTTGTATGTCACCACATCGCCGCTCCAGAAGTGGAACTTCAGCGTGACTTCACCATCTTTTACACTATTAAAAAATTCAGGCAATAGCTTGATCCCATTGGCATCATAGGCAGGGGAAAAGGTATTGCCAAATTCTTTATAAGGTGTCCAATCCTGTGGACCGGCATTACCACCATTCGTATACACGGCTTCCATCGTGGCAAGCTGGCTACCACGGAAGTCTGTTGGAATGGTAAAGGCTTGAGTAGTCCCTTCGACAGCACTTAATTTTGGGGTATCATACACGACGACTCTAAAATTCCAGTCTGCCCCCTTGTTAAACTTAGCGGTAATGGCGGCATTCTCCCCATATTTACCGGAAGTGGTCAGGCTGGTGAGCAAGCTGGCCTTGAACGTTAATGTATCTCCGCTCAGCGTATAGTCGGTGCCCTGTTTCAGTTGCTTGCTGTTAGCACTGAGTGTGTTCAGCTGATTGCCGTTCAGGTTTAAGGTGACTTTGGTGTCCTGAGCAGAGGTGCCTTTCTTCAAGTGAATGAGGTCACGGTCTGCATTGGAGGAACGCCCTTTTAGGCTGGCTTTAATAACATTAAAGAGTTCGGGATCAGACCATTTGTACGTTGTGCGATTAAAATGCTGGCCGTTATCCCAGAGTATGCCTGTTATTTTCTTCTCCTTCATGTAGTAGGTCAGGAACTCGAAGAATTTTAGCTTTTCGCCCTGTTCAATCACGCCTGTATGTTTATCGAAGCCGAGCAGGCCATATTCACCGACAATGACCGGAATCCCCTTGGCTACAAAGGTGTTATAGACGTTATCAAAGGTTTGGATGATATCGTTTTTAGTATCTTTATCAAAAGTAGTATGGCCTGCAATATTTACACTGAAAGGCCAATAACCATAATAGTGGACGGTGGCAATCAGGTTGGGATCGTTCAGCTTGGTTATCGTGTTGTACAGCTCATTGATTTTGGTCTGAGCAGGTGCGGTGTCCAAACCAGGCAGAACAAGGGGACGAGTGGCATTTTTACCGCCAGAAGCACGGACAATTTTGTGGAAGGATATATTCAGTTCCTGGAGCATCTGGTTCATTTTCGCTTCATCCGTAGTCCCTCCTTCGGAGAAACGGGGTTCGTTAATACTTTCGAACATCAGCTTGTTAGGCTGGTCTTTAAAGCGCGGGGCAATTTGTTTCCATAGTGCGTTATAGCGAGCTAGCACCTCATCATGTTTGGGCTCCATACTGCTTACCCACGTCCATGAATCATGATGGACATTGATCATGACGTACAGATTGGCATCTAGTGCCCAGCGAACAACCTCTTCCACACGGTTCATGTAGGCAGACTCAACGGTATAGTTCGGTGCTGCTCCAATGTGTTTATCCCAGGTGACCGGGATGCGTATGCTTTTGTACCCTTGGGCAGCAATTTGCTGAATCAACGCCTGGGTAATGCGCGGATTGCCCCAGGCTGTCTCATCCGCGCCGACAGCATCCAGAGAATTTCCTAAATTCCATCCAGGCTGCATGGCTTCTACATACGATTGCATGCTGCTCGCAGCCGCAGCTTGTGGTGCTTGTTCGTCAGATTCGGCAGCAGCGGCGACGGATGCGAACGTAGATAACAATAGAGTGATGGCAAGCGTCAACGACAGCAATGAAACGGGTCTTCGTTTTAACATAACAGGCCCCTTTACAAAGTTATTTTTGAAAGCGCTTTCTAATAAAACACTACCATACTATTTGAATATGGAATACCTGTATAATTCATGTAAAAATCATGTGTTTATTAGATATTTTAAATTTGTAAGCGTTATTATTGAAAAAATACAGAAATGAGTGTAGAATCTATGACCCTACAAAATCCTCAAATACAAAAGAAAGAAGGAGATGAATATGAATAAGTGGGACACGGAAGAGGCCATTCGACGCTGGGATATGCATGCAGAAAACTTTACGGCCAAGTACACTGAGGAAGGGGATCGATCTCGCGAAGTCCTGCTGAATCCGGCATTGCAAGCCTGTATGGGGCCCCTTGAGGGCAAAAAAGTGCTGGATGCCGGCCGTGGCGAAGGTTATCTAAGCCGGAAAATGGCCAAGGCGGGTGCTTTGGTAGAGGCTGTCGATTACTCGACAGAGATGCTGAGGCTAGCCAAAGAGCGAACGCCGTCAACGTTGGGAATTACATATCACCATGGCAATCTGGAAAAGCTGGAGATGTTCGGGGACCAGAGTTTTGATCTGATCGTGTCCAATATGGTCATACAGGACTTGGCTCAATATGAACAGGCGATTGCCGAAATGCAGCGGTTATTAGTTCCAGGAGGTAGCTTTATTTTTTCTATTCTGCATCCGTGCTTTCTGACGCCGCAGAGTGGATGGGTGAAGGATGAGACAGGAAAAAAGCTGTATTGGAAAGTGGATCAATATTTCAATGAAGGCCCATTGGAGCAAGCGATTCCTTATGATCAGGAGGAAAAGCTTTTGTATTTTCACCGTACGCTGGGCAGCTATGTATAGACCATTGTTGAGGCGGGTTTGTTGTTGGATGGAATGATCGAACCGAAGCCGTCTGCTGACATGCTGGATAAATTTCCCCATTTACGTGAAGACCTGAACGTCAGTAATTTCCTCATTTTTAAGACCAAACGTCAGGGATAGTAGGCAAGCCCTTTCCTTTCCGCGTCAAGTGTGGTAGAACAAAAGAAGGCAGTTTTGACACACTTACAACAGGAAGAGCTTCAAACGGAAAGGGATGCAACTGGAATGTACGTGGTATGTAAAGAGCATGTGGAACTGGCAATTGATATGTTCGTCGATGAATACGAGGATGCACCGGATGTCGTCGATCTCAAGGAAACGAAATTTTCGGATTGGGACCCTCCAGTGAAGTGCAAGGAATGTGAGAACAAAGCCGAGTTTTTGGTCGTCTAAAAAACAAGCACGGGCGTTTCGGGCAGAAACGTCCTTTTTGTATACCAGGATTTATTGCAAAAACACCCATACATAGAGCTATATTTATCCCTACCACGTACTGAGACAGGAGTGAACGATGGATGGACCCTTTACTGCATTCGTTATTTCGTCCGCTTCAAGTCAATGGAAGTGATTTGTCCACGTATTATATCGAACAAAAGCCGTCTGCCGCGCTGAAAGCTTACGTGGCCTGTTATTGGGAGTCCGGTCCGGCTAATAGGGTGGTAGAGGGGAATCTAGCAGCTTCGTACGAAGACACCGCTTTGTTAAGCCTGCCGCAGGAAGAAACCATGGAGCGGGTATTACCTGACGGCTGTACGGATATTCTATTAGAATACGATCCGGTGAATAAGCGTCAGGAACTCTCGTACTGCGGGACGTTTACGAATCCGTTCGTGTCTACCAGACAAGCAGGGTCCGAGACACGTATTTTTGCGGTGCGGTTTTTTCCGGGTGGTGCGCATTATTTTCACGGGATGCCGACTCACTTGTTTACAGGCGGTAATTATCGCTTGGAAGATCTCTGGCCCGAAAGCATCACCATCATAGGTGAGCGCATTATGGAAGCACAGAATTTCAATGAACGGGTGCGCATCATGGATGAGTATCTTAGCCAGCTTCTGCTGCGCCAACGCACGAACGATTGTGATCTGATGAAAAACCTGCTGCATCGCATCTTCGTAAGCGGCGGGAGTGTAGGGGTTAAGGAGCTGGCGGAGTGTGAGGCGATCAGTGAAAGGCAGATCAATCGTAAGTTTGGACAATGGATCGGAATCAGCCCCAAAAAGTTCAGTGAAGTCGTCCGCTTCCAGAGCGTTCTGCACAGTATCCAAAGCGGCGGGGGGCTGGATTGGACGGAGATGGCATTGAAGCATAGCTTTTTCGATCAGGCGCATCTGATCCGCGATTTTCGCAGGTTTTATGGAGACTCCCCGCTTACCGCAGCTAAGGATTTACGGAGGTTGTCCGATTTTTACAATACACGCCCAGAGGCTTCGGCTATACTCAAAATATGAACAAGAATGGCAAAGGAGAGATGTGAATATGAGTGGAACGCTGCAAGTTCGAGATCATTTGCTGAATGAGCTGGAGACGGGAGTACGGACGGGGGAAGCCTTGATCCGTAAAATACGCCCAGAGGATTGGAACTTTCGTCCGCAAGAAAATTTCCGCTCACTACTGGAGTTAGTACATCACTTTGTGCTTATTCCTGCTTCGGATCTTGCGATTATGCAGGAGAAGTCTGAGGGTGAAGTGGGAAGCATTGAAGGCAGCCTGTCCGGGGTGGAAGATCCCGAGCGCTTAGCTACGACTTTCAGGCAGAATTTTGAGGCTTATAAGGCTTACATTCTATCGCTTAGCGAAGAAGATTATCTGAATCGCTCGACGAAGGCCTTTTATATGGAGCATGGACATCTACAGGTCCAATGGCAGATCGAGACCGTGACGCATGTGTTCCATCACCGTTCGCAGATCTATAATTATTTGAAGCAATTGGGGCATGAAGTGAGCTTTTTTATGTTGTATGCTTAAGTATTTTTATAAAAGGTTTAGAGGGCACCTGTGAGGTGCTCTTTTTTTGTTTTATTCAAGGCTTTTTAGGGTGGGAATGGCTTAGTCGAACGCGCGTGAAACTTCTTTACTAACTCGTCTGAGAATGCCGATTTGCTCCTCATTCAATCTGCTGGTCAACGCGACAAATTCATCTACTGCCTCTTGCCGAATCGTTTCGTCTTTAGTCATATGTTCTTTGGAAAACATCAATTCACTGATAGACACGTTTAAGGCAGTTAACACTTTCTCCAAGGTATCAATAGAAAAGTTTCTTTCGCCACGCTCTACCGATCCAATATATGCATCATCTAATCCTGAAAGTTCCGCAAGTTGTTGCTGTGTTAATCCCTTAGCCTTCCGAATCGTTCTAATTCTTTCTCCAACCGAATTCCGTAATTTTGTCATATTAGCCACCTCTCCTAAAGGTTAGGAGAGTATCGATGTAATTAGCAGAGACATAAAGGCGGTAAAATTTATTGAAAAAACTGCGATTAAGTACTATAGTTAATTTATTGTACTACTTATTTGGAGTTTCACAAAGGAATATATTAAGAGCGAGTGCTTTTTATCCTAGTCATTTTAAAGGAGGAACCCTCTTTGCGAACTTCTATCCTGAAATCACTCAAACCGGACATCATTGTTGAAATGTTAGAGATGGCTGTGGCTTTTGAAAACTGGAAAAAGGTGATGGAGACGGCGGATATTTTGTACCAATGTGTACAGCGTATCTATGAAGAACGGCAGTATCATAAAGCAATGAAATTACCCATCCCGCATGTCCATTTAGAACGTCCGTTGGTATATTATTTCGGGCTCAGTCACCTGATGTGTGGAATGGCTCACCAGAACCAGGGTACATATGAGCAGGCAAGGGAGTGTATCTATAAGTATGCTGAGCTGGGGTGGATGGAGGATTTAAAGGAAGAAGACATTCAGGTTGTCGAGGAGTTCAGGTTTTTAGCCAAAACTAATTTATATGCAGTAGATATTTTGTCTGGAAATATAGAGCTGATCGAGGAATACGTAGCCTTTTTGCAGGATAATCTAGAGGAAATATTACCGGGACTGAATACCATTTTACAGGCAGCGCTTATGTATCATTTGGATGTAGGGGATATTTTACATACGTTTGCAGAGCAGATTGATGAATTCGGGAATTATGAAGATGCAGAGAATGTATCTTACTATTATAGCTACTGCTTTCATTTGGCTTTGTACTATCGGAAGTATGATAGGTTACAGGATGCGGTGAAGCTTACTGTGCAGGCGATGCAACTAGCCGATCAGTCGGGTAACGATCGTAATTTCAAGAAATGTACAGCATTGTTTGAGTCCCTGCGCGAGTCTGCGAAAGCTGAACAAATCAGCGAATATCGGCAGATGCTAGTGCAGTGTCTTGATGAATATGAAACGGATAGGCATTTCATTGTGAAGAGCATAAATGAATGATCCGCTATAATCTGAACAGGGAATAGGCTCGTAGTGGAGAGGAAATAGATAGGTAAGAGACGTTTCAGGTGCTAAAATAACTATGTTACAGGTATGTTTTTAAGTTAGGGATCGTAATTACGATTTTACATTATCATTCGACATAGATAGGGGTATGGAATTTGTTTATTCAACTTATAGGTGTGGGGAAGTTAAAAGAGAAGTATTTGGTCATGGGCATTCAGGAATACGCTAAACGGCTGGGGCCATACATCAAGTTTCAAATGATCGAAGTAGCCGATGAAAAGGCTCCTGACACACTGAGCGAAGCGGAGGTTCGACAGGTCAAGGAGCGAGAGGGAGAGCGCATCCTTGCTCATGTGAAAAATGAAGCACATGTCATTGTGCTTGCCATCGACGGCAAACTGTGGAGCTCCGAGGAACTCGCAGAGGAATTGGACAAGCTCGGCACCTACGGTACAAGCCATGTTGTCTTCGTCATTGGCGGAAGCCATGGACTCTCTGACGAAATCATCCGTCGCGCCCAGCAGAAGCTGAGCTTCGGAAGAATGACCCTGCCTCACCAGCTGATGCGATTGGTGCTGGTAGAGCAGATTTATCGGGCGGTGAAGATTAATCGGGGGGAACCGTACCATAAGTAAATGAGTTTTATTGTTTGTTGCTCTAATTTAAATATAAGAAGTATTCTTGTATCTAGTTGAAAATAAAACAAGGCAACACCTCTATAATGGATGTTGCCTTAGTAATTTACGAAATAATGGATTATTACATCAAAGGGCAATTTGTTTTAATAAACGAATTTAAAAGAATATTGAAATAGAAACGCCTTACGAAGAAAGTGGTAAGGTGTTATAAAAGACTATATTAAAACTAATGAACTAGAACTATTTTTTTTAATCACTTTTAAGTTTTTTTTTGCCCAATATGCTAAAGGAATTGCCATCGCCTTTGCTAACATAACTGGTACAGCATTCCCAATCTGTTTATATTGTTTGTCTAGTCTATTATTTTTTTGTACATTTGTGTTTCTTCCATCGGAAAATATAAACCAGTCTGGAAAAGTTTGAATACGAGCAATTTCTTTTACAGATAAACGGCGATGTAGAGATTCATCTCCAGGAAGATTCCACTTATCCTTTTCTAACTTTATCATTTCAGGACCGCCAGGATGTAAAGGTGCTTGTCTACCAGAAGCTTGAATTGTGAAACTTTGTTCAATCCACTTTTTCTTTCTGTTTCGTGATAAGTAAATTGGCGAAAATCCTCCTTCAAACCAATCTCCAGGATTTATTTCGAGGTCCTCAATTGCGTCCTTTAATGTTACAAAGGGTAGTTTTCCTTTACCGTGGGTCGGCTCTGGATAGTCATATTCAAAATCCAAATCGTCTCGGATTCCAACAATAAAAACCCTTTCTCTCAACTGTGGTACACCGTAATCTCTAGCATTAACCAATTTGAATTTTACATTATAACCAGCAGATGCAAAATCCTGCACAATTTGATTAATAACTTCACCTTTACCTAACGTCAGCATACCTTTTACATTTTCCGCAATAAATGCAAATGGTTTTGCATGAAAAAGGCAACGGATAAAATGTATATAAAGGAAATTTCGCTCATCATCTATTAATCGTGGACCAGCTTCACTGAACCCAGGACAAGGGAATCCTCCAAGGACAAAATCCGCCTTTGGAAATTCTTTAACTTTTCGTATATCTAGTTGTTGTTGAAATACTGGAGGGAAATTTAACTTGTATGATTCATTTGCTTCTTTAAAAAGGTCATTTGTATATATTGTATGGAAGATACTTTCCTCTCTAACTGAGTTATACCAATCCTTATCTTTAAAAGCTCTGAGGGCCTCCTTTTCCCCAATAGCTGCAGCAAGTCCCGCCAACTCTAGTCCTAAGTCTAAACCGCCACAACCTGAGAATAAGCTAATTACATTTATTTTATCTTCTCGATAATCCAAGTTAGGTAGTTCAAAATCATCTTTTATATTTTGAATTGTTTCTTGTTCTTCTTTAATTTTTTCTAGAAGGAGTTGCCTTACCTCATTTGAGTCGTAATCTTTTAAAGGTCGGTATTTAGCTCGTCCTCTTTCTTCAACTTTCACTACCCATACCTCCCTAAAGATGATAATCTACTTTTTATTCTAACATCTACAACGTGATAAGGCCAGTATTTTCTTTTATATAGGCATTAATTAACAGTATAATGTAATTAAGTTATAATATTTGGGAGGTAAGATTTATGAAAAAGAATCCTAGACTTATTGGGGATGAACATGTTAAAGATGTTTATCAAGCCCTGCTTAAATACATAAAGAACGAATCCATTGATTACTATCCAAAAACAGTTACTCAAACTGTACTATATATTACAAATCTTTATCCTTATATAGAGTCTGTTAAGTATAAATTTGACACAAATAATCCTGATCAGGAAAAGGATTTGACTTTGTATGTTAATAGCAACCAAACAATATCAGTTAATCTTTTTCTTGTTAGAAAAGGCGGTAGAATTCAACAAAAAAACCCTGGGGCAAAAAGCTTCTTTTCAAAATATTTTTTATCTGAAAGACTGCAATTGAAGTTTAATCAACTATTTGAGATGAAATACCAAAACTTTCTAAATGAACTCGTGGAGTTAAAATTAGGGGAGCATTATGTAAAAGATATAAAGGAATTAAAAAAACTGGTATCTGGGTACTTCCCAAAATTTACAGATGAAATTAACCCATATAGGGATTTATTTTTATACAATTTAAGAGAATTATGTTTCTCCTTGCTGAAGGATTTCTACAACGAAAGAAATGAGGGCTTTTTTCATGCGTATAATGTTTTTTTTATGACAGAAGACGTTAATATTATAACAAGCTATGGTAAAACCCAAAATGATGTTAATGTAGAACAGTTTGATCCAGGTACACCTCGATTTAGCGATATTCAAATATATAAATCTGGAAAGAATGCAGTTGGGATTAAGTATGGAGAAGTAGCACTAACTTTAAGGTTTAAATTTGAAAGTAGCCCAACTTCTTCAATAAAGCTCGCTGCAAGCTATGACAAATTTCCGGATGAATCCGAAAAAGAAGAAATTAATTTTGTTACAGTAAAGGAAATGCAGTATTTATTAAACAACCATCAATATACACATAACTCAAACAGTAGTAATGCAATTGGAAAATGCCACGAAGCTATTACCTACTTCTATTTCTTGAAAGAATTCCCTAATGTTTCACAGGTAGAACCAGATGAATGTGTTCAGTTGATGAGGAAGTATTATTCACTTGTGAAACCACAAGTGTTAGAAAAGTTATATAATTCAACTTCTTCCCTCGTTCCAGTTATAAGAGAAAAATTGTCACAAAAATATAATAATTTCCAAATAAAAAGCGTTGAGCTAGTTCCTGAAAGTTACATTAATGACAGGCTTGATACTGGTGATCTGCAGCTAATTCTGATAGTCAATAAAGAGTATATTGTTGAAAGCATTTCTCTAAAAGCCCTAGCTAAAAGAAATAGTAACATTACTACTAAGAACCCAGGAATCGGAACAATAATTGGTCCAACATATTTTAACATAGGCACTCTGGAACCTGTAGTAAACGAAGTAAAATCAAAATTCCAAATAGGTGAGTTAAATCATAAAGAGAGTTTAGAAGTTTTAGCTGCAGAACTTGGGTTAAAACTAAAAGAGGCAACACAGGAACAATTAAAAAGGGGCATCGAAAATCTCCTTGGCAAAGCTATGTTGGCAGTTACATTCTATGATGACAATGTGAGTATTTGTAAGGAACATTCAAAAATTGATGGTAATATAACCGTCTACATAAAAACACCTACAGCAATTCAAAATAAACTAGCTTGGCATAATGACTTGGAGGCAATTAACCTTCGTGTAAAGTTTAGTCGCGGGCAAAACCATGGCTGGTCTACAGTTAAATTGACATCAGAGTACCGATTAAAGTAATATATATTACTTTTGGAAGGGAGGGGAAATGAATTTCAATGATTTGAATTTCGAGAGAAACCCGGACATCGTCGGTTGGCTGAAGATTGACGGCACCCTTAGTACCCGGTCATACAGAATCCACAGGATGCGCAGTACTATCTTAATTATGATTTCGATAAAAAGAAAAGCAAAAGCGACTTCCCCTTTTTGGACGAGCACAGCTGGATCAACGCCTCGGACATTTTGCTGATTCACGGGCATCACATGGAAAGCGGCTTGATGTTTAAAGATTTGATGAAGTACAAGAAAGAAAGCTTTTATAAGGAGCATGCTAGTGTTCGGGAGTAGCTTTCTCCTAATTGTAGTCATCGCTATCGAGGTTTAAATTTCGATTACTTTTTGGGGAGCCACGTTCCCGCAATTTTGAGTTAATAACTTTGAATTTTAACCAACTAATAATCCGCTTTACTAACTCCGATGGCTGTAAAGACTGCATTCGAGATGGTACTCTGAAATCACCGAATCAATCTCTGAACTTGCCAAGCTCACTTTAAAGGTATGTTTGAGGGAAGTTTCTTTCATGCAAGCGGTAAATCAGTTTCAAGGTTCCGTTCAAGCATTAGTATATTAATTATATTTTAATCTGGAGAAATCACTCAACATAAATGTAACTCGTTAAATTTATCCTCTGTCTATGAAAAAAGACCCTCTCAAAACCAACTCCTACCCACTCTTCCGATTTCTATGCTTTAATAAAATGAGCAGTATCAACAAGAAGCGTTGAAAGTGGGATTCTATGAAGCGACTAACGATTGGCCTGTTCGCCCATGTGGATGCAGGTAAGACAACTTTTGCGGAACAGCTGCTGTACCATACGAACAGTATCCGGTCGCGGGGGCGGGTGGATCATCAGGATGCGTTTCTGGACAGCCACGACATCGAGCGGGCAAGGGGCATTACGGTGTTCGCAGATCAGGCGGTAATAGAATATAAGGGAGATAGCTATTACATAATAGACACGCCTGGACACGTCGATTTCTCCCCGGAGATGGAGCGGACGATTCAGGTCATTGATTATGCCATCCTGATTGTAAGCGCAGTTGAAGGTGTCCAGGGCCATACGGAGACGGTCTGGCAGCTGCTGCGCAAGCATCGGATTCCGACGTTCTTCTTTATTAACAAGACGGATCGGATCGGCGCGGATGCAGGCAGAACCGAGGAGGATATCCGTCAGCAGTTGACGGGGGATGTATGCTGCATTACACAGAGCTTCGCTGACGGCATAGTCGGCGAGCCGCTGCGGGAGTGCATGGCGGAGCGGGACGAAGCCTTGCTGGAAGCGTTCCTGGAGGGGAGAGAGGATACCGGCTTCTGGCTGGAGGCCCTGCAGAGGATGATAGCGGCGAGTCTCCTCTTCCCCTGTGCTTACGGCTCTGCACTTCAGGATACAGGCGTCGTTGAGTTTCTGGATCAGCTGCATCTGCTGACAACAACCACTTATGACGAGAATGCTTCGTTCCAGGGGCGGACTTATAAAATTCGGCACGATGCAGGCGGAGCGAGACTCACGTTCATTAAGGCGCTGGGTGGTCGGCTGAAGGTGAGGGAACAGCTTAGTTACGAGAGCGGCGGGGTTCAATATGACGAAAAAGTTACGCGGCTCTTCTTGTTTAACGGCCTTAAATCGCAGCCGGTGGAACAAGTGGAAGCCGGCGATTTGTTTGCGGTTGCCGGCTTGTCCGCCGCCGAAGCTGGGCAAGGCCTTGGGTCGATATCAGACAAGTTAACTTACGATTCGGAGCCGACGTTACAGTCCAAGGTATTATTCGACAATTCAATACATGTACAGAAGGTGCTCGGTGCTTTTCGCACGCTGGAGGCGGAGGAACCGTCTCTGAACGTCGTTTGGGATGAGAAATTGCAGGAGATTTCTATCCGCGTCATGGGATTGATTCAACTGGAAGTGCTGGAGCAGCTTGTTAGAGAGCGGTTTGGCTTTGCTATCTCTTTTGGACAACCGGAAATCTTGTATAAGGAAACGATTCAATCGGCTGTGAAAGGGTACGGCCACTTCGAACCGCTCAGGCATTATGCGGAAGTGCATCTGCTGATTGAACCGGGAGCAAGGGGCAACGGCATCATGCTCGATAGCAGATGTCATGCCGATGATCTGAATGTCAGCTATCAGAATTTGATTCGGAATCACCTCTATGAACGGGAGCATCACGGACTGCTGACCGGCATGCCGGTCACCGACGTGAACATTACGCTGCTGAGGGGACGCGCGCATAAAGAACATACCCATGGCGGCGATTTTCGTGAGGCTGCCTTTCGAGCACTACGGCAGGGTCTGGAGAAGGCGGACAACGTGCTGCTGGAGCCCTTTTACGATTTTAAAATCAAGGTCGCTATCGATGAAATGGGCAGGGTGCTGTCCGATATTCAGCGTGCTTCAGGTACTTTTAATCCGCCGCAGACAACCGGAATGCAAGCGGTGGTCACGGGCAGGGTGCCCGTGTCGACTTTCATGAACTACAGTGCCGAATTTGCATCCTTTACGCATGGACGAGGCAGTATCCGCTGCGTGTTCAGCGGCTACGACCGCTGTCATAATACGGAGGAAGTCATAGAGCGGATGGGCTACCGCAAAGAGGCAGACCCATTGTATACATCCTCCTCTATCTTTTGCGCCAAGGGGGCGGGTTACTCGGTGCCATGGGATGAGGCGGAAGCCAAGATGCACCTTGAATTAGAACCCTAATCGCACATATTTCCAGGATTCAGGTGAATAGTAGGTAGATTTAGGGTGAACAATCTTTATAATGGAAATAAGATATATTTTATAGGGCTAAGGAGAAATTGTCGTGAAACCGACGCAAGGAATAGAAGCGCTGGCGGCGGAGATTGCCGAGGTGGCTAGGACGTCCTTTCGTACTCTTTTTGAAAACGGCGAACGTTACTATTACTGCACGCTATTTACTACTGGAGAGGGACATGCGCCAAGCATCTCCGCCTGGTCATGGGAGGCCTTGGAGAGGGAAGCGGCCAGGCAAGGAGACGAAAGCGACACGCCGGGATCAACGATTGCGGAACTCATCAAATGGTCTTATGCCGATTCACCCTATTGTTGTTACGAGGAGGAGGACTTCGATGATGTTAAACAATTATTTATGGAGCGTCCTTCCATTGCGGAGCTTGAAGCTGATGAATGGAATCGTGAATTTGATTCGAGGCTGAAGGCCATGGAGCTGGCGATGAAAATGCTCGATAATGAAGGCGTGTTTGCCTTGAATCAACCGCGAGAGGCTGTATGCGTCCTTGTCGAGGTCATGCCGCCGGATGAGATCAACACCGAAATCGCCCTGCGTTTGAATCAGGCGGAGTCTCCGGCAATGCAAGCATGGTTGGCGGAAGCGGCGGAGTGAGGGCATTCGTGTTTCTTGAGGGAGATGTTGTAAAATGCCTACGGAAAATCAAATGAATATTTTAGTTGAGAGAACAGATTGTATTCTTTATTATGCGGGATCGCCTCTATCGAACGAACATAGTGCAGGCTGGATCGGCGGGAATGCACCCGAATTTTTTGATGATCAAGAAGACCTCATCCAAGAAGGTAACCCAAAATATGTTTTTTACTTGAGCCTCGTCCATCCCTTTAAACCTGAGAGCATGATTTCGATCTTCATCCCTGAAGACTATGAGGAGTATTTGGAAAATAACATTTATCCTAATTGCCCGATCAAGGTGATTGAGCATCCCATTTCGACTGAAAGCGTCAAAGATATGTTTACTAACCCGGGTCTTATAAAGCATGTAATTTCAAACGGGGAACTAAGCCATGACGAAAAGTCGATGGATCAGCCTTATTTGATCAAAGTAGGCGGAAACCCGAGACTTATTCAAAATGAAGACTATTATTTTGCGAAGCTGAGGGAGGAGTCATTCTCTTTTTTATTTCAGGTAGATGAAGATGGCTACCCCGAAACGTTGCTTCAAGAGGATTACAATTATCCTTTTGGTTTTGGATCACTATATATTTTTGCCAAAATGGGGACGACTGAGATACAACATCCAGTAGCGGGTTTTTGGCAATTCTCTTGATATAGCGTGGGGATCCTCGGGAGGACTTGAACGGCGGTGAGCCCGCCAAGCGATTTTTGGCGTGCGTATGTCCTATTCGCACAAGCAGGCAGCCCGCCCCTGGCGTAAACTGAATTATAATCAGTGAGCGAGGTGAACTTCCATGGCACAATCGAAGGAGATGCGTGCACGGGCTAAGAAATTTCAAGGCCGTCCGGTCTGTGTCACCCTGCACAGCGGAGAGACCTACGTCGGCTACATCACCGACGTTAATCGCGGCGGGTTGATACTTGCCAGTGCTGGGGCTCCTCCACGCGCTTCTTCCGGGAGGCAAAATAATTCCCAATCTCTCAAACGCAGAGCCAGTTCGCATGCCCCGGGCGTCCGTCTCGGCAACCGGAAAAGCGGCGCACGTAAACCGTCTGGCCGTTCGCGCTCCCGCAAGCCGGACGCCAAGGTGTCGGCATTCCTGTCGATGATGGGCTCGCTGTTAGGCGGCCTTGGCGGCTCCACTGCAGGCGCAGGAGGGCTTGGCGGTATGCTCGGCGGCGGTTTGCGGCTGTTCGGCATGATCCAGAAATTTGTCCCGGTCGTGAAGATGGGCTACGGCATGATCAAGTCCATTCGCCCGTTTCTCGGCGCCGTTAAAGGCTTGATGCCCCCGGCCAGTCCGGCCACGCCGGATAACGAATAATCGTATATCTGTGAACTGTAAGCTCCCTTTGAGTGGTCAAAGGGGGCTAGTCCACAAACCATTATCACTACCACTGTCTAATCCAAATCGGTTTTAACTCGGAATAGCCCATTTCCTTTAGTAAATCCCAGGCATGATCCAGAACGTGAGGCTTCCCCTGGACCCAAAGTTCTTGTCGTTTTGCCATCAAGAAAGAGATGATTTCAGCAATATGTTTGGGTTTACCTAGATGGATGACAGTTTCTATTTCATTATTTTGGGCTGAAATGTCATAAAAGGACCAAAAAGTATGAGGCTCTTCTTCAGGAGGATTCGCCTGAAAGATGAGCGTGATTTTGATGTTTTTATTCTCTTTCGGAGATAGGTTTAGGATGAAGCGAGACCCGCCTGAGTACCAATAAACGAAGGCATAACCGTCGACCGTAATATTTCTTAATTGGCTTTTCATTATTTTCTCCCTCACGATATGTTGTTTAAAATGAGCTGCGTTTGATGAGTCTCTAGATACATAACACTTTAAAGAGGTACGTCCCATAGAAAAAATAATAAAATTGCTGGATAAGCAAACAAAGGAAACCTGGCTATGGTCAACAGGAGGGTTCAAATATGTGGTTTGGCAAGAAAGA
Organism: Paenibacillus sp. 1182; assembly: GCF_017833915.1. Lineage (NCBI taxonomy): Bacteria > Bacillati > Bacillota > Bacilli > Caryophanales > Paenibacillaceae > Paenibacillus > Paenibacillus sp. 1182. Next base: position 57,381 of record NZ_JAFICR010000015.1, on the reverse strand, counting down.
AACGCAAATGGATCGAATAAAAAACAAACTGAGCCAAGCTATGCGCAAAGACGCGGATTTCTCAGTGTTTGGATCATCCTCACATCAATACAGGGTTAAAGAGAAGCTTACAGCAAAAGAACTGGCGGACTGGCAAGCCCACAATCAGGTCACACTTCCTGAGCCTTATGCGCTGTTTTTAACGAACATCGGCAATGGAGGCGCCGGACCTTATTATGGAATATATTCAATTGGAAAGGCAACTTCCTACACCGAGTGCCAAGCGCTCCTTGCAAAATCCGTTCTGTACCCCGGGATGACCAAAGAGGAATGGAAACGTCTAATTGAGCCCCTGACCAAGGACGAGGACATTCCCGATGAGGAATACGACGACACCTGTAATAAGGTGTTGGGCGGCATGTTGTGCATAGGCACCCAAGGCTGCGAATACGACATGTATCTCGTACTTGAGGGGAAATATAGGGGGAGAATTGTGTACACCTCCGATTTTCATCCTGATCATCCTTTTTTCTTTGTCTATGAAGACAGCTTTCTGGACTGGTACGAGCGCTGGCTGGATGAAATTATTCTGGATTATGATATCGGGTGGTTTGGCAGTCGAATGCCGGGTGATGAGAATGCGCTGATCCAGATTTATCAGAGCGCTCCAAACGAAGAAATCCAAGCCAAAGCGCTTGATGGAATGTTCAAGTTTAAGAAAGTCTCTCAGCTAACCCTTGCTTTTTTGAAAAAAATTGCGGAGCAAAGCCCCAAAAATCGGACCACAGCCATTTGGCTCATCTCCCAAACTTCTTTTGACACGGGTAGAAAATATCTTCTGGGGCTGTTGCAATCGGATGAACACGGGGATTTTCTGCAAGCTTTACAGATTCTGCACGCTACCAGTAAAACTGAGGATTTAACGGAGTTTATTCCAGTGATCTTGCAAAGGCTTGACCGGATTCACGACCCGGAAACGTTGCGTTATGCAGGGTATATCTTGGAAGAGTACGGTGCGATTACGCTCCAGAACTTTGCACCTTTCTTGTGTCACGCCGACCCGAAAATGCATACCACTGCCATCTATGCCGCGCGCAGTTGCGAAAACAAGCTGGGAAGCTGGCAGATCATTGAACAGATGTTGATGGGGGGCGGCCCGCAGGTTCTGAATAACTTGATTTTATACTGGGGCATTATTCCACATGAGAAGCTGCTGTCTTACTATAAGGAGGTATGGCCGAAATACAAAAGCAATCCGAATTTCAGAGAAAAATTTATCGGTTGTTTGCGAGAACTGCATTTGCCAGATGATTATTTCGACAAAGACGAATCGTAATGAAGGCGTACATGCATTATCCATAAAATGTAAACGAAATCGGATTTACGAGGAAGCCGAAAAAATGCTAAAACGCTACTGACATCCCGTTGTCAGTAGCGTTTTTGTATATTAGGAGTATGCGAATATCGCAGTGCTTTGAGAGGGGGCGGCCTTTCTCAAAATCTTATTATAGAGGTGGAACTTATTCATGAAAAATATCAATTGGGAAGTTGATCCGGACCACAGCTCCGTCGAGTTTTCGGTGACGCATTTAATGATTAGTAGAATTAAAGGAGTATTCGAGCATTTCCAAGCGATCTTGAGTTTTGACCCCAACAATTTAAAAACCATGGGTATTCAGGCTTCCATAGATGCAAATAGTATTACAACTCGCCAATCGCAACGAGATGAACACCTGAAGAGTGACGACTTCCTTCATGCAGCCAAGTATCCAACCATTACGTTTCAAAGCACCAGCTGCGTCCTTGCTGGCGAAAGGCAATATGAACTTACGGGCAATCTAACTCTGCATGGAGTAACCAAACCCATCACTTTTCATACCTTTTTTGAAGGACTAAACAAAGACCCTCGTGGCCGGGAACGTGTAGGATTTCATTCAACAGCCAGTATTGACCGCAATGAATTTGGCTTGACATTCAACTCGCCTCTGGAAAAAGGCGGGGTTATCGTCGGAAATGAAGTGAGAATCGAGCTTTATATCGAGGCAATTAGAATAGAATAGCAGTCCTAAAGGCCATCCTTTTAGCGGGGTGGTCTTTAAACTTGTCGTTACAGGTAGGGCGGTGAACCGTATCACAAATAAGGGCGGAAATTTTGAAGCAAAACAGTTTTGTTTTCCATAAGCATGAATTAGAATGTGGACTAAATGCAAATGCTTCGATAGAATATCATTCTATATTGTTGTGTTTTTTATTAAGGCGGATTGGGGAGGTAATCATGGGAAATACGGATAAGTTTGAAATGATAGCTAATGTATATGACACTTCTGAAAGAATTCAAATTGCAAAGGCATCATCTGATGCCATTCGTGAGTATGTAGTTGACGCTAATAGTAAGAATGCTATTGATTTTGGGTGTGGAACAGGTCTTGTCGGAATGAGCTTGTTAAATGATTTTAATTCTATGCTTTTTCTGGATACTTCACAAAACATGATTAATCAAATAAAGCAAAAAATTACTGATCTTCACATTCAGAATGCAGATACATTATGTTTTGACTTTGAAAAGGAAGGTCTAACGGATTTACATGCGGACTATATTTTTATGGCTCAGGTTCTGCTCCATATTCATGATGTTGAATTTGTTTTATCCAGATTATTTGATGTTCTAAATGAAGGAGGACATTTACTAATCGTAGATTTTAATAAAAATGAAAAAGTAGTTTCAGATATAGTTCATAACGGGTTTAATCAAGAAGAGCTGGCTGACATTATGACTAAAATAGGGTATAGAGATATTCAATCCAAAACTTTTTATAATGCAAGTAAAATATTCATGGGACAAGATGCATCTATGTTTATCCTTGATTCTCGAAAATAAACTTTAGGCAGAAATCAGCTCTCCTTATAGTTAGCGGTTCTAAGGTACAACGAAATAAAAGGCCGCCCCTTATGAGACAGCCCATGCTTCTTGTACGGTTTTAAACTTATGATTCAATCTGTGCCTAGTAATGAATTAATTATGTTCAGGTGGCTTTTTTATAAACCAACCCAGCGCCAGAATAAGTATTGCCAGAATAAATTCAATCCAAAAAACCGTTTGTAGACCGGAAACCATGCTTTGTGTCTTCTCATGCATCGCAGTGGGATTGAGCGAATGGTGAAGATAATGATTGGCTCCAGACGACATGATGCCGACGAACAATGCGATGCCAATTCCCCCTGCAATCTGTTGGAGCGTATTATATATGGCTGTGCCATGAGGAACCAGGTGACGTGGAAGTTGATTCAATCCTGTCGTCTGAGCCGGCATGACGACGAATGACATGCCTAAGAATAAGAGGATATGATTGAACAGAACGGAGCCTTGTGTTGTATCACTGTCGATGCCGGTAAACAGCCACAACGATATGGCGATCAGGAATAGCCCGGGCACAATGACGAGTCTCGGCCCGAATTTATCGAGTAATTTCCCCGATACCGGCATCAGCATTCCGTTCAAAATGCTACCCGGCATTAGAAGTAAGCCTGTCGCGAAAGCTGTCAACTTCATCACATCCTGCATATAGAACGGCAGCAATGTTGTTGTGGCGAATAGAACCATCATCAGAATTACAATCAATACCGCAACCAGAGAAAAAGTGGAATGCCGGAATACGGAAAGATTGATCAACGGCTCTTTGATCTTAAGCTGGCGCCATACAAGCAAGAGCAGGAAAAGGCTACCTATTGCAATCGATCCGTAACCTTCTGGCTCAAGAGAGACACTTGTTTGGCTGAAGCCATAAGTGACGCAGCCGAAACCGACGGTTGACATCACAATGGATACAAGATCGACCCTTGGCTTGGTCAGTTCTGTCACGTTCTTTAAGTACACGAATGCATAAACCATCGAAAACAGTGCGACAGGAATCACCATGTAGAACAGCCATCGCCATTGAAAGGTATCGATAATTAAGCCAGACAAAGCCGGCCCGATGACAGGGGCGACCATGATGACCAGCCCCATGAGACCCATGGCGGCACCCCGACGTTCTGGAGGATAGAGAGCGAGAATCGTATTCATCATCAACGGGATCAATAATCCTGTCCCGCAAGCCTGAACAACCCTGCCCATCAGCAAGATTCCGAATCCCGGGGATACTGCACACAAGCAGGTACCGGCCAAAAATAACGCCATCGCAGACATAAACATCTGGCGAGTCGTGAACCATTGCTGTAGTAATGCGGTCACCGGCACCAGTACGCCGATCACGAGCATATACCCCGTCGATAACCATTGTATGGTCGAAGCAGCAACGTTAAATTCTCTCATCAACGCAGGAAACGCATTGGTAAGTAAATTTTCGTTAAGAAACGCGACAAATGTACCGATGAGTAGAGCGGTTAATATTGCCCCTCTCTTCATTCCTCTTGCATCTTGATCCTGATTGTCCATCTTCTACCTCCCGATTGTTCATTACGTTCCGTCCATTGTTTGTATATCGCTTAACCCGCAACGCCTGAAGATCATTTTACGTGAAGTGGGATGAATTGGAAAAATCGAAATTGCCCATCATACTCGGAAATTCATTCATATTTCGAAAGCATAAGGGGGGCTCCACCACGGTGTCGCTCATTCGCGCATTATTTCTTGACAAGATGAGGTTAGGGGATTATGATAACGTGCCGGTCAACTCTATAAGGCAAATAAAATCAAAAAGGCTGACTTTTCGTAGTGCCTTGGCACTGGAATCGTCAGCCTATCGTGCAGATTATCCTACACCATCACTTTCTAACAAAGAATAAAAATTATCACGGTCTTGGTCATCAAATTACCCTAACAACTTCATGTCCGCCATACATGTCTATTTCCTCACCGTACCTATTGTAGAGCGCGATCATATTGCCATCCTGATTCAACTCCAAGTACCCATAACATTTTGCTTCAGGAACTTCACCGTAAAAGAGCGTAAATTTGATTTTGATCACTCTGTGCATGCAGATCCTCCCTTCCTGTCTTTCGTATTGGCTTTGAATATATATAGTATTCTCCATAAAATGTCAAGAGATAAGGTTTCTACGTATCTCTAAATGTTATTCAATTAATAATGGCAAGCTCAATATATGGATAGTGTAAATTTCAAGCTTCTAAGTTTTTGGTGGGCAGTTTTTGTTTAGCCGTGCGATCCAAAATTGCCGTACACACAGTAACTACTGTTGTTTTTCCCCATTAGGTTCGCAGACCGCTTTCGCTTTGTGTCATATGACATTATGGCACTGGCGGATTTGACATCAAGAGCCGTAGGATACGATGACTACTTGTAAAGGATGTGGGCTCTTTGATGACAAGAACCGTCGTCAGCTTTATTCAAAATGGCTATTTCCTACTGCTTACTTTCGCTACCGGATTGTTTTACTTTTGCTTTTATCTGGTCGCTCTTACATTAGGCTTGAGTCTTTCGTTTACCGTCGCGGGCGTTCCTCTGATTACTCGCATTTTGCGAACTACAAACACCTTCCTGCAATTTGAACGCACACAGACCAAGATCTATACGGATATTACCACAGAGCTTTACGTTAAACCAATAAACACCGATGACTCTATCTGGCTTCAAGCAAGGAAGGAGCTGCTAAATCGGCGCAACTGGATCGCTATCGGCTGGCTGATGCTGAAGCTTCCGGTGGGGATTTTAAGCCTCATTAGTGCAGCCTTGCTTTATATAACTCCACTCGCAATGATTGCGGCCCCGCTCCTCTTTCCACTATTTAATTATTATTTTATGGGTGTACCTATAGATACTGTGATAAAATCCGTACTGGTTTCGGCCTCAGGAGTCATATTCACTATGGTGAGCTACAGGCTTGCGAACAGCTTCACGCGTATGCTAGGAGGCTACACCCGTCGTATGATCAAGAGTGTGAACCGGTAGCCGGAATGTCCCGGTCTGGATTTAAAAGTATTGTTGGATAATGATCTGCTCTATAATAGTTACGTAATGTCATACTGATAGTTCTTAGGGGTTGATGGTTTTGTTCGATATGGTAAAGCAGTGGTTCTGGTACGACTGGTTCATGCTTATGATCCGCTTGATTTGCAGTACTTCTCTCCTGCTCACTATCATAGAGCGGCAAGCTCATTTCACGCTGCCGCTTTGGGTTCTTGTGTTTTGGCAGCTTATTGCTTTTTCCGTTCCCTGGCTGTGCTTGCAGCTCAATTATAGATACTACCTGCTTACCGAGATTGTGATCCCGGGCGGGCTCTGCTTGTATTTAGTTTTGTTCTTTCCAGAAGCCTACCTCACATTCCTGGTATATGCATTTTTGATTGCCTCTAATAGCAAACAAAGAACATATCTTTGGTCAGGTCCTTTATCGATATTGCTCCTACCCGCTATAATTAAGCTGCTTGCAGAGCAGATTGATTTTTGGATTATGACCATTCAATTCGGGACGGCTTATGCATTCGGATTTTCCTTCCATTTATTGATGGTCAATCATCGTCAAAGTGAAATTATACGCGAGCAAAATGCGGTGCTGGAGCAGTACTTGTCCCAAATCGAGCGCATCACGCTGGCCGAAGAGCGGAATCGGCTCTCCAAAGAGCTCCATGATACCGTCGGTCATGCGTACACTTCCCTCATTATGGGGTTGGAAACCTTGCGCCCTGAGCTAGAGACGGATACAGGAACGAAACGGCTCGATTCCCTATTGAACCTGGCCCGGGAAAATATGGATGAAGTGAGAGGCTATGTGCATCAAATCGAATCGCCGCATGAAGAACTCCCACTGCTTCAGTCTTTGCGGAAGCTGGCAGAGGAGTTTCAGGAGCATGCTAAGGTGTCGGTTCGTTTCCAGGCCTTCGGGGAGGAATACCCTGTAACGAAGCAAGCGAAGATAGCGCTGTATCGCTGCTTGCAAGAATCATTGACGAATGCCGTGCGTCATGGACACTCGACGGAGATTACGGTTTCAGTGCAATTCGAGCCTCAGCAGACGAGGCTGGAAATTCAAGATAACGGCCGTGGGATGGAACATGGACGGGATGGTTTCGGCTTGAACGCCATGAAAGAGCGAGCGATGAATTTGCAAGGTCATGTTGGCGTCTATACCCAACCGGGCGAAGGCACCCTCGTTACCTGCACCCTGCCACGACAAACGGAGCTTAAGGATGATGTCATCCGTCTGTTGGTCGTCGATGACCAGCCTTTTATCCGTGAAAGTCTACGGATTCTTCTCGAGGAGCAGCAAGATTTGCAAGTCGTAGGGGTGGCAGAAGATGGCGAGCAAGCCATCGAACTGTGCAGACAGGTTCAGCCTCAGCTGGTGCTCATGGATTTGGACATGCCGAACCTGGACGGAATCTCCGCATCCCGTACCATAAAACAAACGTGGCCCCACATCCGCATCTTGATTCTCACCACGTTCGAAGATACTGGACAGGCTCTGGAAGCGCTGCGAAGCGGAGCGGACGGATACCTATTGAAGTCGATGAAGCCGGTAGAGCTTGCCGAAACAATACGTACGGTCTATCGCGGAGGCACGCTGATCGATCAGGAGATGTCGCACAAATTGTTTGCTCAGCTGGAAGCCGCCAAGAGCGGAGACGTTCCGTCGACAACCAAAGTGGCTGCGACCTATGATTTAACTTCACGGGAGCTTGAAATTTTACAGTTCGTGTCGAAAGGACTGCGATATAAAACCATTGCTTCCAAATTGTATTTATCCGATGGTACGGTTAGAAACTATGCGTCATCGGTCTATCTGAAGCTGGGGGTTCGCAACCGAGAGGAAGCAGTGCAAAAGGCCCGGGAGGCAGGGCTTTTGGAATAAACCTTACGGTTCGATGCGGATTTTCGTTGGATATGGAGGAAACTAAAAACAAGCGGCAGCATCAGCAGCCGCTTGTTTCTTATTGTACAAGAAAATCCCCAGTTTTGACGGGGGTTCAGGAAATCTTATATAAAGTACCATTATAGGAATTGGCAATTACAAAAAGGCAGATACCCCCCTTGTGAGGGAAGCCTGAGACCAATCGCGGTCGGCAGACTTTCGGTACGCCTCCTTAGGTGCCTGCTAGTACCGTGCCCTTATCGGTTGGCTTTTGCTTGCCCATAACATCCTCGAATGGGCGAGATGAGCCAAAAAGCGCGAGTCATGGGGAAATCCCCCCTGCACTCGCGCTTTTTTTCGTTAATCCCGAAGTAAGCACTGTCCTTTACGGTAGAAAATTTACTTAATCCTTTTGAATTAGTGACTGATTGGCAACGTATAGTAATTAAATGCTTGATCCAACAAGGCACTGGCTTCTTGACGCTTCAAAAGCTGTTTGGAGCGGAAGTCTATGGAGCCGTCTAAATTGATCTTGGTATTCGGGTCCATGATACCTTGGGAAACAAGAGCTGTGATGGCTTTAACTGCCCAAGCATCCGTTTCGCCACCCAATTTAACCTTAATTCCAGGCTCAACCTGTTTCAGGTTCTGGATCATTACCGCCGCCATTTGTCTAGTGATAGGAGAATTAGGCTGATAATTACGTAGTCCGGCCATCATCTGTTTTGTATTCGGTTCAATCATGAAAGGTTGTTTATACCACCCGTGGGCGCGCAGCAGCACTTCTGAGAATTCTCTCTGAGTCATCGTTCCTTTCGGATCGAAGAGGTGGGCTGATTTTCCGCTCATGACTTTCAAAGCATTAAGGTTGTTTATATATGGAATATATTTACTATCCGCAGGTACATCAGAAAATGGTGAATCAATGTTTATTTTTTGCGCATAAGCAACGAGGTCTGGGAGTTGCATGTAATACAAATATGCAATATGGCCTGCTTGATTTTTATTAAACGTCAATTTATTACCTGATTCATCTTCAAATAATAAAGGGTGGATCATTTTTAGTGTATGTTTGCCTGATGTTCCTGTCTCCATTATTAATTTCCCGTCCGAATACGAAACCTTCGTCCTTAAGGCAGCGATACGCGTGTTTTGGTATAATCCCACGTAGTCTTGGGCCTGCTGCTCACTTATTGTCGCGTAGGTTGACTTTGGAAGTTCTGATTTTCTCGGATAATAATGATTCATAAATTCCTCATACACGTCAAGACTCATCATGGAGTCGTTATTGTAGGACATGTACATTGCTGTATTCTTCTCAGGCAGAATAACAATCAAGGAAGAATGCCCTGTAACATTTCCTCCTTTTAGAATCACATGCTGATTATTCATCTTCTCTTTGAAGTAGCCTTCGAATCCAATTGTTGTGACCGGGAACTCCTTATCAGGGAATAATTGGTATGTGTGCATTTGCTCTATGCTCTTTGGACTCACTACTTCTTTACCTTTGTACTTGCCTTTGTTCAGGTGCATAATAAGGTACTTCGCCATGTCATCTGCTGTTGAGACGATACCGCCTTCAGGTTTTTCCGTTGGTTTAAACCCGTCCAAGGGTATCAGTTCGCCTGTTGGTCCATAGTGAGCAGCCATTCTGCTTAACAATTGGGGGGTAAACCGCACATTCGTCGAATTCATACCTAACGGTTTGAAAATATTCTTTTCCATATATTTGGAATATGACATACCCGTTACGTTTGCTACAGCATATCCCGCTAGCATGAAACCAAAATTGTCATAAGTGTACGCTTCTCCTGGAGTCCTGACAACAGTTGGCATATTTGATGCAATGAACTTCTTCATCGGAAAATATTTGTCCGCGTATTCTGGATGCATTTCCATGGAAATATCTGGTTCATCAAATCCACTTGAATATGTAAGTAGATCAAACATCGTCAGTTTTTTTCCTGTTTTATTCGGAACCTTTATTCCTCCTAAATACTCTTGGATATCGCGTTTTAAATCCATTTTCCCCTTATCGACCAACTGCATAGCTGCCAATGCAGTGAATGACTTTGTAACAGAGCCGATTTGGAAAACGGTATTTTTATCAACAGGAATTTTTTTGCCCTTGTCGGCATACCCGTAACCTTTGCTTAGCATCACTTTCCCACCTGCAACGACCACAAAATTAGAACCAACTGTATTATACTTCTTCATCTTGTCCGCAAAAACGCCATCCGCAAAAGCTTCTAGTTCCTTAGCATCTCGCGGTCCCTCCAAGCTAGCCTTCTCAGATGCAACTGGTACGTTAACGGGTGCGGCAACTGATGCGCCGTTGGGTGCCATACACGCGGTAGTTACCGTAGCAGATAATAGTAGAACCGCGAGACTGGTGTGAATCATTTTTTTCATGAATGATTTCTCCTTGAAATGTATTTTTGCCTTATAGCGTCCGGCAAAACCAAGTATGGCAAAGGACTTGTCATACCAACAAGTTACATTTCGCCACCCACCATACCAAGTCACTCCAAAGTGTCATATGACAATTAGGCACTAGGTTTAAAGGGCGATGGTTCATTCAGAAAAAACGGAAATTCACCACAGTTACATATCCTTTTTCACTTCAGTTTCTTCTTAACCGTCTCTCCTTCAATTAACACAGGCTGATAATAGGTGTGGTTACGTAGATCCTTTTTCCCTTGAAGTTTCTTAATAACCCAATCGGCGGCATCACGTCCCATTTGTTCCTGGGGGTGCGTTAATGTCGTTAGTTTGATGTTTGCATTCTTGGAAATATAGGAATTATCTTGACCAATAATGGATAAGTCTTCGGGCACCAATATCCCAAGTTGTCTGCATACATGTACAACTTCTAATCCTACCTCGTCGTTATAGCAGACAATTGCGCTTAACTCGTCTCTTTGTTCGGTCAGAAATTTCCTCAAATTGGTGGACAAATCCTGCTTCGTTTCAGTATAGAATGAGAGCACTTGCTCGGGGTGAAACCGTAATTTGGCTTCTCCAAGCGCTTTGATATAGCCTTTCATTCGATACTTTCCTTGTAAATCGTCCATTTTGGCAATGATACCAATCTGTGTGTGTCCGTTAGCGATCAATTCTTTGGTTGCCAGATAGCTGGATTGTACGTCATCGAGGCAGAAGTAAGGAACTTCCAACTCTTCATAATAGGCATTAATCATGATGAAGGGAACATCCTGTTCCTTGAACGTCAGATAATAAGCGATATTGGGATTATATAGATTGCTCTTCGTAGGCTCAATGATCAAACCATCCACACCAAAGGACAGCATCATCTCCAAGGCTTTCTTTTCCTGGGCGACATCATTATTGGTACTCGCTAATAGTAATGAATAATTATCTTCATTTAATCTGGCTTCAATCCCGCGAATTATCGAGGGGAAGATGTAATCAGAGATGTAGGTCGTGATGACTCCGATGGTTTTATTACTGGAGTTCCCACCAGTCTTTGAGCGGAATTGGTTACTGACATAGGTGCCAGATCCTTTTTCACTTCTTAAGAAACCTTCGTTGGATAGTTCCAAAATAGCCTTCCGAACCGTCTGACGACTAACTTTATACTTATCCTGCAAAGCGAATTCCGTTGGAATTTGTTCTCCTACGCTGTATGCCCCTGAAAGAATATTGCTTTTTATATCCTCAAGGATGACCTGATACTTTGGTTTCACTTTATTCCTTCTTTCCAAGTTGTTCTAATACTAATTAATGCATCTATAATATTTGTATGTACATATTTTAGCATAATTATGAGTTTATTATAATCTATTGTCCTATCTGTATAAATACTAAAGTTAAAACTAGAAAAACACTCGGTTTGTCAAATTATTTGTAAGTATAACTACGGTTTTGTGTTGACAAATGTACGCACAAAAAATATACTAAGGCTGTAAACAAAAGAAAGCGCCTTCTTTCAATTAATGCGATTATAACAGTTGTTCAGAGAGAGGAGTAACGTGAGCATGGATCAAGACATTAAACAAGCGATTACTAAGGGAGAAACCTCACTTGGTATCGAATTTGGATCCACACGTATCAAGGCAGTGCTGATTGATCATCGTTTTGAAACCATCGCATCTGGAAGCTATGAGTGGGAAAACCTCCTGGTAGATGGATATTGGACGTACAACTTAGAGAGTATTATTATGGGCCTGCAAGAGGCTTATCGTGAAATGAAGCAAGAGGTTGAGCAAAAATATGGAGTCACCCTTCGTACGGTTGGTTCTATAGGATTCTCTGCAATGATGCACGGCTATATGGCTTTTGACAGCAAGGGTGAGTTGCTTGTTCCGTTCCGGACTTGGCGGAATGCGACAACCGGGGTTGCAGCAAAAGCTTTAACTGATAAATTTCAATTCAACATTCCTGAGCGATGGAGTATTGCTCACTTGTATCAAGCGATATTGAACGAAGAGCAACATGTCCCTCATATTGATTTTATGACGACGTTGGCTGGATATATCCACTGGCTGCTGACTGGCGATAAGGCAATTGGTATCGGAGACGCGTCGGGGATTTTCCCAATTGATGAGACTACACATGATTATAACGAGTCGATGGTTAAGCAGTTTGATGAACTCATTGCAGCCAAAGGCTACGATTGGAAGTTACAAGATATTATTCCTAAAGTTCATATCTCAGGCGAGCAGGCAGGTGTACTAACCGCAGCGGGAGCGAAAATCTTAGATAAATCCGGAGATTTACAACCTGGTATTTCGCTTTGTCCTCCAGAAGGTGATGCGGGAACAGGGATGGTCGCTACGAATAGTGTGAGAAAACGTACTGGCAACGTGTCTGTGGGAACCTCGGTTTTTGCCATGATTGTATTAGAGAAAGACCTTTCAGCGGTATATCCGGAAATTGATCTGGTGACCACACCGAATGGTAATCCGGTCGGCATGGTTCATGCCAACAACTGTTCAAGTGATCTCAATGCTTGGCTGGGCTTGTTCCGTGAATTCTATGAGGCCATGGGGCACAAGGCGGATCCGAATCAATTGTTCAGTGTGTTGCTGAATAAGGCTTTGGAAGCGGATCCAGATGGCGGTGGTTTACTCAGCTATGGCTATTTGTCAGGGGAGAATATCACCGGAATAGAGAAAGGCAGACCGTTGTTTGTCCGCTCTCCTGAGAGCCGTTTCAATTTGGCCAATTTCATGCGGACTCATCTGTTCACTGCATTTGCTGCTTTGAAAATCGGAATGGATATTTTGACGAAGAAAGAATACGTCGCAATTGACAGCATTCTGGCTCACGGTGGTTTATTTAAAACCCCTATCGTCGGACAAAAGATTGTTGCGGCTGCTATGAATGTCCCGGTATCCGTGATGTCAACAGCTGGAGAAGGCGGAGCGTGGGGTATGGCTATTCTGGCTTCTTACATGATGAACAAGGATCAACAAGAAAGTCTGGAAGACTTCCTCGACCAAAAAGTATTTAGAGATGTTGAGGGACAAGAAATTCATCCTGACGGTTCCGATGTTAAGGGGTTCGAAACATTCTTAGAACGCTACACACAAGGCCTGGCGATTGAGCAGGCTGCTGTAGATAATCTAGTGGAAAACTGGAGGAATTGACGTGTTAGAGCAGCTGAAAGAAGAAGTATTTCAAGCCAATCTCGATTTGCCTAAACATGGACTCGTGAAATACACCTGGGGTAACGTAAGCGCTGTTGATCGTGAACGTGGCTTATTCGTTATCAAACCGAGTGGTGTTAGTTATGACACGATGAAACCTAGCGATATGGTGGTTGTTGATTTTGACGGCAATGTTGTTGAAGGAGAGATGAGACCTTCATCGGATACACCGACTCATGCCGTACTTTACAAGCACTACGCAGAGATCGGCGGTATTGTGCATACGCATTCGACTTGGGCGACGATTTGGGCTCAAGCAGGCCTGGATGTACCTGTAATGGGGACTACTCATGCAGACACCTTCTATGGTTCTGTTCCCTGTGCTCGTTTCCTGACACAAGAGGAGATCGACCGTGGTTACGAAGCGGAAACCGGCCGTGTCATCATCGAAACTTTTGAGCAGCGCGGGCTGGATATTTTAGCAGTGCCAGGTGTCCTGCTTAAGGGTCACGCTCCCTTCACTTGGGGGAAAGATGCGAAATCCGCAGTTATGAATAGCGTCGTGTTGGAAGAAGTTTCGAAAATGAATTTATTCGCACGGGAATTGAATCATTTTGCCGAAGAATTGCCGCAGCGCATTCTAGATAAACACTATTTGCGCAAACATGGGAAAGATGCCTACTACGGGCAAAAGTAAGACCAACTAAACTAAAAACGAAGAAAAGAGGATGAATGTTATGTCAACAGTAGGTACAAAACAGTTCTGGTTTGTCGTAGGTTCACAACATCTGTATGGAGAAGAAGCATTAGCAGAAGTCAAAGCACACGCACAAGAAATGACCGATGCCCTAAATAAGAGCGGCGTTCTGCCTTATCCGCTTGTATTGCAAGATCTGGCGGTTAGTGCAGACAAAATCACCAGCCTTATGAAAGAAGTCAACTATCGTGATGAGGTTGCTGGTGTCATCACTTGGATGCATACTTTCTCACCTGCAAAAATGTGGATTCGCGGTACTAAATTGCTGCAAAAGCCGCTACTTCATTTGGCCACACAGTACAATGAAAGCATTCCTTGGGCTACAATTGACATGGACTTCATGAACCTCAATCAGGCAGCTCATGGTGACCGTGAATATGGGTTTATCAACGCCCGCTTGAAGAAACAGAATAAAGTGGTTGTAGGTTACTGGGAACGTGCAGAAGTGCAAAAACAAATCGCAGAGTGGATGGATGTAGCGGTTGCTTATAACGAAAGCTTCAATATCAAAGTCGCCCGCTTTGGCGACAATATGCGTAATGTTGGCGTTACGGAAGGTGATAAGGTCGAAGCCCAAATTCAATTTGGATGGACTGTTGACTACTTCGGAATTGGCGACCTCGTTCAGTACGTCAATGCTGTGAAAGAAGAAGAGATTGATGCTTTGTTTGCGGAATACTCTGAACTTTATGAATTCGATTATGGTACTTATAGCAAGGAAGCTTGGGAAGCCAGTGTAAGAGTGCAAGCAAGCTATGAAATTGCTATTAAACGATTCCTGGATCATGGCGGCTATACTGCCTTCACTACGAACTTCGAAGACCTCTATGGTATGAAACAGCTCCCTGGTCTTGCCGTTCAACGTTTGATGGCACAAGGATACGGATTTGCTGGTGAAGGAGACTGGAAGACTGCAGCGCTCGATCGCCTGCTTAAAGTCATGAGCCATAACCAATCCACTGGCTTTATGGAAGACTACACCTATGAATTAGCGGCTGGTCAGGAATCGATCCTTCAATCCCATATGCTTGAAGTTGACCCAACGTTGGCGAGCAACAAGCCTAAAGTCATCGTTTCTCCGTTAGGTATCGGCGATCGTGAAGATCCAGCCCGTCTGGTATTTGACGGCAAGGCAGGAGACGGTGTGGTTGTTTCTATGGCTGACTTTGGCACCCATTATAAACTGCTGATCAATGAGGTTACTGCATTTGAACCGACAGTTCCTGCTCCAAATCTTCCGGTAGCCCGTGTACTGTGGAACGTGAAGCCTAACTTCCAGGATGGAGTTAAGGCATGGATTGAGAACGGTGGCGGTCACCATACTGTGGTTTCCTTGAATCTAACCACAGACCAAATTGTGACTTATGCAAAACTGGTTAACCTGGAATACGTAATTATTAAATAACTAGAAGATAGCCATCTATAAAAGCATTGGGTCAGTCCTTAGGATCCAATGCTTTTTATTGGTTTTCTAAGGATGTCGAGATAAAGGAAAGGTTCCTAAGCTATCTGGCGATATAACGAGATAATTGGATTCTCCTTAAGGTAATCATTTAATTCATAAGGATGTGATACTATGGCGAATGTACCAGCTACGAAAACGAAACTGGTTATCGTCGAAGGCATACCTGGCTCTGGCAAATCCACATTATCTAGATACATACATGACATGTTAAATACACATCAAATAGAATCGGAACTATTTTTAGAAGGAAATTTACGGCATCCCGCTGATTATGAATCGGTTGCATGTATGCCGAACGAAGAACTTGATCGGCTCCGATCAATCTATTCCGAGGTGTTTCATTACATTGATCCGTTCGTATCTTTGAATGGCAACGACTCTTTAATCGCATATGCGCTTGCGCAGCAATCAGCCCAAAATAAAATTCCTTCTAGTTTGTATGAGGAAATCCAGCGTTATGAAATCTACGATGGAGTACCCGTGGAAAAGTACTGCGAATTGATGATCCAACGTTGGAAGTCTTTTGTTAAAGATCAGCGAGAAAAGGAAAAGCTAATCATACTCGAATGCTGTTTTTTACAGAACCCAGGGTGTGCATTACTCGCCCGGCATGATGCTGGAAATGATCGATTTGTTCGGCATGTATTACAGATTGCGGAGCAAATTCAGGAGTTAAATCCAATTTTGTTCTATTTGAAGCAACCTGATGTGCGTGAGACGATTGAGCGAGTAAAAACGATGAGATCTCAAGAATGGTTAGATTTCACGATTTGGTACCATACAGAGCAAGATTATGGAAAGAAGAAGGGGCTTTACGGGTATGAGGGATATATTCAGTTCCTTGAACATCGACGAGAGCTAGAATTACAAATTATTGAGCAACTTCCTTTTCAATCGTTTATTATGGATAACTCCGATTATGATTGGGTGAATCAACAACAGACTGTTTCGAATATCATGATGAAGTATTTATAAACCATGAAGCTCATTCGAGGAAACGTTAGTGCAATTAGAAAGGGCCTGTCCCGTAAAGATTGGCCCAAAAACTTGCCGTTACAGGCAGCCCTGTGACTCTCATGTTTTAAAAGTTCAGTAGAGAGAAGGTTATAAGCTATGAGTGATTATGGTCCAGATCTATTTAAAGGTACCGCTTGGTACTACTCTAGGTATCGACCTCCTTATCCTTCGTCGCTTATTCGGTTTTTAGTTAACAAGTTTTCTCTGAATGGGGAAGGTCGCTTGCTTGACTTAGGATGTGGAACGGGTCAGCTAGCTCTAAGATTTAGTGATTGGTTTGAAGAAATAGTAGGTGTAGATACTGAATCAGAAATGCTAGATGAAGCAAACCGTTTGTCCAGTGATAAAAGGTTGGACAATGTTAAATGGGTACAAGGAAGGGCGGAAGAGCGCGTATGTGACTGGGGTGTCTTTCGCCTCGTTATAATTGCGAAAGCATTTCATTGGATGGATAGAGAGTCCATTCTTGACATTCTGTATAACAGTTCTGATACTAATGGTGGCGTAGCTATTATTGATAATACTGGGAAGCAGGAACCCTTACTTTGGCAACTCAAGGTCAACGAAGTAGTGAGACGTTGGCTAGGAGACGCAAGAAGAGCTGGTAATAGCACTTACACTCCCCCAAAGGAGAGGTATGAGGATATTGTAAGAAAATCTGGATTCAAAAATGTCCAAAGACATATTTTACCGAGTTATTCATATACATGGACTGTTGATTCGATCATTGGAAATCTGTACTCTACATCATTTGCTTCAAGACGCCTTTTTGGTGATAATTTAGTACGATTTGAAAATGATTTAACATCTGTTCTACTAGATATGGACTCCACGGGTGTGTTTACCGAAGAATTGTCAGTGTCTGTTATTACTGCTAGTAAGTGAAGCCCCAATAATACAGCGTGTTGAGATCCATTCTTATTATTTTGCAAAGAAAATTCTCACTTTTTAGCAGAAATGATTTATAATTATCAGATAATAGACAATATAATTTTTAAAAGATTATATTTTAGTTATAATAGAGACAGAAAAGATATGTTCCTGAGTGGAGCCTTGCTTCTTGTATCACCTAAGCAGGAGGGCCTGCTCTTTTTTGCAAATATAAGAGATAAGGAAGGTTTTTATGAATAGCATTCAGAAAAATACAGACGTTATCTTAATTGGTGCCGGAGTCATGAGCGCGACTCTGGGATCATTGCTAAAAGAGTTAGCACCAGAATGGGAAATTAAAGTGTTTGAGAAACTCGCAAACGCAGGAGAAGAAAGCTCTAACGAATGGAATAATGCAGGTACAGGCCATGCTGCACTGTGCGAACTGAACTATACATCCGAAAAAGCTGATGGATCTATAGATATTCGTAAAGCTGTAGACATTAATGAGCAGTTTCAGCTTTCAAGACAGTTTTGGTCTTTTCTTGTAAACAGCCATTTGATTCGTAATCCTCAGGACTTTATCAAGCCAATACCTCATATGAGTTTGGTAACAGGAGAGAAAAATGTATCTTTTTTGAAAAAAAGGTTTAAAGCGCTTTCAACTATTTCTCTATTTCAAGGCATGGAATTTTCCGACGACCCTGAAAAGCTGAAGGAATGGATTCCGCTAATTATGGAAGGCCGTACATTGAATGAACCAATCGCGGCAACCAAAATCGACTCTGGAACAGATGTCAACTTTGGTGCTTTAACACGCATGTTGTTTGAGCATTTAAAAAGTAAAAACGTTGAGATCAATTACAAGCATAGTGTAAAGGATATTAAACGTGCGAGCGACGGCTCGTGGAAAGTCAAAGTCCATAATCTGGATAACGGTAAAATCGAATACCATACTGCCAAATTTGTCTTTATCGGTGGTGGGGGTGGAAGTCTACCTTTGCTACAAAGAACCGGTATTCCTGAGTCCAAATATATCGGGGGATTCCCGGTAAGTGGACTATTTATGGTATGTAACAATCCTAAGGTTGTCGCCCAGCATCATGCGAAAGTATACGGTAAAGCTAAGGTTGGTGCTCCTCCCATGTCTGTTCCGCATCTGGATACAAGATATATCGGTAACCAAAAAGCACTGCTATTTGGACCGTTTGCCGGCTTCTCACCGAAGTTCTTGAAAACGGGCTCAAATTTGGATTTGATCGGATCTGTAAAACCCAATAATCTCATCACGATGTTGGCGGCAGGCGCAAAAGAGATGGCATTGACCAAATACCTGATTCAGCAAGTGATGTTATCGAATGAAAAGCGTCTGGAAGAATTACGCGAGTTTATTCCGAACGCCAAAATCGAGGACTGGGGGATCGTGGTAGCGGGTCAACGTGTGCAGGTGATCAAAGATACGGAGGGCGGTAAAGGAACACTTCAATTTGGTACAGAAGTGGTTAGTGCTGCTGATGGTTCGATAGCTGCACTGCTCGGCGCCTCTCCGGGTGCTTCTACTGCTGTTCACGTTATGCTGGAAGTATTGGAAAAATGCTTCCCACAACATATGGAAGAGTGGGAACCAAAAATAAAAGAAATGATTCCTTCTTATGGGGTGTCACTAGCGGAAAACCCAGAGCTTTACCAAGAAATTTATGACTCCACAACGGAGGTGCTCGGTCTGGGCGAAAGGGAACCGCTTCATCGTTAATTTTTACATGGCTAGTAACTCGATCATCCAAATATTTTTAATAAAAAGCACAGTAATCTTACGATATATTTTAGAGTCCAATAAGCAACAACACCAAGCGGTGGGAAGAAAATCCCCACCGCTAAAAATGTTTGTTTAACAAAACAAAGTTTTGCAATCCTTCTGCATTTTCGATGTCACATGGATGAACAGCTTCCATGGTAAAGCTTTATGTATGAATAGATAGGGGCGCACTCACAAGAGGAGGTGCCCCTATCTATTTATGTTATATTTGTGCGGTTGGACGGATCACGATTTCGTTCACATCAATGTCAGCCGGTTGTTCAATTGCGAATCCAATTGCGCGGGCTACCGCGTCTGGTGTCATGGCTAGTTTATCCCGGATGACGGCGAGTTGATCTCTTATAGCCGGGTCTGTTAAACTTTCGGTGAAATTTGTCTGCACAATACCTGGCGAAATGATGGTTACGCGCAGTTTATCACCAGCCTCCTGGCGCAACCCCTCTGAGATGGCGCGTACGGCGAACTTCGTACCAGAGTAGACCGACTGGTTCGGAACGGTCTTGTGTCCTGCTGTAGAAGCAGTGTTCACGAAATGTCCGAAACCCTGTTTGCGAAAGACAGGCAACGCTGCAGCAATGCCATACAAAACGCCTTTAATGTTGACGTCAATCATGTGCTCCCAATCTTCCACGCGCAGATCATCGAGAGGGGATATAGGCATAACGCCAGCGTTGCTGACGAGAACATCCAGCTTCCCGTATCGTTCGCAAGCCAAAGTAACGAGGTTGCACAGATCCTCGCGCCGTCTAACGTCAGTGCGTGCATAGACAGCTTCGCCACCCCTATTCGTAATACGTGTCGCCAGTGCTTCAAGGCGGTCCACCCCGCGCGCCCCAAGCACGACTTTTGCTCCACGCTCGGCAAGCAACAGTGCTGTTGCTTCTCCAATTCCGCTGCTTGCACCTGTAATCACGACGACTTTGTTCTCTATTCTTCCTTCCAAACTCATAGCCCCATCCTTCTTTCTTTGATCTATTTGCCTTAGGCCCTTTGTTGGCCTTGCAAGTAAATTTTAAGTAGAATTCAATTGAGACAGGTAGACCGATCAAGTCCAATTCTTGCCTAATCCTATTCGGCGTGCATATAATTAGCACATCAATATTAGCGTTCAACGGAAAGGAAGGTGAAGCATGAATGGTTTCGTCTCCTCCCCCCTCTGATATTTCTACGAATCTACAAGAACTGATTCGTCTGATTGATCAACGCGCGTCTTCGGACGGTACGTTTGTTTCGTCTGTGCCAGGACTTTATTTCAGACGTGCAAGCCATGTGTCCGAGCTGAATCATACGGTCCATATGCCCTCCCTGTACGTGGTTGCGCAAGGCTCAAAGACAGCAATGCTGGCTGGAGAAAACTATGTGTACGATCCAACAACCTACATGGTCACATCAGTTCAACTTCCCGTAACTGGTAAAATAACTCAAGCCTCGTCGGAGCTTCCTTATCTCAGTCTTCAATTATCCATTAGTCCAGACGCCATCCTGGACATTATCAAGAAGAGTCCTCCTCCATGTAACGTTAAGACTGGACGCGGCATACTGGTGAGCCAATTTGACCCTCTGCTGCTTGATGCGCTGCTTCGGCTTGTCAGACTTTCGGATACGCCTGCGGATATTCAGTTTCTTGCGCCGCTTATCACGCACGAGATCCTTTATCGTGTATTACAAGGTGAGCAGGGAGCTTTAATCAGGCAATTTGCCGTAGTTGGCAGCTATGCACATAGCATCTCCAAAGCGATCCATCTGATTACCCGCGATTACTCTAAGCCTCTTGTGATCGAGGAATTGGCGAAGGAAGTAAACATGAGCCCTTCTTCCTTACACAAGCACTTTAAAAAGGTAACGGCTATAAGTCCTCTGCAGTATCAGAAGGCCATTCGACTGCAGGCTGCACGCCGCTTACTGCTCTCGGAGGGATTGGAGGCCGCCACTGTAGGCTTTCGCGTTGGCTATGAGAGTCCTTCGCAGTTCAGCCGAGAATATGGACGCATGTTTGGACGGCCACCGATGAGTGATGTTAAACATTTGCGTAATTCTCTTAGTGTCTCAGTTGATTGAGAAGTTTATCGGGTGATCCGTGGAGGTTAATATGAAAACTTTCATTTACATGGTGAGACATGGCGAATCACCAAAGACGGAAGGAAATGAAAGAACAAGAGGTTTGACTGATAAAGGTAAGTCAGATGCTTTTCAAATAACTGAGTTATTGAGAGGAGAGGGGATCGAGGTTTTCGTTTCAAGTCCATATCAACGGGCAATCCTAACCATTCAAGAATTAGCTCAATGCTCAGGACAAGAAGTTTTAATACTCGAGGATCTTAAAGAAAGAATTTTTTTGAATGAAGACAACCGAATGCCCGATGATGAATTATTCCCTTTGTTAGATAAGTCATTTTCTGATCCCAACTTTGCTTTAACGGGAGGAGAGTCTAATGCAGTTTGTCAGAATCGAAGTATAACAGTCTTAAAGGAATTGCTAATAATCTACCGAGGACGGAAAGTCGCATTAGGCACTCATGGAGCTGTAATGACTTTAATGATGGGGCATTATGACAAGCAGTACGATTTGAATTTTTTACTACACACATCCAAGCCAGACGTATACAGAATGGAATTCAATGATCAGGAATTAGTTGAGGTGAAAAGATTGTGGAACATGCCGTAATAGTTTGTGAGGAAAAGGTATAAGGACTATTCTCCAAAAAGAGACCACCCCTAAAAAAGGATGGTCTCTCTTCAAAGCTTTTCTTTTATAGCTATTGCGGTGAACCGTTAAGCAGATCCTCGGCTATTTTTACCAGGTCTTCCTTGGTCAGTGGACTGTCCTGGTTATCAGATATGTTGAAGTGTAACCGTCTTTTTTCATCAAGCCAGCCCAGTCGGTTTTTTCCGGCCTCCAAGGGATTGCTTGTTTTGCTTGCCCTGATGTAATAGGCCTTGGTTCCTTTAATTGTCAGTTGCTCAGCCGAATCCTGTTCATTTTGCATGATGGTTGTCTTTGTGACTTCAGGAGTGTATTTGGTGACGGTAATGTTTACATAGTCGTTTCCTCTCGCATACCGGGCAAAGGAGGTGTCTGACTTGTCCCAGCTCAGCTTTTGAATAAACAGATGTTCACCCTCCGGTGCAGCTTTGGCCTGTTGCATCAGTTTATCGGTTAAAGCTCGATATTCCTTTTTATCCATCATCCTAGGATATGCAGCGCCTGGATAGACGTATCCGAATTCAAACTGATAGCCATCCGGTAGATGAGTGGGGTTGCTGAATAATGGAGCCTCAGTTCGCTTGATTTCATCTTGTAAGCTGTTGAAACTTGAAAGTTCAGCTGGCTTGTACGCAAACAGGGCCGGATTAGATAGGTTGTTCTGATTCATAGAATCATCCTTGACGTAATAGGCGGCATACTCTCCGGGCTGCAAGCGATCTTTCACTTTTTCGTTCCACTGTGCGTAGGTGGAGGTATACGTTTTCGAGGCGTCCGTTTCGGCAGGTGTTTTGGCGGTATTTAATACAACGTCGCCCTTACTGTTGCGGAATTCAAGATATTGCGAAGCGGCGTATCCGGTCACAGAAGCCCCTAACACAAAAAGTAAGATCATAATGGGAGCGGTAATGCGCGGTTGAAGACGCATTTTTACAATGAACCCCTTTTTGGGCGTCACCTTTTGGTAGACCTGTTCCATCACTTTGTCAGAAACGTCAAAAGCTTGGATTTTTAGGACACTTTCTGGTTCTGTCAGCTTGTCCATGTTTTTTAAGTCTTTGTCTTTTGGATCGGTGTATTTCAGATTTTGTTCCTGATTTCTGCCTTGTAATTCACGCATTTCGGGTCCTCCTTTATGGGTTCCATCATTTTTTTGAGCTTTGTTTTTGTTCTGCCGTATTTTTTCTTGATAGCTTCCTCGCTCTTGTTCATAATTTCCCCGATTTCTCCAAACGTTTTTTCTTCAAAAATGCGCAGCACCAACAGGTTTCGTTCTTCTGCATTCAGTTGGTCTAATGCCCGGCTCAGCGGTTCACTGAAAAGCTGACGTTCCAAAACCTGCGCAGCACTGTCTGAAGTCATATTAGTTGAGGTGAACAGGGTAATCTTAAATTTGCGCTGTAGATTCTTCCTGCGAATCAAGTTCAGGCAGTGATGATAAGCCATTTTATACAGCCAGGAGGAGAAGCCCATTGTCGGTTTGTACATGTTAATTTTTTCAAAAGCTTTGACCAAAATATCCTGTACGGCTTCTTCTGCCTCATGCTCACTTCCTAATAGCCGCCAGCAATACACAAATATCTGACGCTGATACTCCTTCACAATGTAGGCGTAATCCTGGATTTCGCCAGCTTGAACTCGTTTGATTTTGTATTCGATTTCCTCATTCAAAAATTTAGGCACCTCCTCTGATCAAAAAGAAAACTATACCTGTATAACAAATGAAGATGACCGAAAGGGACACCTTTTCTAAATTTTTTTAGTATTAAATCTACTCTCTAAGAGAGTACGATAAAGCAGAACAATTATCACCAACGTTGTTGGTTTCATAGAGCTTGGATTTTTATTGTGGAAATAAATAGAATGATGAAGTATACCTATCAAAAATTTGAAAAGAGATTGTAAAAATATAAAAAGGAGATAAGAAATGAGGGTTTATGATAATAGGGGAGTCCAGATGGTGGTTGCACTTTTATATCCTGTTATAGCATTTGTTATATTAAGTAATAGTCATAGGATAGGTTCATGGACTATCCCGGCCATTATTGCAATTTTGTTTTGTCTGTTATGGAAAAATACTCTTTATGTAATCATCTCTAATGCCTTGATGTGGATTGTATCCGTACCTATGTGGTGGCTGCTAGTTGAACGTGTGAAAACAGACCAGGGCGCTGAAATTTTCATTTCGTCATTACCATTCATTATATTGTTATACATATTTGCTGTATTGCTACCCGAAATTTCAATTGTTCTATTTAGACATTACATTTTTAATAAGTTTAGACGTCGTAATAGTAAGTAATCTCTGAAACGATTCAGGAGTGCTTTTCCAAAACAACCTATGGATTAGGTAAAGTGGAAGGAATGAGAGATAAAATAAAATTAAGTTAAGTTAAGTTAAGTCATTGATAAGGTGAAGATGACTATTGGTTTTATCCAAGAGAGCACACAATTTTCTTGCAAATTCAAAATGGAAAGATGAATTAAACGATCAAGAGGTAAACTCGGCAATCCCGCCCGTTAGCTAACGAAAACTATCGGCTGTACGGGCGGGGTTGCCTCACCTTCTTTTATGCAGCATACTTCTACTTATTATTCCCTTTGCGTACCTTTAACAGCTTACCCTTTACGGTTGTATTCTTCATAATCTCAAGCACCAATGGACCCTTGCCATTCAGAATCTCGACATCTGTCACATTATCTAGAATCGTAATGATCCCGATATCATCTGCGTTGACTCCGTCAAGCTTAGCGATGGTCCCCACGAAGTCGACTGCTCTAAGTTTTTTCTTCTTACCACCGTTAAAATTCAGCTTCATAATCTGTTGGTTTAATTGCTCGCGCTTATCTTTTTTGAGTGCGGTTTTTACATGCAGTTTTTGCTCAAAATCTTCTCTACGGAGGTCAACAGC
The DNA here is from genome assembly GCF_017833915.1 of Paenibacillus sp. 1182. Lineage (NCBI taxonomy): Bacteria > Bacillati > Bacillota > Bacilli > Caryophanales > Paenibacillaceae > Paenibacillus > Paenibacillus sp. 1182. The sequence continues at coordinate 32,440 of NZ_JAFICR010000015.1, read as the reverse complement.
CTCTTCTGAGGGAGCCTTTACCTGCGGAATCGCGAATCCAATATATGCTTCGATATCAGCTAATCTTCGGCCATCCTTAGGAGTGATGAGGGAAATGGCCTTCCCCGTTTTGCCAGCACGTCCCGTACGTCCTGTGCGGTGAACATAGCTTTCCTTCTCAAGGGGAATATCGTAGTTAATGACATGGGTGATATTCGTGATATCAATTCCTCGTGCGGCAACATCTGTTGCAATCAAGTAACGAAATTGACCCCTTCTGAATGCATTCATTACCTCAAATCGCTCGTCTTGCTCCATGCCACCATGAATGCGATCACATGGATATTCAAGATCAGCCAATGCCCTGAATAATGTATCTACATTCTCCTGCGTACGACAGAAAATAATGCAGCTGTCAGGATTCTCAACAATGAGCAGATCTTGCAGTAGTGCCAGCTTGTCTGACTCCTTCACCTGAATAAGAGAGTGATCAATTGTAGCGGTCGTTATACCAGTCGCTTTAATCTCAATTCTAACAGGATCTTTCATATATTTACGTGACAGTGTGGCTACGTCCTCAGGGAAGGTAGCGGAGAATAACATGGTAACCCGATCACTAGGCAGCGCTTGAATAATCGACTGAACTTGCTCGATAAAGCCCATATTCAGCATCTCATCAGCTTCATCAATCACGAGATAGGCAATCCGATCTAACGGTAACGTCCCTCGTTCAATATGATCCAGTACACGTCCTGGCGTACCTACAGCCACATGCGTCCTTTGTTTTAACTCAGCCTTTTGGATATGAAAAGGATGTTTCCCATAAAGGGGTGTTGCTTTGATCCGCTTAAAGCGTCCAATATTCGTGATGTCTTCGGTGACCTGTAACGCGAGTTCACGGGTTGGCGTCAGGATTAAAGCTTGGGGCTTATTCTCATTCCAATCTACTAGCTCACAGATTGGAATGCCGTAGGCCGCTGTTTTGCCGCTACCTGTTTGCGATTTGGCGACAAGATCCTTCTTTTCAAGCGCCACTGGAATGACTTCCGTCTGAATCTCTGTTGGCGTCTCATAGCCCAAGCTATTCAGCGCTCTTACAATTTCTTCACTTAATGTGTAATCTGTAAAATGCTTCTGACTCATTTTCAACCTCTTCTGTGCTGTATTTAAGTACCATTACATATATCATGTCATCGTGTACCGAACTTATACTCATCTAGTATACTCTATATCCAGACAGCAAAGGGAGGCCATGAAGGCACGGGTATCAGCATGTTTCCATATCCGCATGCGTGAAAACATGTGTTACGAACAAAGGGCACCCAATCGGGTGCCCTTTGAACTGCCGTTAGCGCGGAAAATCGTATCAAAAGTATTGTTACGATGAAAAGTGAACCCAATCTCTCCCTTGGACAGCATCCATCTTTTTAAAGAAAATTTGAGCGCGTTTATTCTCGGTAGAAGTTATCCAGGCCATATGAGCATAGCCTTGATTTCGTGAGTATTTTTGACATTCTAAAAAAAGCTGTGTTTCTACTTCTGTATCTCTAAATGGTTCCAATACAAATAGATCGTTCATAACAGTGACTTTGTCTGCTTTCATCGTGCTAAAGGTAAAGAATAATGTAGCAAAGCCGATTAATTCTCCATTTTGTTCCGCCACAAATTGTATACCGCTTTGCTGCTCAAAAAGGGTGTGTATCAAATTATGGATTTTTTCGATAGGTGGCCTAGGGTTTTGATAAAAACCAACGATGTATTCATACATTAACTCGGTTAAACTGTTTAAATCATCAGGCTTAGCGTTCCTTATTAAAAATGACATTAGATGCACTCCCTTTTTTATTAGTTTTGAATTATTATACACAATAAAGCATATATATTCAAAATTAAGTTCATTCCGAATTATTTAAGAAGTGTAAGTGTCACCTCTATCGTGTTATTAATAAATGATCGTTCTGGACGAGACTTTATCATTACGGTCATTCCAATTAACGATACGACTAGCGCCTGTGATACAGCCTTCGCATCGAGCCTGACCTCAAGCTCACCTGATTGTATACCTCGTTCAATGGTTTCTTGAAAAATGACCGATAGGTACATTTGATGTTCCCTTGTAAGAACTTCAAATTTCTCATCATGAGGTGCAAGTTCAACCATTGTATTAATGCAAAAGCATCCTTTTCTAGGGTTTTCCGCATATTCCTCTTCAACTACATCCTCAAAAAAAGTGCGAAATGCTTCTTTTACAGATGGAATGCTTTGAAGTTTGGTTCGGATCAGAGAAGCGCGGGACATCATGTATTTGCGCAGCGCAGCTTCGAACAATTCTTTTTTGCCCCCAAAAGTGGAATATATACTAGGTCGTTGAATTTCCATTCTGGAAGTTAAATCACTCAATGAAGTAGCTTCATATCCCTTTTCCCAAAATATTTGCATAGCTGCATCTAATACTTTTTCTTCGTCAAATTCGCGGATTCTTCCCATAATCAATACCTCTCGTTACTCTTGATTTTATTTTTAGTTCAATGACTCTGATCATAGTTGTCACGGGTCTTTATTTGCATACCGAATAGTATGTTATTATTTTATAATTAGCCCTTTAGATTGTCAAATGCAGGTTGATTTATCCCGACAAGAGGGAAATCAATATGATGATAAATCAAAGTTTTTTAACCGTTTTTATTGACAGTATTCTTTTTAATGAGTTATATTTACTGGGAAAAATATCTTACCGATCAGTATGATATTTAATCGATATTTAATTGGCATACAAAGAAAGCTACTAGAATAGGAGAGATGGACCATGGAAATAGGTATTACTTCGTTTGTAGAAACAAAACCTGACGTTCAGACAGGTGAAGTGATTAGTCACGCACAGCGGTTGCGTGAAGTTGTCGAGGAAATAGTCCTTGCTGATCAAGTGGGACTTGATGTGTTTGGTGTAGGTGAGCATCATCGGAAGGATTATTCGGCATCTTCACCAGCAGTTGTGCTGTCTGCGGCTGCAGCACAGACGAAACGGATTCGACTGACCAGTGCAGTAACAGTGCTTTCTTCAGCTGACCCTGTTCGCGTTTTTCAGGATTTTGCTACGCTGGATGGCATTTCAAATGGACGTGCGGAGATTATGGCGGGTCGGGGTTCCTTTATTGAATCTTTTCCACTGTTTGGCTATGACTTGGAAGACTATGATGAGCTGTTTGAACAACATTTGGAATTGCTCCTTAAGATACGGGAGTCCGAAAAAGTAACCTGGAAGGGCGGGCATCGGCCAGCGATTAACAATTTGGGTGTGTATCCACGGCCGGTTCAAAATTCTTTACCCATATGGGTTGGCAGCGGGGGCAGGCAGGATTCTGCTATCCGGGCAGGTCTGTTAGGACTACCCTTGATGCTGGCGATCATTGGCGGGAATCCGGTAAATTTTGCACCACTTGTCCAGCTTTATAAGAAGGCAGCAGCGCACGCCGGTCATGATGAATCGAAGCTTAGGGTTGGGTCGCATTCGATAGGATTTGTCGGAGAGAATAATGAGCAAGCTGCAGATACATATTTCCCTTCTACGATGGCAGGTATGAATAGATTGGGCAGGGAGCGGGGCTGGGCACATTATGATCGTTCTAGCTACGATGCCGCGCGCAGCTTTGAAGGTGCGCTGTATGTCGGCGATCCAGTGACTGTTGCCCAGAAGATTATTCACCTTCGCAAACATGTAGGTGTTACTCGCTTTATGCTGTATGTTCCGTTAAGCACGATGCCGCATGCGGAAGTGATGAGAGCCATTGAGCTGCTAGGAACAGAGGTAGCACCCCGAGTTCGGAAGGAAATAGCCAAGTGGGAAGCGGAGACGGAGAAAAGATTATAAAAACCAAACATAGGAGTGATTTGCGTGGATTTTGAAAATCGTTTGTACCCAGAATTAAGGTCAGTAATCGCACAATTTCCTGGTTTTCAACTGGAAGAGAATTTAAAGCTGAGCAGAAGCTATTTGTCGAGTCCTCCTATTGAGCAGTCGGAGCACGTACGCACGACAAGCCGGATGATTCCGAGCATAGCAGGCGAGATATTAGTCAAAATCTACGAACCTGCCCAGCGAACTGACGTTAGGCTTCCGGCCATGCTGTGGATTCACGGGGGAGGCTATGTGATGGGACATCCTGATATGGACGATGCTTTGTGCGAACGCTTCGTGCAGGCAGCCAAATGCGTCGTCGTATCGGTCGATTACCGACTTGCTCCCGAGCATCCCTACCCAGCTGCCATCGATGACTGTTATGCGGCTTTGACGTGGATGACCGACGAAGCGGAGCTGCTGGGCATCGACGTAGATCGGGTCGCAATTGCCGGAGCAAGTGGGGGCGGCGGTCTGACCGCAGCACTTGCTTTAATGGCTCGTGACAAAGGCGGGCCAGCCCTCATTTTCCAAATGCCGCTGTATCCGATGATCGATGACCGCAGTATTACGGTGTCAAGTCATGAAATTACGGCAGATAACGCACCATGGAACCGGAAGAACAACTTGGCGGCCTGGAACATGTACTTGGGCAATCGTACCGAAGATAGCGAGGTGTCCCCATATGCAGTGCCGTCGAGAGCGGAAAGCTTGGCTGGCCTGCCGCCGACCTATACGTGCGTAGGCCAGCTCGATCTATTCCGAGATGAGACGATCGAATATGTGGCACGTCTTGCCCAAGCGGGCGTAGACGTTGAATTCCATCTATATCCCGGCACATTCCACAATTTTGAAGGGATGGTTCCACAAGCAGAAGTAAGCCAACGTGCTAGCCAAAGTTATGTAGACGCAATTGCAAGAGCCCTTAATCCATAAACTATTAAATGGGCAGTCTCCAAAGTGATATGTTCCCAAAAAAGTAGACAGGTTAAAACTTGCTACTGTAAGGGGGAGCATATCACTTTTTGCATCAACCTTTTTTTGTCATTTCGGAGTTGTTTGGGATAAAGGAGCACCAGGTTTTCAGTCGCCTCGCAATGATGTAAAGTTTTTCGGGTAAAATCTTTACTTTTACATGTAGCGGATAATAACCTTTCATTCTTATAATTGGAAATGTAAGCGATTTATTTAGAGGTAGGATTAAAAACTATATGTATGAGGAGGAGATTGTATGTCGAAATTTAAAGTGGGCAAGTTGGTAAGCAGCTTGGCGTTGGCGGGTATGTTGTTATCATCAGCTCTGATAAACCCGGCTAGTGCCAGTATGGCGAACGGTGGCAAATTCCTCGGGAATATCATTGCTGGAAGTGTCCCTGCAAGTTTCGGAACGTACTGGAACCAGGTGACGCCGGAAAACTCGACTAAGTGGGAATCGGTTGAAGGCAACCGTAACAACATGAACTGGTCGCAGGCGGATACCGCCTACAATTATGCCCGTAGCAATGGCTTCCCGTTCAAGTTCCATACGTTGGTATGGGGTGCCCAGGAGCCAGGTTGGGTTAGGGGGCTGTCGGCTGCTGATCAGAAAGCGGAAGTGACACAGTGGATTAAAGCAGCAGGTCAACGCTATCCGAATGCGGAGTTTGTAGATGTGGTGAATGAGCCGCTGCATCAGAAGCCGTCCTATCGCAATGCCATTGGTGGTGACGGGTCGACCGGATGGGATTGGGTCATATGGTCGTTCCAACAGGCCAGACAAGCCTTCCCCAATGCCAAGCTGCTGATCAATGAATATGGAATTATCAATGATCCTTCGTTAACCGACCAATATGTCAATATTATTAATCAGCTCAAGAGCAGAGGCCTAATTGACGGAATTGGTATTCAATGCCACCAGTTTAGCATGGACACTGTTTCAGTTAACACGATGAACACTGTACTGAACAAGCTGGCGGCAACAGGATTGCCAATCTATGTGTCGGAACTGGATATAACTGGCGACGACAACACCCAGCTTGCCAGATACAAGGAGAAATTTCCGGTATTATGGAAGCATTCTGCGGTGAAGGGAGTTACGCTCTGGGGGTATATCCAGGGACAAACTTGGAAGCCGAACACACATCTGCTGAATTCTAACGGCACGGAACGCCCCGCGCTTCAATGGTTGAGACAATATGTGCAAAGTTAAACTATAGGTGGCACTTAAAACCCAACAGATGCAAACTTTTGCCAAATGTCTGGGATGGGTAGATGTTTATTTGAAGAAGTCTTGGCTGAAATGTTATACGCCCAAGGCTTCTTTTTATTTAGCTTAAACGTAACGTATCAAAACCTAATCCAACTCAATTAGGCTTACATACCCAAGCCATATTTTTAACCCACTTGAAATAAAACCGTCTGGACGGTATAATAAAGTGGGTGGTGATCAAAATGAATACAACTAAAAAAACATTAAAAAGAGAATTAATTCTTAAAGCGGCCTCCATAATTGTGCACGAAGAAGGAGTAGAGAAGTTAACGTTAGAAGCGGTGGCTAAGAAAGCGGGAATAAGTAAAGGAGGGTTGCTTTACCATTTTCCGAATAAGGATGAATTGATTTTGGGAATGGTTGAGCAACTATCGACCAGCTTTGTCTCCGAATTTAATGAGAGAGCAGAAAACGATATGCATTCCAAAGGAAGATGGACTCGCGCGTATATGAATACATCATTTTCTGGCGATCGAAATGCAAGTGACCTGTATACCGCTCTTTCAGCAGCACAGTTTACGAACCCTCAAATGCTAAAGTTACTTCAGGACGAGTATGAGAATATCCAAAATAAAATTGAAAACGACGAATTGGACCCGATTCGTTCCACGATAGTCCGATTAGCTATAGACGGCTTGTGGTTTGCCGAGATGTTTGGGCTTGCTCCTCCCGATGAAGAAATGAGGCAAAAAATGATGGAAGAATTAAAAACATATATAAAGGAGAATGAATAATGGCTTATCTTTTCTTAGCAATCTCTATTGTTGGCGAGCTTATTGGAACTTCAATGCTGAAGGCTTCAGAAGGTTTTACGAGACTGTATCCGACTCTATTCATGATTGTTGCGTTCGTGATCTCTTTTTTCTTTATCTCCTTATCTCTTAGGACACTACCTCTAAATATGACTTATGCCATCTGGTCAGGGGTAGGGGCTGTAGCTACAACGCTGATTTCAGTATTGATTTGGAAAGAAAAAATCAACACAGGAAGCATCGTAGGTATTGCTTTAATTGTGATTGGTGTAGTGGTGCTGAACCTATTTGGTGCAGGACATGGTGAGGCAAAAGGAACAACAGAAGCAACGAGTTCAATCGTTCAAAGATGAGATAAAGATTTTCGGGCCAGGGATACCAACACGCTTGAAGGCACAAGGGCATTCGTCGAGGAAGTTTTTGTGCCGTACAGCGTGTGGGTATGATTGTTAGTCAGTGCTGCAGCTAATCCAGAGGACTAAATCAGCATTTAAATTTTTTTGATTGAATAAAAGATATAACTAGTCTATAATATCGATTATCAAACATTCCATATCCATAATACGGAAGAAAGGAGTTCGTTTATGACGTGATTTCTTCTTATTATAGATATTAGAACGCTTTAAAATCTATTTCGTAGAAGGGAAGTCTAATGAATGACCCAGTCTTTATTTGATCCCGAAATATGGAAGGCTGCTTGGATCAAAGATCCGGAAGCTGGTGTGAATCGAATGCTAAGAGCGGGAACAGTACCGGCTCATTCGTTTGATGATATGGCAAGGGCAAGAAGCTTCCACCAGCAGGCATTTAATGAAGAGGGAATAAAGAGAACAGCCAGAATTATGGGATGGCTAAGGACACAGGGAGTTACCATTAGAGACTCCTCTATCCTGGATATTGGTGCTGCCTCTGGTGTCTTCAGTATTCCTTTTGCAGAGGAAGGGGCCCATGTTACCGCCGTTGAGCCTTCAGGACCGTTGACAGCCTTAATGGAAGAGAGTATTAAGCCATCGATAAAGGGAAACGTTAAAATCGTGCGGGAACCATTTGAAGAGTTATCTATTGAGACGAATGGATGGCAAAACAAATTTAATTTGGTCTTTGCGTCTATGTGTCCAGCTATTTTTGGTTGGGAAATGGTAGAGAAGGCGCTCGCTTGTGCTAGTCAGTTTTGTTACATCAGTACGATTGCTGGACCTAAGGAGCATAGTCTGATTCAGGAACTGCGCCCTGTAGTCGGAACCAAGGAAGATCCAGTACAAACTTCGGATATGTTCTATATCATCCAACTATTAAATATATACGGCTATTCTTTTCAAACTCTGATTACTCGTGAAACTCAAACCATAATGATGTCGGTGGACGAGGCGGTAAAACATACATTAGGCTGGTTCTCATTCTTCGGGATGCCAACAGATGAACAGTCGCTACAGAAAGCAGAAACCTATTTAAGAAAGACGTACGCAGGGAAGAAAATCCCTGTTCAGCAAGGAGGACGATTTGGTAAAGTTCTGGTCCGATTAAAGGATCAACACATGTATTAATCGTTTTGTCATGTAGCTTTTATTTATGATATAGACACAAGAGCGTTGTGGGGAAAATGTACTCAAAATAAGAGCCCTAATGAAGGGAAGAACCAGTTCATTAGGGCTCTGGAGATTTACTACGACTATGGTTCACTGCCAGTTTGTATGAAAGGACCCTGCTGCATCACTTCGTTCATAAGTATGGGCACCAAAATAATCCCTTTGTGCTTGCAAAAGGTTAGCATTTGAAATGCCTGTCCGGTAACTATCGAAATAAGTAAGTGAAGCACTTAAACATGGAAACGAAATACCAGAATTAATACCCTCACAGACTACTTTTCGCAATCCCAATTGATACTCTTTAACCTTTTCAGCAAAATACGGGGCGATTAAGAGATTAGCCAAATTCGGCTGTTCTTGATATGTTTCGCTTATTACATTTAAGAATTTGGCACGAATGATGCAACCACCACGGAAAATAAGGGCAATATCCTGTAAAGGTAAATTCCATCCGTAAAGCTCAGAAGTCATTTTATATTGTATAAATCCTTGCGCGTAGGCACAAATTTTACCCATATAAAAAGCTTGTCTAATGTACTCAATCCACACATTTTTATCTAAACTTCGCTGATCAATCTCTGGGCCTGTCAGGATATTTTCTGCATAAACTCGTTCTTCTTTTAAAGAGGAGATGTAACGGGCAAACAATGACTCTGTAATAATGGATGATGGGATTCCATGATCAATTGCTTGAATACTTGTCCATTTACCTGTGCCCTTTTGCCCTGTTTTATCCAGAATCACATCGATCAGAGGTAAGCCTGTTATTTCATCTTTTTTTCGTAAAATCTCTGCGGTAATTTCGATTAAATAACTTTTCAGTTCCCCTTGATTCCATGTTTCAAAGATGTCGGCAATTTCATTAACAGATAAACATAGCCTCTTTCTTAAAAATGTATAGACTTCTGCGATTAATTGCATATCTGCGTACTCAATTCCGTTATGTACCATTTTTACAAAGTGACCGGATCCTTTTGGACCCATATAAACACAGCAAGGATCTCCGCCCACTTGGGCTGCTATTTTTGTTAGAATAGGAGCTGCTTTTTCATATACGTCTTTATCTCCACCAGGCATGATTGAAGGTCCATGTAAAGCCCCAACTTCGCCGCCGGAAATACCGATTCCTAAATAACCGATTCCTTTTGACTTCAATTCATCATATCTACGTTCCGTATCTTTGTAATGGGAGTTACCACCGTCCATGATCACATCGCCTGCTTCAAGGAAGGGTACTAATGTACCTATTACCGAATCAACCGGTTTGCCCGCTGTTACCATAAGGAAAATTTTCCTTGGAGTTTTTAAGGAGCAGACAAAATCTTGAATTTCGTAGTAGGGATGGATGGAGTGACCTTCACTTTTTTTGACAAGATCGTCCGTTAAATCCCTCGTATAATTATAGACAGCGACTTGCTCGCCTTTACCAGCCATGTTTAAGGCGATATTACGGCCCATTACCCCTAAACCAATGACACCAATTGTGTTGGACATTTTTTCTGCTCCTTTTGTTTGAAATGAATAGGCCGTAGATCCTCACTTATAAACTTAGAAGATTCTAAGAAAAATAAGTGGGGGATCTACCGCCCGGGAATCGTGGTTTATACGAATAAACTTAGTACTAAAATAAATCCTAATCCGGCTACCGAAATGATGGTCTCAAGCAATGTCCATGTTGCAAATGTTTCTTTCATGCTTAAACCAAAATACTCTTTAAACATCCAGAAACCAGCATCGTTAACATGTGAAGCTATTAAACTACCCGCTCCCGTGGCGAGCACAACTAAAGCAAGATTAACGTCGGATTGTCCTAACATCGGTATAACTAAACCAGCGGTTGTTAAAGCTGCAACAGTTGCAGAACCTAAGGAAATACGTAAGATTGCAGCGATGATCCAGGCAAGTAAAATGGGTGATAATGTAGTTCCATTGAATAATTCAGCTACATAGTCGCCTACGCCGCCATTAATCAGTACTTGTTTGAAGGCTCCGCCGCCCCCAATGATTAAGAGCATCATCCCAATATGAGTAATAGCCGTTGTACAAGATGCCATTACATTTTTGATTGGGATTTTTCTTGCTATTCCCATGGTGTAGACAGCTACCAGTAAGGAAATTAACATGGAAGTTGATGCATCACCAATAAAACGGATCGCTGCTAGTAAACTATTATCTTCAAATCCCATTGTTTTTTGAAGCAAAGTTATAATCGTAGCAATAGACATTAAAATGACAGGAAGCATTGCAGTAAATACACTGATTCCAAATCCAGGAGTTTCCTCGGACTTAAATACTTTTTGTTCACCTAAAGAGGCAATATTACCAGTTTTCGTAAATGATGCAGGTACGAGTTTTTTGGCAAGCTTCGTAAATACAGGTCCAGCTAAGATAACGGTTGGAATGGCAATAATGAAACCGTAAAGTAAAACCTCACCAAGGTTCGCGCCATATTCACGGGCAATAACTGTCGGCCCTGGGTGTGGAGGTAAGAAACCGTGTGTTACGGATAAAGCTGCAATCATCGGAATACCGAGATGTAAGATAGAAACCTTTAATTGTTTTGAAATGGCAAATACGATTGGAATTAACAATACTAATCCTACCTCAAAAAATAGCGCCACACCGATAATGAATGAAGCAGCTACGACCGCCCATTGAATATTTTTTTCACCAAATTTGTCTACGAGGGTCATGGCAATTCGTTGAGCACCACCAGAATCAGCGATCAACTTACCTAACATCGCTCCAAGTCCAAAGATTAACGCTAAGTGACCAAGGGTTCCGCCTAATCCGGCTTCGATGGTTTTAACAATTTCTTCTAAAGGCATTCCAAGTGCTAAAGCGACGCCGAACGATACAATGATTAATGAAATAAAGGTGTTCAATTTGAAGCCCATGATTAAAACGAGTAATGCTAAAATTCCAATCGCTACGATAACTAATGGCATTGTAATTACCCCCTGCTTTTTATCTTTTTAGTGTTTAATTAAGCTTCTTTGATAATTGGAAATCCGTGTATAATCGTCTTCTAATACTCTGGATAGGTTAATGAAAATCGGCAGCAATTTCCTGTATTCCTTGGTTGCTTCTTCTTTTGGTGTATGTTTGTTGGTACTGCCAACCATTTCAGAGACGACTTCAAAGGACTGGATTTTTCCGGTGGCATACAAGCCTAAAATACAAGCTCCTAGACAAGAACTTTCGTAGCTTTCTGGAACGACGACTTCAGATGCGAATATATCGGACATCATTTGCCGCCAAACATCTGACCTCGCGAAGCCTCCAGTAGCTTGAATTCGGGTCACAGGACCGTCCATGCATTCAGTTAATGCCAAAAATACGGTGTACAAATTGTAAATGACTCCTTCTAGGGCTGCGCGAATCATATGTTCTTTCTTATGTGACATCGTCAAACCGAAGAATGAGCCACGTACGTCTGGATTCCATAAAGGCGCACGTTCACCAGCCAGGTATGGATGAAATAACAATCCGTCAGATCCTGGTCTTACACGTTCAGCAATCTTGGTTAGTACATCATATGGATCAATTCCTAGTCTTTTCGCTGTTTCTACTTCTGATGAGGCAAGTTCGTCACGGATCCAGCGAAGGACCATCCCGCCATTGTTCACCGGCCCCCCAATAACCCAGTGCTTTTCTGTTAAGGCATAACAAAATATTCTTCCCTTTTCGTCTGTTTGAGGCTTGTCTATAATGGTTCGAATGGCACCGCTTGTCCCAATTGTGACGGCAACCTCGCCTTTTCGTATCGCATTTACACCTAGATTAGAAAGGACTCCATCGCTAGCTCCAATAACAAACGATGTTTGTGGATCGATCCCCATCTTTTTTGCTAAATCTGAATCACAGTTGGTAAATATCTGGGTTGTTGGCACGAGCTCAGATAATTGAGAAGGGGTTATACCCGCAATTTTTAATGCTTCTTCATCCCAATCTAATTTTTCTAGATTCATCATGCCCATGGCAGAAGCTAGGGAATAATCCACTACATATTGATCAAAGAACTTTTTGAAAATATATTCTTTAATTCCGATATACTTTTTAACCTTGACAGCGGTTTCAGAAAGATCATTCACAATCCAAGCTATTTTTGTTAAGGGTGACATGGGGTGAATGGGTGTTCCTGTTCGTTTATAGACTTCATGGCCATTCAGCTCATCTTTTATTTTATGTGCCCATGCTTCACTTCGATTATCTGCCCAAGTAATACAAGACGTAAGCGGGCGGTCATGTTCATCCATCGCAATGACACTATGCATGGCACTGCTAAATGAAACAAACGATAGCTTTTTTTGTGAGTGATATTTCATGATATTCGAAATGGCCTGTAGGACAGCCTGAAATATCTCTTCTGGATTTTGTTCAGCTGTCGCTATGTCCGGTGTATAAAGCGGGTATCCAATATTCTCTTGTTGGATGACTTCGCCCTTTTCGCTAAATAGAACGGCTTTCGTACTTGTGGTCCCGATATCTACACCCAACATATAGTTAGTCATTTGGTTGCACGACTCCTTTAGATAGCATTTGTTGTGACATCCATAGGTCTTCTACTTTACCTTGAACATCATCAAAGTTTTCATGTAAAGACTTGATCATGAGGTCTCTATCTTTTGCTTTGATTGCTTCAATATAAAGTTCGTGATTGTTTATAATCCGTGTAAAATCTTCATACTTTTCTTTGAAACGCATACGCATCGACAAAAGAATGAGACTTTCCATAACAGGCTTTAGATTATTCCAAATCATCAGAATATGAGAATGATTGACTGCACGAATAATCGTTTCATGGAATAAGACATCTTGATATGAAAACTCATCAGCATCACCATATTTAATGGCGACTTTCATCATTTCGAGTATTTTACTAAGTTCCTTCGCCAAATCATCAGTGTCCATGTTTACAAGACGTTCAAATACGAAGGATTCTATGAGCAGACGGACATCATAAATTTCTTCTATTTCTTTTTCTGATAAACCAATAACAACGGCTCCCATTCTTTCTAATCGAATGATATTTTCGGATGCCAGTATTTTTAACGCTTCACGAATGGGTGAGCGACTTACAGTGAAATCAGCAGCTAGTTTATTTTCAGATAATATGGTACCGCTTTCAATCCCGCCAGAAATAATGCGCATTCTAAGCTCGGAAGTTACGCGATCACCAGCTGAGGCTTTTAAAAGCCATTTGGAGGGATATAGGAATTCTGATTCGACCATCATTTCACCTTCTCAATTAATCAAGTATACTTGTATACAGGTATTATAATCTTAAATTTTAAATTTGCAAGCGTATTCATTGAATTTGTTTTGTAAGCCTGTTCGGACTTTTTTGTGCAAATGCACAATCAATTTCGTCTGTTCTTCAATATTTTTCACATACAGCAATCGATATAATGAAAGCGTAATCAAAAATTGCCCGGGGGGTTAGACAGATGGAAGGATTGACGATCAGTTGGATAGGGGCTCTGGCAGGGCTGGCTATTGCAATTATTCTGATATTAAGAAAGCTGAATCCGGTTTATGCTTTATTTTTGGGAGCTATTGTAGGCGCTTTATTGGGCGGAGCCAATCTGGAGCAGACGATCAGCGTGTTAATAAGCGGTACGCAAAGTGTGATGGGGACGGTCATTCGTGTGCTTGCCGCAGGTGTATTGGCAGGCGTAATGATGGAATCCGGGGCGGCGGAGACGATTGCGCAGGCTATTGTAAAGAAATTTGGCGGTAGTAAAGCGATACTCGCACTAGCCTTAGCGACGATGATTATTACGGCGGTAGGTGTATTTATTCCCGTTGCCGTGCTGATTGTGGCACCTATTGCATTGTCGGTCGGTAACAAAATGGGGATTTCCAAGCTGGCGCTCCTGTTGGCTTTGTCTGGAGGCGGAAAAGCGGGGAACATCATCTCTCCCAATCCTAATACGATTGCGGCGGCGCGCGGATTTAATCTGGATTTAAGCCACGTGATGTTGGCGGGCGTGGTTCCTGCGATATGCGGTTTAATCATGACTGTATTGGTGGCATCTATGTTGAAAACCAAAGGTGTGAAGGTGTCCGACCAGGATATTATGGACAGTGATGTCGATACATCGAAATATCCAGCGTTGGGACGGGCGATTGTAGCCCCGCTGGTAGCTGTTATTTTGCTGATGATTAACCCGATTGGTTCCATCTCCGGCATTGAAGCACTTTCGAGTTTCAAGGTGGATGCGATGTACATTTTGCCGATCGCCGGGATTGTGGGTATGCTGGCCATGGGACAAGGGCGCAATATCCTGAAGTATTCGGCCTCCGGTTTAAATAAAATGACAGCGACTGTGCTGATTTTGATCGGTGCAGGCGGGATTGCCGGTCTGATCTCTGCCTCCAACTTGTCTGCACAGGTGGTTGGCCTGATTGAAGCTTCGGGAGTTTCCGGTACATTTTTGGCACCGCTTGCAGGTATTCTGATGGCAGCCGCCACGGCGTCCACCTCGACGGGAGTTATTTTGGCGACAGGCTCGTTTGGGGAAGCCATTCTGAACATGGGAACGGCCCCGCTCGCCGCAGCTGTGATGGTGCATACAGGAGCTACAGTCATTGATTCCTTGCCGCAGGGCAACTATTTTCACGTCACGGCAGACAGCATGAAAATGAGCATTAAACAACGGATGGGATTGATTCCTTACGAAGCTATTGTGGGTGGGACGATGGCAATTGTAGCGACACTCATGTATGGATTTTTACTTTAATATTTACAATGGGGTGAGAAGATGAGAGAGAAAACATTTGTGCTGGCACCAGATTCTTTTAAAGAAAGCATGACGGCTAAAGAAGTGTGTATCGCGATGGAGAAAGGACTGCGCAAGGTCTATCCAGCAGCGAATTACGTCCACGTACCGATGGCGGACGGCGGTGAAGGAACGGTGCAGTCACTGGTGGATGCGACAGGCGGACAGGTTCGTTATATTGAGGTGACAGGACCACTTGGAGAACCTGTAACTGCTGCATACGGCTTGCTGGGAGACGACACCACGGCGGCAATCGAGATGGCATCCGCCAGTGGAATCCATCTGGTTAACAAGGATAACAAGAACCCGTTAAAGACAACCACCTACGGTACAGGGGAGTTAATCCGTGAATGTCTGAACCAGGGAATTCGAAAAATTATCATCGGCATTGGCGGAAGCGCGACGAATGATGGCGGTACAGGAATGGCGGAAGCACTGGGCGCCAGATTTCTGGATGCAACAGGCAATACTCTTCCGCGCGGTGGCGGTAGTCTGGGCGAGCTGGCCAGTGTCGATATTTCATCACTGGATGACCGGTTGCAGCAGGTACAACTGATTGTAGCCTGTGATGTGACAAATCCGCTGTGCGGAGAGCATGGGGCCTCTCAAGTATTCGGGCCACAAAAAGGGGCAACCCCGGAGATGGTGCAGCAATTGGATGCCAATCTTGCCCATTATGCCGATGTGGTGAAGCAGCAACTAGGCAAGGATGTGCGCGATCTCCCAGGCGCAGGCGCAGCAGGTGGATTGGGTGCGGGCTTATTGATTTTCACTCAAGCGGCGCTGCAAAAAGGCATTGAAATTGTGATTGAATACACCGGTTTAAAACAAAAGCTTGCCACGGCCGATATCGTTTTGACGGGGGAAGGCGGTATTGATTTTCAGACTAAATTCGGTAAAACTCCTTATGGAGTAGCTCAGGCGGCCAAACAGTCTGGCAAAAAGGTTATTGCGGTTGCAGGTTATATCGGGGAAGGGATCGACACGTTGTACAAGGAAGGAATAGATGCGGTGTTCGGCATCGTACCGGGAGCCTCGGAGCTCGGTAAGCTGCTGGCCGAAGGGCCGCAAAACGTAGAGCGTACGTGCGAGAATATCGCAAGAGTACTTCAATTCAGCGAGAAGTGAACCGAATAATACGAGCGCTCGCCTGTAATCCCGAGCTTAGCTAAAGCCGGATTGACTGAGAAATTGGGAGTGCGGCGAGCGGATACATGATATTTCTGGCGTATGGTCAGGGGCGTGAAACAGCTGTTCATTGATACAGTGCCAATAAGCCGTGCGTAAGCTCAAAAAGCTGAAGGAGATTCCGGGGATCTTTACCAGTTAAGGTATGGATGCGCTTCAGGCGGTATTGCAGCGTATTTCGGTGAATGTTTAATTCATCTGCCGTAAAGGAGACACTGCCGTTATGGTTAATAAAGCTTCGCAGCGTATCCAGCAAATCCACGGTATCCTCCAGCTTGCTCACCAGATAGATCGTGTTCGTCAGGTTCGTTTGACTCAATTTGACCAGAAATTCGACTTCCGCAAAAGAAATTTTTTGCACAGGCGGGCGCAAAGCCAGTAAAACATTCATAGCTGACTTGGCTTGCATATAAACATCCGCAATGTTGTGCTCTTGTCTGCTGACCGTAATCAGCACATCGGGATGGCTGCGCACAAGTGGCTCTAGCAGTTTGTCTGTCGGTTCCTGATTTTGTATTAGGACGAGATAACAATCTTCCTCCATACGAAAGGATGGATGCTGCATGAATATATTGGACAACTCGGCTAAATGAGCTGGATCAGCAGGCAGATACTTTACATATACAGCCGAAGTTTTTAGAAGCAAATCAATGTGATATTGAGCTGCTTCTTTTTTTATTTTTTGCGTATAGGCTCCCTGATGATTCAATAACATTTCCAGCACAGATTTTTTGCGATTGGCTTCATAGGCCAGATGCTCCAATGAGATGCGCTGTTCAATTAGGAGAGATACTGTAGTTTTAACAATATTGCAAAAAGGACGCACTTCATCGGGATTGCCTGAAATACCAATCACGCCAACTAACTCATGATGAATGACAATCGGTTCGTTGGTTCCCCTTTTCTCATAGTGGCCGTCCTGCCACACTTCAATCATTTTCCCGGTTTCGAGCGCCTGAACAGCGCCTTGGTGAATGGTTCCGATTCGTTCACTCTCGCCGCTGCCAATGATGATGCCTCGTTCATTCATTATATTGATATTGTATGGAATATCCTTCATCATTTTGTCTACGATGTCTTGGGCTTGTTTTTCGGAGAGCTGAAACAAATCCGGATTCCTCCTTTATCTATCGTGATATAGTGTACCTTAATGTACTACCTTTATGAAAGGGTTTCCAATTTATTGTGCATCTGAACAATATGATAAGGCAGGTCGCCGAGCATGTCAGTCCATTTTATCATAGATGTGAAGAATCGTTGTACGCAAAAAGACAGGGCTCTAAGGAGCACCTGCTTTTTGTGTCTATCCTTTTTATTGCCAGCCACGCTGACTAATGACGAACCTCGCGGAAGCTATAGATAATGTTGTGTAGTTCTTTCTTTAAACGGCCGTCTTTAGACGCTGGGGCATATCCTAGCACCTGGTAGTAATCCTTTTCGGTCTCTATAATCGCTACGTGGGTGATATATTTATCCACATCTTTTTTACCTTTAATCGCGAACTCAAGGGCAGGATATCCATGAATGGTTGTATTAGAGACAGGTCCTACACTGGACAGGTTCCACTCTTTGGTTAAGTTATTTTCAGCTTTCTTACCATACTGTTGGAGAGTTATATTGCCCAATTGCTTTTTCGAGTGGGATAGTACCACAACGGACTTATGAATGTACGGATTAAATATCGCAATCTCTGCTTTTCCTTCACGGTCCGGATCTGTTGACCAGTCCAGTGGGGCTGTGATTTGAAATCGTCCATCTTTACTCACATAGCTTTGCTCTTTCTTGCTCACTGGAGCTTCAGGAGGCGCGTAACTATTTGCCAGTATAAAAATAGCATTTACAAACGAGGCTCCCAAGATCACCATGGCGGTAAAAAATATAAACAGCGAACGTTTCATTGTCTTTTTGCTAATCGGCTCTAAATCCCGTACCTTTACAACATATGTACCTGCAGCTAAATCACCAATTCGTTGTCTTGATGCAGTTACTAACACGCTGATACCAGCAGGTATCCCACCCATTAGCAACGGATTGGTATCGATTAGCCTGAGCAGCGTACGAATGAGTGATTTAAGAAAACCAGGAGGCTTACCTTCCCCGGTAACCACCTTAATACGAAAGACGAACTTACCCAGCGTATAGCCTGTGTAACCTTCCAAAAGCAAATAATAGCTGAAGAAAGCAATAAGCAGAATACAACGGGATGCAATCGCTAAAGGCCAAAACCATCTATCCGTTATTTGAATGACAGAAATAAAGAAACAAATATACCCAAGATAAAAAAATATGCAATCAAAAACTGTTGCTCCCCACCGTCTAAACAGAGTAGAGTTCCCGTATGTTGTTGATAACGCCGCCATCCTGTTTGGATCTACCCCATAATTTTGACCATGCCGAATGTACATCTGTCTTGAGGATTCCTGCGGGTTGTGTGGTACGTGCTGTTCGTCCAAAAAATACACCTCTTCTTAATAATTAAAAACACACTCCTTATATTAACGGTCATTTTACAATCCATGTTTAGGAAAACATTCTATAAACAAAGAAATTATTATAAATATCCCTTCCTCTCATTTACTCTATAATTGGAAGAAGAAAGTAACGATAGACTCGGGAGGTATGGGTATGCAAGAAGAGCTGGCAGAAGCGAACAAGGCAGCAAGAGGTGAGAATGTGAAAGGTGAGTTCCCGGTTATAACGACCGAACGTCTCGTATTACGAAAAATGGTAGCGACGGACAGCAAGGACATGTTGGAATACTTTTCAGATGAGCAGGTTATGAAGTTTTATGGACTGAGCCCGTTTGAGTCTGAACAGGATGTACTGGATGAGATCAGTTGGTATGATCGGATTTTTGAGACAGATCAGGGAATACGCTGGGCTCTTCAAACGAATGAAGGTAAAATCATCGGTTCTTGCGGGTTTCATAACTGGGACCAACGTCATCACCGGGCAGAAATGGGCTATGAATTGTCCAGAGACTATTGGGGCCAAGGGTTAATGTTGGAGGTACTTGCAGCTGTAATCGACTATGGGTTTAATACCCTCTCATTGAACCGCATTCAGGCGCTAGTAGAGCCAGAGAATGCACAATCCTTGCGTTTGCTCGAAAAAGCAGGCTTTCGGCAGGAAGGGCTCCTCTCCCAATATGAATTTACGTCCGGGAAATATGATGATCTTTACATGTGCGCATTGGTCAAATCAGAGTATATCAATCGTTCTCAGAAATGATAGATGAGGTGAATCAAGCGGGGGAGCATGGGTAGGAAGAAGGTTGATCATTGTACAACATGATCGACCTTCTTTTTGGATAAAGCAATAAAAAACCCCCTAAAAAAGGGGATTGGTGCTGGGGGTTGTAGGGTTACAATTCGTGTCGCTAAGATCAGGATTGGTAGAGAGGTCGCGATAATGGCTGAGCTTATATTCAATAATTTTTTGGGTCTCCATCAGTCTGGAGATTTCTTGTTGAATCTTCTGATTATGTTTTTCAAGTAAGGAGTGTCTAATCGGAATGGTGCTGTTGCCTTGCATCGAAAGTTCTCGATAATGCTTCATTTCCTCTATGGTCATTCCAGTGGCTTTTAATCGGGTTAAAAAGATAATCCCCAGAACCTGATCTCTACTGTAGAACCTGTGTCCGTTAGCCCTTCGTTCTGCATAGGGCAGCAAGCCAATTCGCTCATAGTAGCGTATGGTATCCTCTGTTAAACCTGTTAGTTCTGCAGCTTGACTAATAGAGGTTATGGTCTCCGGAATTTCCTGCAAAGTATCCCACTCCTTAATTGTAACGATTACCAAGGAACTTCTCCATTCGCGTCGAAAAACCCTCCTGACGGCCCGTCATTATTTAAAGTGGCTAAACGAACAACGACAGCAGCAGCTTGTTGTACCGAACCCGGTCCTGTAAAGCCATTTAAGTCAGTGGCGGTAAAGCCAGGATCAGCCGAATTAATTTTGAGAGGTGAGTCTTTGAATTCTTTGGCAAGGGTGACGGTGAACATATTAACCGCTGCTTTGCTGCTATTGTAGGCAAGCAAATTAAATTGTGCATGCTCATGCTCAGGATCGCTATTATAGGTTAACGAACCAAGGCCACTCGATAAATTAACGATTCTACCGCATGGAGATTCTTGCAATAAAGGCAGCATGGCTTGCGTCACCGCGACCAAACCGAAAAAGTTCGTTGCATACGTTTCTCTTAAATCGTCTAAAGAGAACTGACTTGGAGGAGTGGCTCCTCCCAAAGATATACCGGCATTGTTGATGAGTACATCAAGGGAACCGAATTCTTGTTTGATCTGTTGGACTGCGGAATCAATCGTACTGTGATTCGTCACGTCTAACAAAATCAATCGGGCTTTTACTCCCTCATTAGCCAACTTAGCCACCGCTTCCCGGCCGCTCTGCTCATTCCGTGAGCCAATCAGGATTGTATAACCCATACCCCCCAATTGTCTGGCTGTTTCATACCCGATGCCTTTGTTGGCCCCAGTAATAAGAACTGTTTTTCCAATGGTCATGAGTGATTCCTCTTTTCATTATTCTTGAATTTGGCGGCCACCATGCTTTAAATGTACTACTTGGAGTATACTTAAAGTCAACACAAAACCAGCAAAAATATAGCTCGAAATGCCCTGGACATTCTTTAACTTGGAAGATGGGAGAATGGAATGAATAAAAGGCAAATGGAAATTTTACGCATGTTGTTAACTGAACCGGACCGGTTGTGGTTAGCGCAGGATCTGGCGGATCTGACCGACTGCTCTGAAAAGACGATCCGCAACGATCTGAAAGTAATTGAAGATTATATCGTCAAGCATTCTGATGCCAATCTGGTGAGAAGGCCGGGACGCGGCATTTATCTGGAGATGGGTGAAGCGGATCAGAATGAATTGTTCCATCGACTGTATGCGGACGAGAGTACGGCCCAACATGAGTCGGATGAGGAAAGGGTACTGCATCTCGCCTATCGGCTCTTGATGAATGCCAAGCCTGTGACCATCCAGGATCTAGCTTCACAGTATTATGTGAACAAGACGGTAATTCGTAGAGATATGGAGAAGATTGATGGCTGGCTACACAGCTTTGATCTGGCCTTAATTACCAAGCAGCGCGTAGGCTTGACCATCCTAGGCTCTGAGAAAAATAAGCGCATCGCTTTGGCGCGGATGAACCAGCTGATTGACAGTCCTGAGTTAACAGGACAGTTGATGCGCAAACAGTT
This sequence comes from Paenibacillus sp. 1182, assembly GCF_017833915.1. Lineage (NCBI taxonomy): Bacteria > Bacillati > Bacillota > Bacilli > Caryophanales > Paenibacillaceae > Paenibacillus > Paenibacillus sp. 1182. Next base: position 10,780 of record NZ_JAFICR010000015.1, on the reverse strand, counting down.
TGAATCGCACGAGATTACAACCATAAATCATGAATTAAAAGCATTGCAAAAACGCAATGAGCTCAGCTTTACTGACGAAGCTTTCGAAGCTCTAATGCTGCATATCCTCTTAATGGTCAAACGAACCAAGATGGGACAACCCATTTCCCTCTCCAAGCAGGACATTGCCTTTTTGCAGGAGAGACGCGAATTTACATGGGCTATGTCTTTTTTGCAGCAGTTGCAAAAGTTGTTTGCCGTGCCTTTTTCCAAGGAAGAGACAGCGTATTTAACTCTGCACCTGCTTAGCGGGAAGTTCCGTTACCAGCAGGAGGAAAGAACAGGAAAACAAGGTGAGCTGGCAGATAGCCACCCGCTTTTGCCTGAGTTGATTGAGCAGTTAGTCCGGCGGATGTCCGAGCTGAATATGATTGCCTTTTCCAAGGACAAGATGTTGCTGAAAGGATTGAATGTCCATTTATATACGACCCTGAACCGTCTTCAATATGGGTTGACCGTGTCCAATCCTATGCTGGCCGAGATCAAGAAGATGTACCCCTACATGTTCGACCGAGTTATTATTACGCTGGAAGAGGTGGGGAAATGGATCCGGTTATCCTTCCCCGAGGAGGAAGCGGCGTATTTAACGCTGCATTTTCAGGCTTCTGTGGAGCGATTGCACCAGAAAGAGAGTCATCCCCAGAGAGCCATCATCGTGTGTCACATGGGCATTGGTATGTCCCAACTGCTGCGCACCAAGGTGGAACGTAAATTTCCGGCTGTACATGTGGAGACAACCCTTTCCAAAGCGGAAGTCCAGGACTATCTGGCAGCTCAGGAGGTGGATCTCGTCATTACCACTGTAGATCTCCCAGAGATAAACATTCCGCACATTCTCGTCTCTCCCTTGCTGGATGCCAAGGACGAACGTCGACTGGAGCAAGTGATCCGACGACTGGATGAGCCGGAACATAGGGCGGCAGACGAATCTGTATTTTTTAAATATACAACACCTTTTTTGGTCTTTCCCCAGCAGGAAGTGCAGCATCCGGAACAATTGATCTCCAAGCTGGCGCAAATACTGGAGGACAAAGGATATGTGGAGCCCGGTTATGTGGACAGCGTACTGGCGCGAGAAAAAATGTCGGCTACGACGATTGGGGGAGGCATAGCTATCCCGCATGGCGGTTCTGAATGGATAAGGCAGTCCTCTATTGTAATCGCTACCTTGAAGCAGCCGCTTACCTGGGGGACCGAGAAAGTAGAGCTTGTGTTCTTGCTTGCGGTTAAACAGGATGGGCGGGAAGAGATGCGCCAGTTATTCAAGGAATTGTCCCTGATCAGTGAGCAGCCTGCTTTGGTTCATGCTTTATCTAAGGAGACTGATGCGATGAGATTATTAGGGAGAATGAAGGGATAAACTAAAATCAAAAGCTGTACTCTGGAGCAGGACTTATAGATAAGTCCTGCTTTTTGTCGGTATAATTCCGTTTTTCCGAAAGTTCCGGTAAAAAGTTCGTCCGATAACAGCAAGATAGGCGTTTATACTATCAATGTAAGCGGAAACAACAGAGAGAAGGGGAATGACTATGAAGATATTAGCGATTACCTCATGTCCTAACGGAATTGCACATACGTATATGGCAGCTGAGAATCTGCAAAAGGCAGCAGCAAAGCTGGGCATCGAAATGAAGGTCGAGACGCAAGGCTCCATTGGAGTCGAAAATCAACTGACCGAGCAGGATATCCGTGAGGCAGATGGCATTATTATTGCAGCGGATAAAACGGTGGTTAAAGACCGCTTCGTCGGTAAGAAACTGCTGGTCGTTGGCGTACAGGATGGCATTCGCCGTCCAGAAGAAATGATCCAGCGGGTGATGAAGGGGAATGTACCTGTGCACCAAGCAGAGTCACGTACTGCCGAAGGTAGCTCACAGGAGAACAAACCGAAACAAAATCCCATCTACCGACACTTGATGAACGGTGTGTCCTATATGGTACCCTTCATCGTCATTGGGGGATTGCTCATTGCCATTGCGTTGACGATTGGCGGTGAGAAGACACCAGGCGGTCTGGTTATACCGGACGGTTCATTTTGGAAGACGGTTCAGGATATCGGCTCAGCTTCGTTTACCTTTATGATACCGATCCTCGCCGGATTTATCGCAATGAGTATTGCGGATAGACCGGGGCTTGCACCGGGTATGGTTGGCGGATTCATTGCTGCGAACGGCAGTTTTTATGGAAGTGAGGCGGGGGCCGGATTTATCGGCGGGATTATCGCTGGTTTTCTGGCGGGTTATGTTGCACTGGGTATTCGGAAAATGAAGGTTGGGCGAGCGTTACAGCCGATCATGCCTATTATTATTATCCCTGTATTGGCATCGTTAATTGTTGGATTAATCTTTGTCTTTGTGATTGGTGCTCCAGTCGCACAATTGTTTGAAGCTTTAACGGGCTGGCTTGCAGGTATGCAAGGTACAAGTTCAATTCTACTAGCATTGATTCTAGGTGCGATGATCTCCTTTGATATGGGCGGCCCTGTGAACAAAGTTGCTTTCTTATTCGGTTCGGCCATGATCGGCGAAGGGAATTATGAAATTATGGGGCCAATCGCCGTTGCGATTTGTATTCCGCCGATTGGGATGGGACTTGCAGCGATGATCAACAAACGTAAATTTGCACCTGCGGAACGCGAGGCCGGGAAGGCAACATTCACGATGGGGTTGTTCGGGATTACCGAAGGTGCGATTCCATTCGCGGCGCAAGATCCACTGCGTGTTATTCCCAGTATTATGGTAGGGTCCATGGTCGGTTCTGTCATCGCCATGTTGGGAAATGTAGGTGATAAGGTAGCTCACGGTGGACCGATTGTAGCTGTACTTGGTGCAGTGGACCATGTGCTTATGTTCTTCATTGCCGTTATTGTCGGCGTAGCCGTATCGGTTGTCCTGGTGAGCTTGCTGAAAAAAGATATTGCAGCAACTGTAACTCCGGATGCTGCTGGGGAAGCGATGCCTGGACATTCTACCGCAGGAGCTGGGCAATCTGCGATTACTACAACGACTGCTGCGGCGGAGTCATCTGCATCAACAACTGTCACAAATAACGGGCCAGCAGTGTCTTCGCAAGCCATGCACATTGAGAAACTGACGGATATTGTAACGATGGATCTGATTAATTTGGATCTGGAAGGAACGACACGAGATGCTGTGGTTGATGAAATGATCGGAGCACTTGAGAGAACTGGAGCCGTAAGCTCTGCCAGTGATTTCAAACAGGCGATATTAGCCAGAGAGGAAGAAGGCTCCACAGGCATTGGAATGAATATTGCCATTCCTCATGGCAAATCGGAAGCTGTCCTGAAGCCAAGCGTGGTCTTTGGCATCAAGCAAGGCGGTGTTGACTGGAATAGTGCAGACGGAAGTGAAGCAAAACTGATCTTTATGATTGCCGTACCGCGCAACAGCAAGGAAAATGCGCATCTGAAAGTGCTGCAAATGTTATCGCGTAAGCTGATGGACGATCATTTCAGAGAGGCGCTTCTGGCAGTTACTACGAAGGAAGAAGCATATCAATTGCTGGATCAGGTGCATTAATTCAATGCGATAAGAACCTAAAATAAAGAAAAGAGGCTCCCGAAGTTTCAGCCGGGAGCCTTTTTTTTGAGAAGGTCTTTGCGTGAGTCAGCGGCGTTCACCGCGTGATATAAGTATGATGCCGAGAAATACAAAGCCTGCACCAGCCAGATGAGCAAATGAGAAGGATTCACGGAGGATGATATAGGACAGCAGCAGTGTGCTGACGGGAATACAACCCGTGTATACAGCTGCTGTACTAGCCGGTACTCTTGATACACCCCTAAACCATAATACGTAGCCTAATGCGGTGACAAAGATACCATAATATAAGACTAGCCCAATCTCCCCTACACCAACGTGGTTAAAGTTGAACTGTTGGGCCTCCACAAAGGAACAAGCCAGGAACATGAGGAATGAAAAGAGTGTTATATACATGGTTCCAAGCAGGGAAGAGACATGGCTGGATAGCATCTTGCGTAACACTGTCAGTGCCGCTTCTCCGAACACAGCAGACAGAACAAGCAGCAGGCCAATGAACGAGGTTGCGTTAGGAGCATTGAACCAGAGCGCCGATATGTGAGGTACTTGTAGTGCCAAAACACCGAGCAGTGAACAGGCAATCCCTAGTCCGGGGCGGAGCGTAATCTTTTCTCTCAGCAGCACATACGAAAGAAGTACAACAATAGCTGGGGTTAAGCTAGTTAAAATTCCGCTTTCGGAAGCAGAGGCGTAGGCCAGCCCGTACAGCATTAGGACACGGAAGAGAAACATGCCGACCAGTGCTTGAATGAACAGGATTAAGGCATCCCGTTTGCTGATCCTTAATGAATACTTTTTGATGAATACAATGGGTACCAAGAACAGAAGGGCAACAGCCAGACTGGCAGATTGCGATAAAAAAACAGGCAGCTGCATCACGACCAGTTTGCCGACTACCACAGAACTGCCGACAATGGAAGTGGCGATCACTAATTCCATGTAAGTCGAAAAGGTTGGTTTGTTCATTTTATCTCACCTCTTGTACAGATATTGATATATACTGTAGCAATAGAAACTGGGCACTTGTAGATCCAGTTGAAGAGGTTTTCGACAGTACCGCTTGGGGGGTAGCTATGTGGTTATCTATCGATAAGAATGTGACAGTTCCGATGCTGCGTCAGGTATATCAAGCAATACGGGACCGTATTTTAGCTGGAGAACTGAATGCAGGGTATAAACTTCCTTCGACCCGGGTGCTGGCCTTACAGTTGAACGTTTCCCGGAATGTTATCCTCGAAGCTTATGAAATGCTGCTAGCCGAAGGCTTAGCCATTGCGCGCTCAGGTTCAGGAACCTATGTAGCCGAAGGGGCCGTCCTTCCAGGTTATGTATCCGCACCGCCTATCGAGGCGTCTGCGTCTGCAGTGGAATCTGCATATTCAAATGAGATGTCGGTAATTTCCTTCCGGACAGGCCTTCCTGCATTGGAATTATTTCCGCGCAAATCATGGGCTGACTTGCTTCAGAGCGTATGCAAAGAGGCTCCTGATCTGGCACTAGGTTATGGCGATCCTGCTGGAGAGCCTGAGTTACGCAGGGAGCTAGCCGACTATTTGAGTCACACCAGAGGAGTGAAAGTCAGCCCGGAACATATTGTAATCACTAGCGGAGCAGTACAAGCGATTCAGCTTGTCACCCGTCTGTTACTGTCAGCTGGAGATGAAGCCCTGGTAGAGGAACCGACAAATGAAGATTTAAAAAGCATTCTGGCGGCCACAGGAGCCACACTGCGGAGTATGACTGTTGATGATTCGGGAGTTATAACAGCCGATCTGCCGCAAAAGAAACACCCCAAACTGGCATATCTGACACCCTCGCACCAGTTCCCGCTGGGGGGTATCTTGCCGATCCAAAGGCGGATCGAGCTAATTCAGTATGCAGCCCGGACAGGATGTCTTCTGCTCGAAGATGATTATGACAGTGAGTTCCGGTATGACGGGGTGCCCGTCCACTCCTTGCAGAGTCTGGACCCAGAACGGGTGCTATATGTCGGGACGTTTAGCAAAATATTATTCCCCGCGCTGAGGATCGGCTATATTGTTCTTCCCTCGTCACGAGTCGCTGATTTTATCCGTTTAAAGCAACTGGCGGATTACCAGACGGCGAGCCTGGAGCAAATTGTGTTGAGTCGGTATATCAGGAAGCGACTCCTTCATAAACATGTACATAAGATGAAGAAAGTGTATGCCAAGCGTCGTCAAGTCCTGATTGATAGCCTTGAGCAGCATTTTACAGGGCAATATCGGGTGTGTGGCCGATCGGCGGGTTTACATTTGGTAGCAGAGTTTCAGTTCCCGTTCCGAGAGGATTTGCCGAAATGTCTCCATAGTCAAAATGTATTTGCGGCACAGCTTGAAGGGAACCGGCTGCTCATGGGCTATGGGCATCTAAAGGAAAATGAAATTCGTGAAGGGGTTCGCAGAATCAGGAACGCACTGCAACGGTAGTAAACGCGAAAGCAGCCTATCCTTAGGTGAGGATAGGCTGCCCTTTTCATAGCAAGATATTGTGTTCCATCATCACTATTCATACGAGGTTTGAGCCACGCGTACTAGCATATGGGCAAGCGCATGCTGCTGCTCCTTGTCCCCCGCTTTCCACAGCTCCTGGAGGAGCTTCTCCTCGCTGTTTCGAGGTTCTTCTTTGGCTGCCAGATATCCAGCTATCTTCTCAGCTGCTTTTGCGATCAATTCTTCATTCAAACCAATATTTTGAGCCATTTCAATCTTGTCGCTCAAATAACTTTTGAATGAATCAAAGCTGCCCAGAATGTCATCCTTTTTGTTGTCGTCTATCCGATTTAATACGTCATCTACCTTGTTCAAGGCCACTTCGCCTTCCTTATTCACAACATGATCGTGCTCTGCCATTTCTAACGCCTCCTCAAGATCGTTTTCTAGGATAAGGACTGCTTACGGTACGGTAGTACTTACCCCGGCTAACCAAAATGAAACCGATGAGAAGCGGAGTATTGCGGAGGTAATCGCTACATAAAGTCAAAAAAATAACGAATTACGTGGAAAAAGACGGGTGAGGTGTAGGTCAAACTATCCACCCGGCTTAAATAGCTTTTTTTCAAAGCATCGAACTTATCATCATCGCCGATTAATAAATCCCGCTTCAGCACGGAAACCGTTAAACTGCCAAAGAAACCGCTCAAGCTGATCAGCATGCCGAAAATAATTCCAAATTTCAGGTCAAACGGCGTCAGATAGGGATAGATGAAATAGGAAGCCGCTATAGTTACGGGAAAAGCGAATGCAAAGCCTTCCCAAGTTATATTGGGATTGGATGTCGGGACGATTTTCCGTTTTCCGAAATAGAGTGATGCTAGATAGTGTACGACATCATTGAGCTGCGTCAGTACCACTAGAAAAAGTACAAGTTTCGCTCCGTATTGCGGCGTAGCAAACTGAAAATAGGCCAGATGACTCAACCCGAAAACCATCAGCATGAGTCCCCACTGGGTCGAGCTGACACTGCGCAGAAATCCAACCGTTCCTTTGTTGATCAATCGCGGGAGCGGTAGCAGTAAGAATACATAGATAGGAATAAAAACAATAAACATTCCGTACCACCCGATATAAATCCAATAAAATTGTACGGGAATCGCCAAGTACGCCCATAGAAACAATCTGCGATCAGCTTTTCTGGATCTAATCATGGAAAAGTATTCTTTTAGCGCAAAAAAGGTGAGTGCCATCAGGGAAAGCAGTGAAACAATCGGATTGAAAAGAGTTGCCAAGCAAAAGATAAAGAACATACCCCACCATGTCTTGATGCGAAGCCCAATCCCTGCATAGTCTTTGTCTGGCTGTGTTTTGACTACTACTATGTAAATCAGATGGATGACCAATAAGGCTGTAAAAATAAGGATTAACGTTAATATCGAACTGTCCATTACCACTCACCAACTTATCGCGAAATAGGGTTCCATTAGGGTTCCTATGTTATTATGAAGGAATAATTCCAACTTGATAAGGGGAAATTTCGTAAATGGTAGCAGATCAATCCGTCTTTATCTTGCTTACGAATACGGGAACGTTTCTTACGAGAGTCATTAAAAGCTATACGAGAGCGCCATACAATCACGCCTCCATTTCCTTCAACCGGGAACTTTCGGAGTTATACAGCTTCGGCAGAAAGACCCCTAATAACCCTCTGGATGGTGGTTTCGTGAAAGAGGATATTAAGACAGGTACATACAGCAGATTTCCGAATACAACATGTGTTATCTACCAGCTTCAAGTAACCGACCGTGAAGTTGAAAAAATGAAGCGAGTTTTACATGTATTTATCCGAAGTCGTCAAAAATATATGTATAACTTACTGGGTTTGATTGGTATTGCACTCAAAGAACCAGTCGAGTTCAGCAATTCTTATTTTTGTTCGCAATTCGTCGCGGAAATTTTACAGCGATCCGGCATAAAAATATGGAACAAACTGCCCGCTCTTGTTACGCCAGACGATTTTCGGCAAAGTGATCGATTCCATTTGATCTACGAGGGGAAATTGAGCGAGTATGATCCTCAAGCTTGAGGACCAGCACCGCATGACCTAGACCCCTTCCGGCACAATTACCTCGATATGACGCGGTAAAATACCAAGCTCGATAGGCAAAGACGGCCCTTCCTCACCATCTACATTCGTACTGACCGGTTCTGCGGAGCTGACACTTACATGCTTTGCAGTAAAGTAAACGATATCACTATGATCCTTCAGGTTGCCTAAAAATAAGGATATGCTGGCCGTCACGGTGTTCAATATATTGAGGTTTTTAAAAATAAAGCAGTGAAGCAGACCATCGTCAACAGTCGCATCGGGTGCCAGTTTCTCGAATCCGCCAACTGAATTGGTTAACGTGGCCAAAAAGAGTGGGGACTTTCCTTCCCAGGTCTTGTCATCATAGCGGACGATAAGTGAGTGGGCTGGATGGCTGATAAGCTCTTTCATGCCTTCTTTGAAGTAGGCAAATGTGCCAAACATGGATTTATCGTCTGACGATACAGCTGATAGCGATTCAGCAAGCGAACCTGTAGCAACAACATTGGCAAACATTCGGCCGTTTAAGAGGCCCATATCTACGTTTTTCACGCGGGCAGAAGTCAGTGTACGGATCGCCAGCTCGGGACTTAGCGGAATTTGCAAGGCACGGGCAAAATCATTGACTGTCCCAAGGGGGATAATCCCCAGTCTTGGACGGTGGTCTTGATCCATGAAACCGTTGATGGTTTCGTGAAGTGTGCCATCTCCACCGATGGAAACGACTAGGTCACAAGCTTCCTCACACGCATTAACGCAAAAACGGGTGGCGTCCAGTTCCTTCTCTGTCTCTTTAACCGTAACAACGTATCCTTGATCACGTAGAGTTTCTTCTACGTTTCTGACATGTTGGAGGGATTCCTCTTTGCCGGAAGAGGGATTTACAATGATCATAGCTTTCTTCATATACATGTTCCTTTCTCTAGGGGAAAGTTTGGGTTACCCACTCTTACCCGCAAAGCAGACCTTTAGACTCTAGATTAGACATGTGTTATATTTTTAGTTACTATATAAAAGTAAATAAAATCTGAATGGAGGATTTCATATGAAAATCGCATTAACAGGAGCAACAGGGCAACTGGGTTCCATCGTGGTAGATACGTTGCTTACATCTGTCTCCGCAAACGATCTTATTGTTAGCGTAAGAAATCCAGAAAAAGCAGAGAACTTACGGTCTCGTGGCGTTGACGTTCGTCACGGTGATTTTGATAAACCGGAGACGCTGGACCAAGCGTTTGCTGGAGTAGATCGACTGCTGATTATATCCGCAGACGGGGATAATGATACTAGAATTCGTCAGCATAAAGCGGCTGTTGATGCTGCTGTGCGTGCTGGAGTAGGCTTCATCGCTTATACTAGCGCTGCCAATGCCGCTGACAGCACTCTATTTCTTGCGCCCGTACATCGCATCACGGAGGAGTTCATTCGCGAGTCAGGTATTCCTTATTCCTTCTTGCGTAATAATTGGTATCTGGAGAATGAGGCAGGCACGATCCGATCCGTACTCGCGGGTGCTCCTTGGCTAACCTCGGCAGGGTCCGGTAAAGTAGGTTGGGCTACCCGCGCAGATTATGCGCAAGCAGCTGCAACTGTTTTGTCTGGTGAAGGACATGAGAATACAATATACGAGCTCTCCGGTAAGCCGATTACCCAAGAAGAGTTTGCAGCGGTACTTGCTGAGGTTCTGGGCAAAAACGTTCCTGTCCAGCAGGTGGATGATGCTACGTATGCCGAGGTTATGCTCGGTGCGGGAGTCCCGGAAGGAGCAATCCCTATTGTGGTTGGTATTCAACAAGCGATTCGTGAAGGAGCCTTGGATGTCGTAAGCAGCGATTTTGAGAAGCTGTTGAAACGCCCCCTTACACCGCTTAGCCAAGGAATTAGTGAACTGATCAAGCAAATCCAAGCATAATAAACGTGCCGTAAAGCGGATGCTGCCTACGTAGGCAACATCCGTTTTTAGTTATATGTTCACCTATGGACATTTTCAGCAGACAGAACGCTTACATATGAGGTGCAACAATACTCAGATTAGTTTCATCCATGAGTGGAATCGTGACGGATTATCCAATATACTTGTAGGGAACTCCAAGGAAGACTTGGAGCAAGCTTGGTCTATCCAGGGAAGCTTAGCACAGCAGTAGAATTTGAAAATGAATGGAGTACATAATACCATGTCTAATTTACCAAATTGTCCTGAATGTAATTCAGAGTACACTTATGAGGATCGCAGTCTTTTCATTTGTCCGGAATGCGCTCATGAGTGGTCTACCGAGCCAGAAGCAAGTAGTGAAGACGTAAAGGTCGTCAAAGATGCGAATGGTAACATCCTACAGGATGGTGACTCTGTAACTGTCATTAAAGACCTTAAAGTGAAGGGAAGCTCATCCGTCTTAAAAATTGGCACCAAAGTAAAAAACATCCGTCTGGTGGATGGCGATCACGATATTGACTGCAAAATTGATGGTTTTGGAGCAATGAAGCTAAAATCGGAGTTTGTAAAAAAGAATTAAAATGTAAGAAAGGAGAAGCCGAGGGCTTCTCCTCAGGCTGTCGAGAAAGTCTCGACAGCCTATTTTATGTTAATTTTGTTTAAGACGACACCGCGTTAATGTTGTATAATATAGGTAACTATTGTA
>NZ_JAFICR010000014.1:0-141479 GCF_017833915.1 Paenibacillus sp. 1182 | reverse complement strand
CCATTTTGGAGGATTAGCGAAGTGGCCAAACGCATCAGACTGTAAATCTGCTCCCTTACGGGTTCGGTGGTTCGAATCCATCATCCTCCACCAGTTTTACGAGCCATTAGCTCAGTTGGTAGAGCACCTGACTTTTAATCAGGGTGTCGAAGGTTCGAGTCCTTCATGGCTCACCATTGTATTACATGCGCGTGTGGCGGAATTGGCAGACGCACTAGACTTAGGATCTAGCGTCTTTGACGTGGGGGTTCAAGTCCCTCCACGCGCATCTTGTTTTTGCGGACGTGGCTCAGCGGTAGAGCATCGCCTTGCCAAGGCGAGGGTCGCGGGTTCGATTCCCGTCGTCCGCTCCATTTATTAGTCCCCTTAGCTCAGCTGGATAGAGCGTTTGACTACGAATCAAAAGGTCGGGAGTTCGAATCTCTCAGGGGACGCCATTAACTTCATAAGCCGGTGTGGCGGAATTGGCAGACGCGCGCGACTCAAAATCGTGAGGGAAACCGTGGAGGTTCGAGTCCTCTCACCGGCATCTATTTCGGGATGTAGCTCAATGGTAAAACTCAGCCTTCCAAGCTGGTAGCGTGGGTCCGATTCCCATTACCCGCTTTATATATATGAAAAAGGAGAGATGGCTTATTTTTATGCCATCTCTCCTTTTTTACTTTTAAACTGTTTTTATCGACATCACAAGCAGTAGAAACTCCAAGCCAATCTCCTCCATATACTTAAGTTTCAGCTCGTAGTTCAATTCTTGAAGGCAATATCAGCATGCAGACAGAAAATTTCATCGGAAATTACCCCGCCTCCAGCACCCCGCAACCTAACTCTGGTATCGGCGAGAGAAGCAACCGCACCAGATCCAAAACTTCAATCTGCTTACCGTTCAATAGGCTTTGAGCGAAGCGCTGACCGGAGTCTTCTTCGTCTGAGAAGCAACTGGACATGGTGACCATGGATATCACGATGCCAGATATGACAGGTGCACACGAGGCTTTCTATGGATAGGGCGTACAACTAACGAGGAACGATAGTTAAATAACACACAATGTTGAGCAGGCGCTTCAAGTCTGCTCTCTTTTTATTAAACTAAAGGGCAGGATAGTTATAAATATGTTAAAATAAGGGAGAATAAAATCAGAGGTGAGCTAATGTTCAATCCGAAGATCTTCTTCTATTAGTTGTGTCTAAGGTCATGGCTTCAAATGCCAAAATCTAACCCGGCACAACGGGGATGAAGATGTTTACACGGGAAGAGATTCAATTCTGGGAAGATGAGAAACAGCAAAGTCTGGAGATCAATAATAAGCCCAAAGATCCAAGAAAAGAGAAGCTTAAGGATTTCCGTAAAGGAATCAAGAGTGTTCATTACAACAAAGAATGTAAGATAGCAAGAAAAGATGATTATCGTCTGTATAGAACAAAAATGAAACGACTGATGCGTAGTGAAGAATACGAGCTCCTACACAGTTACAAACGAACGAGTGGTTGGATTACTTGGTAAATGAGGTAGCCTTTGAATGAACTCATCCTATTGTTGAAGTGAGTAGCAGTAGGGCAGTTCATGAGGGGCTGCTTTTTTTCATTGAGCTAACGGGCAGTTTAGTTGAACAAGATAAGTGGAGGTTTTATGTCGCATTTGACGCAAACTGTGAAGGAGGAAGCTGGGAAAATGATAGCTAAGTGTAAAGTGTTGAGTTAACTATCCAGCTTGTTTGTTGATGTCTTTAATGTTTGTGCAGCCTCATCGAGATAGATATCTAAATAAGTACCATCAGTAAATTTAATAACCACAGCATTAGTAGTGATGGCGACATCTTCAATCGTCCTACCTTTAAGTTTTTCAGGTATAACTTTGAAATTAGTCGATTCCACATTCATCAAATCCTTTCATTGATTACACATCTTAGTAATCGGTAATAAGTATATAAAACCTATATTAGTCTAACACTTCTCATAATAAAAGTAAAAGATGAATGATAGAAATACTGAACAGTACGAAGATATTGTGTAATAAAAGAAAGCGTGCTTATTCAACTAACGAGGAACGTTAGTTAAATAAAGAACAGCGGTAGTCTAGGACTTTCTCCTTTTTCAGTCCAAGGCTGCCGCTATTACTATATTCAATTCAGTCTAATACTATATTTTTATCAGACACCGGCTTTCAGAACGGCATCAGAGGTGGGGAACTCCAATAAGGTTTTCAACGACACCGCAGAATGAAGATCTCCGATAAACACCCTTGTATTCAGGAGACATCTGATCCAATGCGGCTTGGAACTGCAGTTTAATTTGAATATATAGACCGGTAAACGCGTCATGCTGTCGCGATAAGTTTCGGAGATTCAAGCAACTGAACGCCCCTTGTTTTATAATGATCAAAGTCTTCTTTGTAGAAATAGAATCATCTTCGGTTGATTACTCCTCGGGTAAAAGTTATGAACGGTTGACCTTGGCTTCAAAACGCTTTTCCAGCTCGTCCCAGTTGGGTGTAGGGACCCGGGTCTGTTCCTTCCAAAGGTGAAACACGCAGCTCAAAGCTACGATTTCCCCTACGGATCCGTCAACCAGTCGGCTGATCGGCATCCTATGATAAATTTTCATAAAAAGGCGCATTAACGCCGGTCGTTTGCGGATTAGTCACGCTTGCGCGGCCGGCGTTAGCGGATATTGTAAGGCCTCTAACCACGCGAAAGCCTTCGTCCATAGCGGCGATCATCTGCCGCAACAACTTGTCGTCCCCGGCGGTTTTTTTCATTTGACGCTCGTGTATAACCGTTACAAAGTTTAGCGCAATGATAGGCACGATATAATTCTTCAACCGTGCATCTATATTTTCATGATAGATAGGTATCGTACTTATTTGGTTTACATATGCGGGTACGCCCCCTTCCATGCAGAGGGTCTTTCCCAAACAAACATGGCCTAACGGCTACCATCATGAATGGAAATGTCTTGGCTTGTGAATCTGAACCTCCTTAATGGAGGTACAGGGCATAGGCCGAAAGTTTTTTGGTAGGACATACTCTGAATCCTTAATTTCCCGGCTTCGAGGAACTATAGGCAGCATCGTATTATCTCGCTGGTCGAATATTAAAAGCGGTGTTTGTGAATACCAGTCTATGTGAACACTATTTAACAAACTAACAAATTCGCCATTGAAAATCTTCTCTTGAATCAATTTTGGTATACTATGTGGTAGATAAGAGAATTAATTTGAAGTCGGGCTATAAGTGTGTTTCTACAACAACTTGAGAAATGAATTTGATTTTGGTGAAAAGCGGAAGCTGTTAGGGCGTAAAGAGAGAAGAGGAGGAATGGAAATGTCGTATCTCGTTGATTTTAAAGATGTATCTACGGTTGGTTTAGAGTCTTCACCTGTAGCAGAAGCGCTTGCTGGTTTACGTGCTAATGAGGCCCGTTATTTTATGAACAAATACAAGCATGAGTTTACGGTTGTACCAGCTAGCCAAAGCCCGGAGAGCCTTGATTATGTGAACCGAATTTTGAGAGAAGAACGTGATATTGCGTTTGCGGCTAAACCTTTAGAAACGTCGCGTTTTCAAGTGGAAAATATCCAATTTACCTACGTTTTTTATGAGGATGGTCTTGCAATCAATGTCATGTATACGGTGGATGACCCTAAAAAGCGGGCTGTTGGTTTTAAGCTTTCTGAGGGGATGGAGGTACCAAAGGAGCTAGAAGGGAAGTTTAAGTTTGCTAGGCAGAAGTCTAAACTAGCTGGAACAATTCGGGGTTCGTTTTTTGTAATTAAAAGACAATATTAAAGTAAGCAAAAGTGCAAATGGAGGAATCCAGCCCCTTATTCTCTTTGCAAAAAAATGTGAAATTAAAGCAAGGGCTATCCCGCAAAAGGATGGCCCTTTTTGAAAGAATGATGAAAAGCTACCGCTTATCGTATGATTATCAAACAGGAAGATCGCGGGTAGTCTCTGATAAGGAGACTATTTTTTTTGAGAACTTGCCCCTTAAGCCAACGCGGTGAACCATGCCATAAGTGAAGATGAAAAATTCTTGTGGGAAGTGAGCTAACAATACGATTAGCCAGAATAGTTTGATGCGAATGAAGATAACAACACTTAGTGTGGTATGCACTCGTGTTGATCTCGTTTTAATATCCAAACTTCTATTTCATACATGTTGTTGTTAGTCCATGTCTTGCTTCGCTTTTCTCAAGTGCTTTATTAAGCGGCCCATGATCGATTCTCGATCTCGTCTCCAATCAGTTGTTGAAGTAGTGAGACTGTTCGAGGTCGTGGATCAGTGCAGGTTGCACAGGCCGCCATCCCAGAAGTTCCTGAGTTGCAACGCTTGATCTCGGGATATCGAGCGCTGCAAGTGTGCTGAGGAAGCCGAAGTGGGTATCTGCTTCTTCACGTGAAATGCTGACAACAGGCACGTTCAGGTGTTTACCGATAACACTTGCGATGTCGCGAAATGGCACGCCTTCATCTGCGACCCCATTTAGTCGTGAACCGGCGGGTGCCTTTTCTAACGCAAGGCGGTATAGATGTGCGGCGTCAAGGCGGTGCACAGCCGGCCAGCGGTTGGTCCCCTCTTCTACATAGGCTGAGAAGCCCTTCGTTTTGGCAATGTTGATCAGTCCCGGCACAAATCCTGTGTCACCCTCACCGTGTACCGAAGGACAAAGCTCTACGATCGATGTCCGCACTCCGCGCTCAGCCAGCAATAACATTACGTTTTCTGCTGCCACTCCATTGGCGTGCGTGGTGATCACGAACGGCTTCCCGGACCCTTCCAGCGCCGCCCCCATCGCTTCGACGGCGTGCAGATCTGCTGTGAGTGTCCTGGCGAAGTTCGAGAAGTCGTGATTGAATGCCAGATGAATAATGCCATCCGCAGCAGCCGCGCCACTACGAAGGCTGTCGAGATCGTCAATGTCACCGCGGTGCACTTCGGCCCCGGCCTCTTTTAGTTTCGCAGCGCTATTGTCTGAGCGCACAAGACCGACGACCTGATGACCCGCATCAATGAGTTTACGGACGACAGCGGAACCGATGTAACCTGTCGCTCCTGTTACGAAAACACGCATCATGAAATCCCCCTTAGGCTACTAACCATTGTTGTATAAATTATAATTACCACGCGATGGGTCCATCCTCATCTGAGAACGTTCCTGTTGGACCGTCCGCACCAATCATCGCAAGCCGGACTGCTTCACGCGCCCCTTGTTCAACACTACGAGTGCCAGCAAAATTATTGAGCGCAGTCGATGTAAAACCTGGACAGGCCGCATTGACCTTGATGTTTGTCGATTCAAGCGCAAAGGCAAAGGCAAGTGTCACCGCATGAACAGCCGATTTTGATGCCGAATAGGCCCCAAACATCGCACGATGTGAGTTTTCCGGAATGGAATTCCAGCTAAGGGAGCCGCCGGTGCTGCCCATGTTGACGATGCGTGCTGCCGGAGCCTCACGTAAAAGTGGCAACATGGCCTGGGTGACTGCAATGACACCAAAAACATTAGTTTCATAAACCGAACGAATGTCTTCGAGCGAAGCAACGGTCAAAAGACCGCTCGTCGCGCCACTGCTCGGAAACGGATCGTCCGGTTTACCTGCGTGTGATATGCCCGCATTGTTCACAAGTACATCGAGACGACCAAATTCGTTCCGAATACGCTCTGTTGCAGCAACAATGGAGTCCTGATCGGTAACGTCGAGCTGGAGAGCGTGCGCATCCGAACCGATGCTTTTGGAGGCAGTTTCTCCATTCTCGAGGCTGCGTGATCCAACGAGCACGGTGAAGCCCTGTTCCGCTAGATCCTTCGCAATCTGTAAACCTATTCCTTTATTGGCACCGGTGATCAAGGCTACGGGTTTGTCCTGCATGGTCGTAATCTCCTTTTTGGTATGGGGCACCATCTATATATTTCCCGTTGGATGTGGGATAATGATACTAAATCACACAAAAACGAAACTGTAAAGTTCCGGAACTAATGAGTTTCTTAATATATATTTTAAAAGGAGCTAAGTTTATGAGTAAAATAAAAAAGGAAATGTCTGAGAGGGGCGAATTATCTGAGGTTGTGGCAGAAAAGCCTGCGCAAACATTGGGACGCAAGAGAGATCACACGCGGGATGATAAAATCCTCGAGGCGGCAATCGACATCCTCGCCGATACGAGTTTCGATGGTATGACAATGGACATGGTCGCGGCTCGAGCAAAGGCTGGGAAGGCGACGGTTTACCGCCGCTGGTCTTCCAAGGCGGAGTTAGTCCGAGACGCCTTGGCATGGATGAATCGAAATCATCTTGAGCTCGAAAGCTTGCCTGATACAGGAAACCTGCGCGAAGATCTCCTCGTGCTTTTGAAGCCACAATCGATCGCGGAAGAAGAACGCAAATTTCGAGTCCTAGCGGGCCTAGGCTCCTTTTTGCAGCATCCGGAATTTGCCGAAGCAGGAACAGCCGGGATTTTCGAGCCATGGGTTGTTGTAAACCGCGAGCTTATGAACCGAGCCGTCGTCCGCGGTGAAATTCCTGCTCACGCGGACATTGAGATGGCTTGCCAGGTCATTACTTCAATGGCTTCTTTTCGTGGACTCATTCAGCGCAAACCGTTCGACAAGTCTTTCTTCACAGCGCTAATCGATGGTATTCTACTGCCTGCACTCAAAAACCCGCAAACAGATCCAAATATCATGGACCGATGATGACCAGGCGCTTACCAGAAGAATCTACAAGGTGGATCAAGATGTGAGCAGGATTGGTTTCAGGATAGTGAGCCTAGGAGAAAAATATTACGGAGTCGAACGCTTTGTTGTATTTATCACAGAACGGGAACGATACTTGAATTTAGAACAGGGAGCACACTGCCACTGTGAGGTACAAAAAAGACTCAAATGTGATTTTGGTTGACGCAGTGAAGGACGGTTTAAATTATGTAATCATATTGAAAGAGTGGTG
The DNA here is from genome assembly GCF_017833915.1 of Paenibacillus sp. 1182. Lineage (NCBI taxonomy): Bacteria > Bacillati > Bacillota > Bacilli > Caryophanales > Paenibacillaceae > Paenibacillus > Paenibacillus sp. 1182. The sequence continues at coordinate 134,532 of NZ_JAFICR010000014.1, read as the reverse complement.
TGGTTTGTGGTATAACATCAACCTACTTAACACCCAATATTCTAAAAATGGATTTTAGTCTAGCGAATAACCGGCTATTCGTCCATGCCTAAAATAAACAACTCGCGTACACTGAACCATATTTATAGGGAGGTGTCGTTGTTGAGTTGTCCGGATAAAAAAAAACGTGCAAAAAGAAAACCACAAATGTTTGCCATCCAAAAGAAAAGAAAAAAGAAACTGTTGAGTTTTCTGGATAAAAAAAAATCGTGCAAAAAGAAAACCGCAATTGTTTGCCATCCAAAAGGAAAAAAAAAGAAACGACGTCTTCTAGTTATTAAAAAAATAGTGCGGGTACCGTGTCCTCCACCTAAAGGTCAGCAATTACTTCAAGGACTTGCGGGAGCAATTGCAGAAGCTGGACCTCAAGGACTTGTAGGAGCACTTGGCCCCCAAGGATTGGCAGGGCTCGCAGGAGCGATAGGCGCACTTGGTCCCGAAGGACTTGCAGGAGCACTTGGCCCCCAAGGATTGGCAGGGCTCGCAGGAGCGATAGGCGCACTTGGTCCCGAAGGACTTGCAGGAGCACTTGGCCCCCAAGGATTGGCAGGGATTGCAGGAGCGATAGGCGCACTTGGCCCCGAGGGACTTGCAGGAGCACTTGGCCCCCAAGGATTGGCAGGGATTGCAGGAGCACTTGGGGCGCTTGGCCCCCAAGGACTTGCAGGAGCACTTGGTCCCCAAGGACTTGCAGGGATTGCAGGAGCGATAGGCGCACTTGGCCCCGAAGGACTTGCAGGAGCACTTGGCCCACAGGGACTTGCAGGGATTGCAGGAGCAATTGGTGCAGCTGGATTGGCAGGACCAACAGGAGCAGCAGGACCAGCAGGACCAGCAGGACCAGCAGGACCAGCAGGACCAGCAGGAGCAGTAGGACCAGCAGGACCGGTAGGACCAGCGGGACCAGTAGGAGCAGCAGGAGCAACAGGTCCAGCGGGACCCGCAGGGCCGGCAGGTGGAGTATTAGGCTTTGCAGATTTCTTTGCCTTGATGCCTCCTGATAATGCAGCAACTGTTGCTCCCGATACAGACGTAAGTTTTCCGCAAGATGGTCCAATCAGTGGGACTGCAATTACCCGTATAAATGCGAGCTCTTTTAACTTGGCTACAATTGGCACTTATCAGGTTTTGTTTCAGGTAGGTGTAAACGAACCGGGTCAACTCATTTTAACACTCAACGGCGCTGATCTGGCTTATACGGTGGTCGGGCGTGCAACAGGTACTTCTCAAATAGTAGGAATGGCTCTTGTGCAAACAACGGTCATTAATTCAGTACTCACAGTGCGAAACCCTGCTGGCAATGCCGCGGCACTCACGATCACTCCATTAGCTGGAGGAACAAGACCAGTTTCCGCGCACCTTGTTATTACGCAGGTTGCATAGAGGGAAAGAAATGCAGTATTTTTCGATAATAATGCCAATATCAACGATAGTTCAATAACCACGAGGAGACGGCAGACGATAAAGTGGCTGTCGTTTTCTCAACTAACGAGCAAATTAGCTTAATAAATACATTGATGCCGCAAACGAAAAAGAGGAGTAGATATCCTTAGGGCATCTACTCCATACTTTTAATTGTTGGTTCTTTTGGCGTAATCAAAACCTACGGGTGATCTTTTAAAAGATGGTTAGATATCGAGTTTACGGGTACCGATCCATTTCACCATGTCAGGATCGCGATGTGAAAAGAACAGGCTCTGTTTCGTATCTAACGTAGTAATCGACTCCATATCCTCCTGGATTAACTCAAAGTCAAAGATATTGAAGTTTTCGATAATTCTTTCTTTACGAACAGACTTTGGAATCACAACAACTTCTCTTTGTGTCAACCAGCGTAAAACCACCTGAGCAACGGATTTATTATACTTTTCAGCTATGGATACCAATATTTCATTCTGGAACAAGTTATTTTTCCCTTCAGCAAAAGGCGCCCAGGATTCGATCTGAACATTATTCTCTTTCATGAATTTTGCATTTTCAATTTGCTGGTTGAATGGGTGCGTTTCAACCTGATTCACGGCAGGAACTACTTCATTATGAATAATCAAATCGATCAGGCGATCCTCATGGAAGTTACTAACGCCGATTGCACGGACCTTTCCTTCACGGTACAAACAGACACCCACTTCACATCTTTATTATGCACCAGATGACAAAGCGATCGTTATCCCGTTCGTGCCAAATGTTTGCCTAATCCTCTCACTACCACCTATTTAACAGATAAATATGGACTATAATCGAACTTTAAAGAATGACGGCACGGGGAGGATCAAATGTCTGAAAATAATCACTAAGCAGCAAATACCCCATACCCTATCCCAGAAATTCTTTACATACTCAGACTCCAAATTCTACCTTAGGAGCGAATCTATTAAATAAATACCTTCGCATCTGGAAAACCCAACGTAACGATTCCCCACTACAGCAACTCAAATTAAATTTCTCAATTTCACGGTGTCCGTTTGTATAATCTGATCACACCCCGATATATCTAAAAATGCCTCCCTTGCTCTCTATCTAAATTTCCTGTCTCTCCATCCTCTGTAATCTTAATTCAGATAAATCTGTCGTAGCTTGGTTGATTGCCGATCTAACAGTATCCCTCTATTAGGTTGAAATCCTATATAAATCGGTTGAAAATGTTGATTTTACCAATGGACAAGGATTTGTACAATAGAGTTGTAGCGCTTACATTTCCAAGGAGGTTGCGGCGAAATGAAGAGAATTCAGGTGATTGCCAAACAAATCAGGACCCCGAGATCCAAAAGGAGGCCGTGTTGATGAAATTTAAGGGAATATTGGCGGCGTTTTTATTTTTAACCACAGCGTCTGTGTTGTTTGGAGTGCATACGGCAGAGGCCCATGAACTATCCAATGACAAGCTGACGATTCAGACAGGCGAGCATGGCGAAATTTCATCCATACGTATCAAGGGAGATGCTTTTCCGACAGAGTATGTCATGAACGCAACGGTAACACCTGAACAGAACACCGCAGATCATCAGTGGCTAGGGGAGCTGATGTTCACGTATCGATTGGATGGAGGTAGCTGGACGAAAGCATGGACGAACAAGTCGGCAGACGCACGCAAGATCACAATCAGTGGTAACCGTGTCACTGTCACGTACGAGAACTCTACTAATGCAGAAGGCATACGCAATTTTAAAGTCATCGAAACGTATTCGGCAGAGTCGAATGGTTCGGTGTTGTGGAATATACAGGTACAGAATACAAGTGGGAAAAAATTGGAGATTGGCGATTTCGGTTTGCCTCTGCCTTTTAATGAGCAATGGACTAATGGTGATGCGATCTACGAAACTAGAGTGGTGACGCATTCCTTTGTCGGCAATAACAGCTCCTATATTACAGCTGGGCGTCCCAGCGGCATTGGCTCTTCCCTTTTGCTGATTCCTGATTCGACAACAGGTGCGGGTTTTGAATATCAGGATCACTGGCGGGATGAGGAGCATCCGGGCAGCAAATGGGCCTGGAATCCGGCCAATGAAGGTAAATGGCTGGAAGGGCTGAATGTATTTTATATTCATTCCAATGTCATCAAGTCCACCAACCGGGGCTATTTGCCCAATACAAGCCTGATCCTGAATCCCGGTCAAAGCAAAAACTATGGCTTCAAGTTTCTGGCTGTGAAGGACGAGCATGATGTAAAAGATACGTTGTACCAAGAAAACTTGGTGGATACAACAGTCGTACCCGGCATGATCGTGCCTACGAATCAAAAGGCGAAGGTGGACCTGCGCTCCAAGCAGGCGATCAGCAAAGTAACCTATCCCGACGGAACCGTTATTCCAGAGACGGATAGCAAGGCTGGAGGACACCACATTTATGAATTGAAATTTACTAAATTGGGTCCGAATTTCATAACGGTAGAATACGGCAATGGCAGCAAAACGGTTCTACAATTTTATGCCATCGAGCCGATTGATCAAGCGCTGCAACGGCACGCTACATTTATGGTCGACAAAACCCAATGGAATGTACCGGGTGATCTGCGCGACAAGGTATTTGACGATTGGATGATGCATACCAAATCCAAACGGAACATTTTCAACGGCTACTGGGGCTGGGGAGACGATTGGGGTCTGACGCACGGACAGTTTCTGGCTGAGAAAAACACACTGTCTCCGGTCGCTAAAGAGGTGCGGGCCGTAGACGATTATTTGGAAACGGCGATCTGGACGAATCTGATGAACGGACATCATGAGGATTATTTAATTCATGATTTCTTGATGCCAGAGCCTAACGATACACCGACCTATCGAGGGTATGCTTATCCGCATGTATACAACACGTATTTCAGCATGTACAAGATTGCCAAGGAATACCCGGATCTTGTTACTTACAAGCATCCAAAGGAAACGTATTTGCTGCGGGCGTATAACATTTTCAAAGCATTGTATGAAGGGCCAGTCGCGTACAACTGGGAAACAGGTTTGATGGGCGAACTGACCACACCGGATATTATTCAGGCACTTCATGATGAAGGCTATGATGATGAAGCGAATGATCTCAAGGAAAAAATGGATCGCAAATATAACAATTTTAAAAATACAAAGTATCCTTACGGTTCTGAATATAGCTATGACAATACAGGGGAAGAGGCTGTATATACGTTAGCCAAACAGAATATAGATACAGAGGGCGAGCAAAGCAAAGCCCTGGAAATGATGAGTAAAATTAATGCCAAAACCCGTGCGGCACGTGGTCACATGCCCGTATGGTACTACTACACCGATCCGGTGACGATTACCGGGGAGAACTGGTTTAACTTCCAGTACACGACTTCGCTTGCTGGATATGCGATGGATGACTGGATTCGCCATCATGAGGACAATCACCGTGAGGAACAACAACGGTTGTCCTATGCAGCTAAAATTGCCAATGTCGGAGCGATTAACTCCGGGCAAATCAGCTCGGACCCTGAAAACATCGGGGCGGTCGCATGGACGTATCAAGCGGAAAAAGGCAATAACGGCACGAACGGCACTGGCGGCGGTAAAAATGTTCCGCTTTTTAACGGCTGGCGCGGCATGAGCGGCGAGGCTGATCTCGGATTGTTCGGTGCGCTCAAAACGTTAAGTGCTGATATCGCAATTGATCCTATTTTCGGATTGACGGGCTACGGTGCAGAGGTGAGCAAAAGCGGCAACGTGTATACGATCAAGCCGCTGGATGGCCTGTTCAAGCGCATCAATCTGATCACGGAAAAGCTGTATATCGAGCTGGAAAAGGACCAATATACAGAAGCCAAGCTGGCAACTTCCAAGGATTACGTATGGCTCCAACTGAAAAATCAAACGCCGGGTCAAGCCCATTCCACGTACGTTACATTTGACGGTTTGAAAAAAGGAACGTATTTGGTTAAAGTAGGCGGTCAATCACAAGGGAAGTTTAATGCGTATGCGCCTTCCAACAAGCTTAAATTGGAGATTGGTACAGCATCCTCCTACACGGTAGAGCTGACATCGACCACACCTGATCCGAACAAAGCACCTGTCGTGGATGCCGGCAAAGATTCGAAGGTAAAGCTGCCGGATCAGATCATTCTGAAAGGCACGGCTACGGATGATGGGCTTCCGCAAGGAAAGGTGACAAACGAGTGGAGTCTGGTTGAAGGACCACAGGACGCGAAGGTCACATTCAGTAACAAAACATCACTGCGCACAAAGGTGGACGTTTCCGAGCCGGGAACGTATGTGTTCAAGCTGACAGCCAGCGATTCTCAGTTGTCAGCGGAGGCTAAAGTAACGGTGGTAGCTGAACCGGCGGCTCCGTTACTTGAACAGCTCGCAGTTTACAAGTTTGATGAAACAAGCGGTTCTGTAGTTGCGGATTCATCAGACAGCGGCAATGATGCTGCCGTGAAGGGAACGGCTGCCTGGGCTACGGGTAAAACAGGCAATGCTGTCAGCCTGAACGGCAAGGACAGCTATGTGCAGCTTCCGGCGGGTATTGTCAGTCGGGCACAGCAATTGACCGTATCCGGCTGGGTCAAAGCGAACAGCCTGAGCGATTATGTACGGATCTTTGACTTCGGCTCCGGGACGAATGAATATATGTTCCTGACGCCTAAAGCAGGAAATACCATGCTGTTTGCCATTACCAATCAAGGCAACGGGCAGGGACAGGAGCAGACGATTGAAGGCCCTGTACTGCCGACAGGCGTATGGAAGCATGTTGCGGTCACGCTTTCAGGTTCCACAGGTATTTTATACGTGGATGGAAAAGAAGTGGGACGCAATACCAACTTGACCCTGAATCCTACCAGTCTGGGACAGACCAAAAATAATTTTATCGGCAAATCTCAATACCCTGATCCTTATTTCAATGGTCTGGTGGATGAATTCCGGATCTACAGCCGTGCTTTGAATGCTTCTGAGGTAGCAGGTTTGGTCTCCGGTACAGCACAAAGCCTAACGGGAGTCGAGAAAATTACGGCTTTAAAAGAAGTAAACGTGACGACTCGTACGGGTGAAAAACCCGAACTGCCAAGCGTAGTGGAAGCTACGTATGGCGAAGGCTCCACTAAATGGGTGGCTGTGGAATGGGAGGATATAGACCCTGCACAATATGCTGCTCCAGGTTCGTTTGAGTTGAAGGGCAAAGTAGAAGGGACAGAGTTAAAGGCAATGGCGAAGGTAACCGTGATTGAGGTAGGGGCTGCGGTTCCATCGGTAACACCGGTTGGCCCGGAGAATTCAGTAACCCCGCCAACTACGACATCCCCGGTAACATCTGCCTTACCGCCTCGACCTGTCAGCTCCGCTAAATCAGCGGGGGTATTCTGAATGGGCGGCAACAACGCATAGTCATGACTAATTTTTCCCATCGTCACTTTCCTCCTATAAAGGGGAGAGTGGCGGTGGGTATCCTTGCATTTGGAGTGCAAAGCTGCGAACAAAATGTGAATGGGGGATAAAGTATGAGCAAGATTACATTTCTGGGTGCAGGCAGTACGGTATTTGCTAAAAATGTGCTTGGCGATTGTATGTTGACGCCTGCTTTGCAGGGCTTTGAACTAGCGTTGTTCGATATTGACCCCGTAAGGCTGAAAGATTCAGAAAATATTTTATCCAATTTGAAAAAAACAACAGGGAGCACCTGTGTGATCCGCTCCTACACTGACCGCAAGGAAGCACTGCGTGGAGCGACTTATGTGGTAAATGCCATCCAGGTGGGCGGCTATGATCCGTGTACAATTACGGATTTTGAAATTCCAAAAAAATACGGTCTGCGCCAAACGATTGCCGATACGGTCGGCATTGGTGGCATTTTCCGCAATTTACGCACGATTCCGGTAATGCTCGATTTTGCGGCAGACGTGCGTGAGGTGTGCCCGGATGCTTGGTTTCTCAACTACACCAATCCGATGGCAGTGCTGACGAATGTAATGAACGTTTATGGCGGTGTCCGTACGGTAGGGCTGTGTCATAGCGTGCAGGCGTGTATACCGGAGCTGTTCAAAAGCCTTGGGCTGGAGCAGGAAGGTGTAAAGGCAAAAATCGCAGGCATCAATCATATGGCGTGGCTGCTCGAAGTGAGTAAGGATGGTGTAGATTTATATCCTGAGATTAAAAAACGAGCCGCCGCTAAACAGCAGGAAAAGCATCATGATATGGTACGCTTTGAAATGATGCTAAAATTCGGCTATTACATTACAGAATCGTCCGAGCATAATGCGGAATATCATCCGTATTTTATCAAACGGGCATACCCTGAGCTGATCGAGCGCTTCAATATTCCTTTGGATGAATACCCGCGCCGCTGTGTGAACCAGATTGCACGATGGGAAACGATGCGTGAGGAGCTTTTGGGCGATCAGGATTTGCGTCATGAACGGTCAAACGAGTATGCCTCTTATATATTTGAGGCGATCGAAACGAATCAGCCTTTTGCCATTGGTGGCAATGTGATGAACACAGGCTTAATTACCAATCTGCCGAAGGAAGCCTGTGTAGAGGTACCTTGTCTGGTGAATCGTAACGGGGTTACGCCAACCTTTGTCGGGGATTTGCCACCCCAATGTGCTGCACTGAACCGGACGAATATTAATACCCAGCTGTTAACGATTGAAGCTGCAATCACCGGGAAAAAGGAGCACATTTATCATGCTGCTATGTTGGACCCGCACACGTCCGCAGAGCTGTCCATAGATGATATCGTTTCTCTGTGTGATGACCTGATCGCAGCGCACGGGGAATGGCTCCCACCCTATGTGTAAGGGAGACAGATGAATGGGAGGCCGGGGTCGTCAAAAGTTCGCCGGGATTCCTACAATCCGTGGGAAATTTATTGTACTGACGCTGGTACTCACCGTCATTCCGATGGTGGTATTGACCTTTACCTTTTACCGGATCGCGGCCCATTCCATCGGTGAGAAATCAGAAGCATTAGCTATGCAGTCTCGGCAAATGAGTGAAAATTACGTCAATGCGACGCTTTCCGATTTGAATGACCTGACCAATGCCATTCTCAGCAATCCTGATGTGCAGTCCATGCTGGAGACCAAGCCGGAAGATGATTATGAATATTTACGGAACGATGAAACACTCAGTATGGTTGTCCGTACGCAAACCCAGACCAAGCCGTATATCACGTCCTCTCTCATATATGCCGCCAATGGCGGGCTCAAGCATTCTCTCTATCAGGGGAATGTTTCGGTCCGTTTTGGCGGCCTTCCTACATTAGAGGAAGCACGTGTGTACTATCGCCGCCTGCTCGCCGAGCGGCCCATGATGTGGATGGCTCATTCGCCGTTTGAATCAGGACGCGGGATGGCGAGGGATCGCATCTATGTGGGGAAGCTACTTCGAAAAACGACTGGAGATTACGCACCCCTCGGATTTTTGCTGCTGGAAATCGACAAGGCTAGTCTGTTTCGGGGGCTTGCTTTTCATGAGACAGACGGCAATACCCAGATGTGGGTGCTGGATCAGGAGGGCGAGCCTGTATACCGATTGCCGGAGCAAAGCGTTGCGGATCAAGCGCTATTGCGGCAGATTGCTAAATCGGCTGTGGATAGGCCAGTGCTTACGAAGGACTGGAGAACATGGAACGGTCGCCAAACGATGATCTCTTACGGCCCGTTAAATGAAGGACAATGGACGCTGCTGCAAAAAGTCGATCAGTCTGTGCTGTTCGAGGATGCGCGGAAAATTGGTGCCTGGACCATCTGGACTTTTCTGGTTGCACTGATGCTGGGCTGGATGCTGTCTTATCGGCTGAGTGACACGATTCGTCGCCCCCTGCTTCAATTGAGCCGATTAATGGCGGTCGATGGGAGTGTGAGCGCTACAGGCTCAGCCCAAGCTTTCGAAGCTCCTACTTCCGTTGTTTTTAATCCTAAGGATGAGGTAGGGCAGATCGGGGAGCGTTTTCTTCATATGATGCAAAAAAATCATGAACTGTACGGTCAGGTCTACGAAGCGTTGCTGTCGCGTAAGCAGGCTGAGTTCCGCGCGCTTCAGGCGCAGATTAATCCGCATTTTTTGTACAACACGCTAGAATCACTGAAGGGAATGGCCTTGGCGAATGGGCAACGGGATATGGCAGAGGTAATCGGTGCCTTTGGTAAATGTTTTCGCATTTCGCTAAGTTATGGCCGAGAACAAATCAGTTTGGGACAGGAAGTCGAGCATGTAAGCGCCTATGTGAAGGTGCAGCAGTTCAGGTTTAGGAATTCGTTCGAGTGGATTTGTGAGGTCGAGGAGGATATTTGCGGATTTTATGTACCCAAACTAATCCTCCAGCCGCTCGTCGAAAATGCTATTTACCACGGCTTAAAAGGGCGCACCGACCGTGGCTATATCATGTTATCCGGTACAAGGGAAGGGGATATGTTGCGTTTGACGGTCAGTGATGATGGGGGCGGTATTGGAGCCGAGCGTCTGAACGATATCCGGAAGTCGCTGGATGCGGAACGGGGGAATGCTATTGGCTTTGGGTTGCGCAATGTACATGAACGTCTTCGGCATTATGGTCCGCAATATGGACTGTCCGTGACAAGCGAGCCGGGTCAGTACACCTCGGTTACTTTACTTGCACCCATTCGAACCGAATAAGAAAGGGGAGGATGGCATGTACCGGCTGCTGATTGTGGACGACGAATATCATATTCGGGAAGGACTGAAGCTGATGGTGGCGGAAAGTGGCCTGTCAGTGGAAGTCAGTGATGTGGCGGAGGACGGCACAACGGCATTACGTTTGTATACGGAGCAGCGACCGGACATGATTTTACTGGATATTAATTTACCGGATATGAGTGGACTGGACGTAGCAAAAACCATTCGGGAAAAGGATCAGCGGACCCCGTTATTATTTCTAACAGGGTACGAATCTATGACGTATATTCGTCAGGCAGTTTCGCTTCAAGCGGTCGATTATTTGCTCAAGCCGGTGACCAGCGGAGATTTTGAAGCGGCATTGAGCCGGGCTGAGGATCGCATTGCACAATGGCGAAGAAGCGAGGAGGAAGCCATTCACCGCCATCGTTCATTGGAGCCATTGTACAGGGAGCATCTACTGCTGGATTTGCTCCAGCAGCGGCGTCCTGCAGCCGAGGTCATTCGAGAGATGGACGGGCTGGGATTTTTCGGCGAGACGAGTGGGCCGCCTTATACCGTGCTGTGCTGCGAGCTGGAGGAGTCGTCGCAGCAAGAGGCAACCGCCACTAGCAAGCCACACGGTTCCATGCATAAAAGCAGCCATATATTCGCCGGACTGACGGGGGAGGCTGCGGCAGCAGCCGGGGCGAAGGCGCATGGTGCGGCGGTTTCCCGCGATCGGCGTGTTGTGCTGCTGGCGACGGCATCTTGCAGGGCGGCGGAGCGGGCGGCACAGCAGATTCGGCAGGCCGTGCAGGAACGATTGAGTCAGGGCGTGTCCATCGGGATTAGCCGTCCTGTACAACGGATGGAGCAACTTCCCGAGGCGTATGAGGAAGCCGTGCAAGCGGCGGAGCATCGGGGGTGGGTGGGCTATAGCCAGATCATCCCCTACGAGAGCATTCAGGCGGCCGAGCCAAACAGCAGTCAATTACTGGAGAAGGAACTGCTGATGATTACGGAAATTCGAGCCGGTAATGATGCTGCCGTACATGCGATTTTACAGGAATGGTCAGGACAGTTGGCAGGGTTGCCATTCAAGCAGGTGAAAATGATCGTCACCCAGCTCGTGCTGTTCGTCATGCGGATCGTTCAGAGTGATGCATCTGTAGGACAAACGTCCATGCAGGAGCATGACCCGTTGTTGGAGCTGTCCCGATTACGACATGGGCCCGAGATGATTGATTATGTATCGCGCTATTTTGTTCGGGTGGGTCGTCATGTCCGAGAATCACGCGAGAAGGGTATTCCCCGCAAATTCCAACGGGCCAAGGAATGGATTCGGGAGCATCTTCAGGAGGATGGAGGGCTGAACCGTCTGGCAGAGTACATGAATATGAGCCCCAAATATTTGAGTGCCCGTTTCAAGCAGGTTACAGGTGAAAGCTTCGCCGACTACCAGACGCGTGTTCGCTTTGAGCGAGCCCGAGAACTGCTGCTGGACCCGAATCGCAAGGTGGCGGAGGTAGCGGAGCTTGTGGGATTCACAGATACGAACTATTTTAGCATTGCCTTTAAAAAGCATACTGGACTGACCCCGACGGAGTTTCGTAAAACATTTTTGTAAACGCGCTGTTAAAAAAATCATACCAAAACAAAGAGAGTCTGGAGTCGTTGGGTGGTCGGCTCTGGGCTCTCAGCGCATAATAGGCTTGTAAGGAGAAACCAGTTCAGGAAGGGGCCGGTTGATTTGCTGAAACGAAGGTTACGGACATGGATGGCTCTCGTGATGACGGTGATGTTGACAGGGCTGACGGCTTGCAGTGGTAACGCTGGCGAACCGGCTAATCCCAATGCGGTCGAACTCAAGTTCATGTACTGGGGAAGCAATGATGAGAAGCAGGCGATGGAAAAAATGATTCAAAGCTTTAATGCATTCCACCCGAACATCCGGGTGAAGGGCGAGCATGTCCCTGGTGACTACACGACGAAAATTAACACGTTAATGGCTGCCAATCAGCTTCCTGATATCGCCTACCTGGGTGATTCCCTCACAATGAAATGGGCAAGTGAAGGCAGACTCCTGGATTTATCCTCTTATTATGACGAATATCCCGAATTAAAAAACAAGCTCAAATCCTCCTATCTCTACAGCGAACCCGGCAAGTCTATCGGCAATTACACCGCATTGGAAGTGATGCAGTTATTTTACAACAAGGAGTTGTTTACAGAAGCAGGGGTACCCGTCCCTCCGGCTGATCCTCAAAAAGCGTGGACATGGGAAGAATTTCTGGAAATTGCCAAAAAGCTAACCAAGGATCAGAACGGCAAGCATCCGGGAGACAGTGGATTTGATCCGAAAAATATTGTGCAGTACGGCTTTGCCTTCGGCAATGACCGCAGCTCCTGGGGACCGCTTTTAGCAAGCAACGGCGGAGGTTTGACTGACAAAACGGGCAAGAAGTACACCCTGAACAGTCCTGAGTCGGTGGAGGTTTTTCAGAAGCTGCAGGATCTGGTGTTCAAGGAGCATGTTTCTCCTGATTTGATCCAGCAGCAGGACATGCCGTCCAATACAATTCGTCTCCAGACGAGGAAGGTCGCGATGGTGGTAGACGGAACATGGTCTCTGCTCGATTTTTCGAACAACAAGCAGCTGCAATGGAGTATCGGCGTTCTGCCGAAGCTAAAAGAGCCCAAAACAATGATTGTTGCGGGAGCCACGGTCATTTTCCAGAGCACCAAGCACCCGAAGGAAGCACTCGAATTTTATTTGTACCATAACAATCCCGAAAAGGTGGATCTGTTCAAGTCCGGTCTTTGGATGCCTATCGAGGAAAAATACTATACCGATGAGCAGGCTATCCAGTCATGGACCAACAATGCCGCGCATCCACCGGAATTTCAAAAGGCTGGCATTGAGTATGCCAGAGATTATGCGATCAAGCCGTCCACTTCGACCCTTCGCAACTGGCCTGATATCGGTTCCAAGCTGACCCCGGGGCTGGATCTAATCTGGACGAACAAGAAGACGCCGCAGCAGGCGCTGGATGAACTGGAACCTATCATTCAGCCATTGCTTCAAGGCGTATACCCGGATGAATAATGCGGCGGGACAGCTGCGAAAGGAGAACAGCCCATGAAGCGACCAAAATCAGGAATGATGCGCATGGAGCGAAACTGGGGTCTGCTATTCGCGCTTCCTGCCATCCTCGGATTAATGATTTTTACAATTGGACCGATCGCGGCCTCGTTCGTATTCAGCTTAACCGATTGGACGATTGGCGGACAGATGACCTTTATTGGATTGGATAATTACCGAACCATTTTGACTGAAGATAATACCTTTTCCCAATCCATGTTCGTGACCACATATTATGCACTGGGCAGCGTACCTCTAGGCTTGGCGGCGGCTTTTATCATTGCGCTGTTATTAAATCAAAAGGTGAGGGGGTTGTCGGTGTTTCGTACGATTTATTATCTACCTACTATTGTACCGAGTATTGCTAACACGATGTTGTGGCTGTGGATGTTCAACCCGGATTTTGGTCTGTTAAATTCGCTGCTGGAGGGCGTTGGACTGCCGGGGAGCAAATGGATTTATGACGAGAACACTGCAATACCCTCCCTGATCATGATGAGCACCTGGGGGATCGGGAACACGGTCATTATCTTTTTGGCGGGACTTCAGTCGGTTCCCACTCATCTGTATGAAGCAGCTGAGGTGGACGGCGGCAATAGGTGGCATAAATTTTTTCACATTACCATTCCGTCGATGACACCAACCATTTTCTTCAATCTGGTCATGTCTTTAATCAGCACCTTTCAGGCCTTCAATCAGGCATATGTTATGACCAACGGGGGGCCGAATAATTCAACGCTGTTCTATGTGTTCTACTTATGGCGTACGGCCTTTACGGAGACTAAAATCGGCTACGCCTCAGCTCTGGCTTGGATCTTATTTTTCGTCATCATGGTGCTTACCGTCCTGATTTTCTCCACGTCCAAAAAGTGGGTTCACTATGAAGGAGGGGAACGTTCATGAATCAGGTCACTTCTTCTGTCAATTCTTCAGAAACACCACATCATCCGCTTCCACAGCCTGAACGCTCCCGTAGTCCTGCTACCCCCACCCGTTCCAAACCATTCTCAATCAGCCGTGTTGTACTGTATATCGTTTTAATGATAGGCAGTGCGTTAATGCTGTTGCCATTTGTATGGCTCATTCGTAGCTCTCTGATGGGGACATCGCAAATTTTCGTGTTCCCGCCAGAGTGGATACCCTCTCCTTTTCAATGGAGCAATTACCCGGAAGCGCTGACTTCAGTACCGTTCGGCAGGTATTTTATGAATACGTTCATGATTGAGGTGTGTGTGCTGGCAGGAGTGATGTTGACCTCGATTGTGTCGGCGTTTACCTTTGCCCGCCTGCGCTGGCCTGGACGTAATCTGATTTTTTCCCTGCTGATCGGGTCGATGATGTTGCCTTACGCGGTGACGTTGATTCCCACTTTCGTCATGTGGCGTGAGCTGGGCGGGCTGAATACATTTTTGCCACTCATTGTTCCTGCATGGTTCGGTGGAGGGGCATTTAACATCTTCTTGATGCGACAATTCATGCTGACGATTCCACGCGATCTGGACGAAGCGGCTTATATGGACGGAGGTACGCCTCTGACTGTACTATGGCGCGTCATTATTCCTTTATCTTCGCCTGCATTGATCGTGATCGGAATATTTACATTTATTGATGTGTGGAACGATTTTTTGGGCCCGATTATTTACTTAAGTGACGAAAAGCATTTTACGCTCGCGCTGGGGCTGGCGACTTTCCGGGGATTGAACAATACCAACTGGCCTTACCTGATGGCGGCTTCCAGCACGATTTTGGCTCCGATCGTCGTGATATTTTTTATAGGGCAGCGTTATTTTATTGAAGGCATCACATTGACAGGGATTAAAGGCTAAAGGAAGTTAGGACGCGCTGGTGTGTTCTAAGGCATATGCCTTGAAAAGAGATGGGAAATAAGGAGGCGTACGAGTGAAAGTGGAAGACAGTCAGAAGACAAAACCGTTACAGGGTGTTCCTGGCAGACTGGCCCGGTTACGCTCGAAATTCACGGCTCTAGGGATAGATGCACTGCTTATTACACATGGGCCCAATCGAAGATATATGACCGGATTTACAGGCTCTGCGGGAATTGTGCTTGTTACGCAAGAAGAGGCTTTTTTAGTGACGGATTTCCGCTATATGATGCAGGCAACAGATCAGGCAGTGGAATATTCAGTGATTCGGCATGAGTCGCAAATCTTCCAGACCATCGCTGATCTCACAAGTAAGTTGGGGGTTCGTAGACTGGGTTTGGAGAGCAGGCATGTCTCACTTCAACAGTCGGGACAGCTTCAAGCCGCGCTGGGCTCGTTGGAGTACGTGCAAACGGAGGATGTAATTGAACGGCTGCGCGATGTGAAAGACGAAGAAGAGATTCGGACCATAAGTGAGGCAACGCGTATTACCGATGCTGCCTTTACGGAGGTGCTGAATTATATTCAGCCTGGGGTCACAGAGCGGCGGATTGCGGCGGAACTGGAATATCAGCTTCGGCTCGCAGGCGCGGAATCAGGCGGTTTTGCGTTCATTGTCGCTTCGGGTGAGCGCTCGGCATTGCCGCACGGACTGGCCAGTGACAAGGAAATTGGTCAGAACGAGTTTGTCACAATGGATTTTGGCGCAAATGTGCGTGGCTATCTATCCGATATCACGCGTACCGTATTCGTCGGCAATCCGTCGGAGCGGCACGAGGAACTGTATGCTATTGTGCTGGAAGCGAATATGACGACGATTGCTGGACTTCGCCCTGGCATGAGCGGTCGGGAGGGAGACAGTCTGGGGCGGGATGTGATTGCCTCCTATGGCTATGGGGAGCAGTTTGGTCACGGGCTGGGCCACGGCTTTGGCTTGGAGATTCATGAGCAGGTACGGCTTTCCCGCGAAAGTAAGTCGGTGCTCGTGCCGGGTCATGTCCTTACTGTGGAACCAGGCATTTATATTCCAGGCTTTGGCGGAGTTCGGATTGAGGACGATGTGCTGATCACAGATGTCGGTGTCAAGGTACTGACCTCTTCCCCTAAGGAGCTGCTTTTATTATAAAACGCAGTGGCGCTATAGGTAACTATCATCGTTTGCAAGTCATTCAAAAATGAGATGGAGGGGATCAAATGAACACGCATAAAAGACACACCAAAATATGGCTGACTGCGCTGACGGCTTCTCTCATTGTAGCTTTGACACCAGCTATTCCGGGTCAACAGGCTTATGCCGAGGCAAAATCGGGTGTAAAAGTCGTCGACATTTTTAGCCGGACGGTGAACGATTATGGTATAGATCTGGTTGATTGGCAAGGATATCTGGCGAACCCGTATGTAAAGCTAAAAGTGAAGCCGCCAGTGGATGCTGCTTTTCCGGTGACGGTTACGCTGAATGCGCGGGGCACGTCCCGGCTGATGATGGATCTGCCAAGTACGTTGTCGGCACAAGGAGCAAGCAAAACGTTGACTTTTGCCAATGCACAGGAGGAAAAAGATTTTCGGCTAGCCATCCATCCTGACCGGATTGGAGGAAACGGTGAAATAGAGAATTACACGCTGTCTATGTCTGTTGCTGGAAATGATGGTCACACGACCGCTCAGTCCATTCCGATTCGCGTGTTGGATCAGGACGATAATAAAGAGCCCACAGTTCCTCTCCATTTTGACTACAGATTCGATACGATCAAGCCTTATTTCAATGATGCAGCTACCAAAAAAGCCGCAGAGCTGGCGGTAAAGGACTGGTTCTATTTCTTTGATCTGGCTCCTTTCGATGAGGTTCCTGCCAAAGCGGAGGTAAACCATCTGCCAGGAGACGACTGGCAAAATGAAATACAGGTGACAAATGATAAGCCCTACAAAGGCATGTGGGTGTTTATGAGAGGGCTGAACGGGCCGTATTCTACGGGCTTTCCAGCCACGAACGGCAATTATCATACACGTAACGGTGTGACCGTCCCGGGGAACCTGAACCGTTCCTATAGTTTGATTTTGGATTTCTATGATGATGCGATTCCATTCACATCCGTAGACGATGAAGAATGGTATCAATCCGATCTGTCCAAGGTGACGGATGTGCATGGGCTGATCATGCATGAATTCGGTCATGCGATTGTGTTCAGCGACACATTCCCGGGTGTCAAAGCGCTGAAGGAAGCGGCGGGCAATGACCCTGATATTATGGCTTATCAGCACAGACCGGCTGCATTGGATGACAGCTATCATCTATCTGGAGAGCTCGCAGAAGTCGACAGATTGAGTGGACAAAATGGAGGCTGGCGCCATCTGTTCCCGACCCGGCGCTGGATGAACACGAAGCTTTCGCTACTGGTAGCAGAAAAAGCGGGCTGGCCGCTGCGTAAGGACCTGACTCCTTTCCTCGCGCCAGAAATCATGACGAAGGTATTGCCAGCACCCGTCAAAGGCAAAGCGTACATGGCTAAGCTGGAGGCCAAGGGAGGGGTTCCGTTTTACGATTGGATGGTGACAGGCGGTCAACTGCCCGCAGGGTTCACACTGGACCGTTTTACAGGAACGATTAGCGGAACAGCAGACAGCGGAGCAGGGAACAAGACGTATAACTTCACCGTACAGCTGCGGGATTATGATGAGCTGAGCAAGCCTGTGACACAAAGCTTTACGCTCAAGCTGTAAAGCATACCTCACAAGCAGATTAAAACGGTCGAAGGGAGGGAAGCGAATGAAACATGATGCCGCGGATCTGGTCATTGTAGGCGGCGGAATCATCGGTACAGCCATCGCTTATTATGCAGCTAAGTCCGGTATGAAGGTCTTGCTGGCTGAGCGAGGGGAGATTGCTGGAGGCACTTCGTCCCGTTGTGATGGCAATATATTGGCAATCGATAAAGAGCCCGGATTTGACAGTCGAATGTCGTTGGTATCGCAGGAGCTGGTGGCAGAGCTGGCTAGGGAACTGGAGGATGAGTTTGAGTATCGTGCGCCTGGCAGTATTCTGGTCTGTGAAAACGATCAGGAGATGCAAGCGGCTGAGCAGTGGGTAACCCGTCAGCAGCAGGAAGGACTTCCGTTTCGCATGCTGGATCAGCAGGATTTGCGACAGGAATGGCCGCATTTAGCGAAAGATTTGCCGGGCGGACTGGAGTGCGCGACAGATTCCACTGTGAATCCGGTGTTGATGACGTATGCACTGGCCGAGGCCGCGCGTCGAATGGGAGCCAAGTTATTACCGCGCATGCCGATACAGTCCATCCTTCAGGACGAAAGGGGGAACGTCCGCGGGGTGGAGACGCCTAATGGCGTTATCCATGCAGGTGCAGTGGTATTGGCGGCAGGTGTGTGGACACGCAGCATCGGTCATTCACTCGGTTTGGACCTTCCGATCATGCCGCGCAAAGGACATATACTGGTGTCTGCCCGAATGCCTCCCATTGGGAACCGCAAGGTAATGGAGTTCGGCTATCTGATGAGCAAGTTTGGCGGTCAGCGGTGTGTGGATGAGCTTTATGAAAAATACGGTGTCGCGTTGGTATTCGAGCCAACCGCATCTCAAAACATTCTGATCGGCAGCAGCCGTCAGTTTGTCGGTATGGACACACGTGTCGATCAGCAGGTGATTCGCTTAATCGCCCGCAGAGCCATTCGATTTTTCCCTGATTTAGCCAATGTACCACTGATGCGGGCGTATACCGGCTTGCGTCCATGGACACCTGATCATTTGCCAATTGTATCAGCGGTGGACGAAGTACTGGGGCTGTATATCGCTTCTGGTCATGAGGGGGACGGCATTAGTCTTGCGGCGGTTACGGGTAAGCTAGTGACCGAAATGGTACGCGGTGAATCCACTTGTATTCCGGTAGAGCCGCTACGTTATGACCGATTTGGAGAGGTTTTTACCAGCCACGAGGTTCATGGGGAGGTAACAGGATGATCGTAGCAGGCAGAATTACTACCATTGATACCCATACGGGGGGCAATCCGACGCGAACGGTCATTCACGGCGCGCCTAAGCTGGTAGGTCGTACGATGCTGGAAAAAATGACTTATATGGCAGCACATCATGATGATTTTCGCCGTTTGCTGATGTTCGAGCCGCGTGGTCATGAGGTGATGTCAGGCTGCATTTTAACAGAACCTTGTCATCCTGATGCAGATATTGGTGTGGTCTTTATAGAGACCGGTGGCTATTTACCGATGTGCGGTCACGATACGATTGGAGTATGTACGGCGCTGATGGAGGGCGGACTGATTGCTGCGGATAAAAAAGCAATATTGCTGGACACTCCGGCAGGCCCGGTTCAAGTGCAACTGGAGGTGGATGCGGGCAAGGTGCGACAAGTAACGTTCACAAACATCCCTTCTTTTGTGTACCGCCGTGAAGTGGAGATTCAGGTAGAGGGCATCGGGCAAGTCACGCTGGATATTGCGTATGGAGGCAACTTTTACGGCATTGTAGAGGCGGCTTCCATCGGTCTTGCACTGGAGCAGAGCCATGGGGCAAAAATTGTACGAACAGCGGTGCAGATTCGGGAGGCGGTGAATGCGGTTGTTGAGGTCGTACATCCTGAAAATCCGGTTATTCAAGGATTGACACATATTGAATTTTACGGGGAGCCTGTGGCTCCACAGGCCGATTGCCGCAACGTCGTCGTCATCCCACCGGGAGGGATCGATCGTTCTCCTTGTGGCACAGGAACCTCGGCCAAGGTAGCGGTGTTGCACGCCAAGGGAAAACTGGACTTCAATGAGCCGTTTGTACATGAAAGCATCACAGGTTCCATGTTTCGGGCTGAAATCGTGGGGGAGACGCAGATCGGTCCTTATCCGGCAGTCATCCCACAAATTACAGGCTCGGCTTGGGTGACGGGACATCATCAATTTGTGTTGGATCCTGAGGACCCGCTTAAAGAAGGTTTTTTGCTGATGTGAGCATTTTACATCATTCCCGAATGCTGAATATGAAAATAAAGATCGGAAAGGGTTGGTAAGCATATGGCACGTTTTGAAGGTGTATATGTGGCCTTGGTTACACCGTTCACGGCAGAGCTGGAGGTAGACCATAAGCGTCTTACCGAGCTATGCGAGCATCTGATTGCAAGTGGCATTAGCGGACTGGTTCCTACAGGATCGCTGGGAGAATATGCGGCTTTGTCCCCGGAGGAACGGTCGCAGGTTGTGCATACCGTAATTGACGCTGCGGCAGGGCGTGTCCCGGTTGTTGTCGGCTCGGCGGCTCCGTCCACCAAACAAGCGGTGCATTGGATTCAGCATGCGAAGGATGCTGGGGCTGCGGGTGTCATGGCACTGCCACCCATTAATTACAATCCACTGCCTCATGAGGTAACGGCCCATTATGAAGCATTGTCAAAGGTGGGCTTGCCGATCATTGCGTATAACAACCCCCATGATTACAAGGTTGACTTGACTCCAGATATTCTTGCGGACTTGTCGCGAATTGAAAATATCGTAGCAGTCAAGGAATTTTCCGGTGATGTACGGCGTATTCACGCTATTTTGGATCAGACAGAGCTGGAGGTCATGGTCGGAGTAGATAATCTAGCGATGGAGGGGGCATTGTTCGGCGCGACAGGCTGGATTTCGGGGGTGCCTAATGCGTTGCCCAAGGAAGGGGTAGAACTGTTCCGACTTGCGCAGGCGGGAAATATGGCAGAAGCGTCCGCGTTGTATCGCAAGCTGCTGCCGCTGTTCCACTATGATGCCAGCCCGCAATTGGTACAGTCCATCAAATATATGATGGAGCTGGCTGGATTTCCGGTCGGTCCGACACGTCCGCCCAGACTTGCGCTGCCGCAGGCGGATTATGACCGCATTCGCGAAGCATTTGAGGTGGCGGTTCGTCCAAGCGAAGTATCATCCTGAATGGAGGTGAAGACGATGGAGAGCCGAAATTGGATCGGTGGTGAGTGGCTGAGCCCTTCCGGCGAGGAAATGGTGGTTCACAATCCTTCGGACTTGAAGGAGGAGGTGGGAGTCGTCCATTTTTCAGAAACGAGCGATATTACACAGGCCGGGGATGCGGCACGGCTGGCTCAGGTGGGCTGGGCCGCTTTAAGTCCCGCAGCGCGGGGAGTTTATCTGTTCAAAGCAGCCGGTTTACTAGAGGCAGCATTACCTGAATTGGCTGAGCTGGCCAGTCGTGAGATGGGCAAGCCGATTACCGAGATGCGCGGAGAGGTCATGCGAGGTGTCCATCTGCTTCGGTACTATGCAGCAGAGGGTGTACGTTCCATCGGTACAGTCATTCCTTCGAATGAGCCGGGAGTGCTCCAATACACGAAGCGCATTCCGCTAGGTGTAACGGCTGTCATTACGCCGTGGAATTTTCCGGTAGCTATTCCGCTATGGAAAATCGCCCCTGCACTTTTGTGCGGAAACACGGTCATCTGGAAGCCTGCCGAACATGCTTCATTAACTGCAGTACGGGTCGCCGAGCTATTCGAGGCGGTGCAGTTTCCGCCCGGCGTACTGAACTTAGTCATTGGGCAAGGTAACCGTATTGGCGATGCCTTACTGGAGCATCCGGTACTGGATGCGGTCAGCTTCACGGGTTCTACCGCTACAGGTTTGGGCATTGCCGAGCGATGCGCGCGCCGTAACATGAAATACCAGACCGAGATGGGAGGTAAAAATGCCGCCATTGTGCTGAAAGACGTGGATGTAGCACAGGCGGTGGCGATGATTGTCAGCGGAGCTTTCCGTTCAGCCGGGCAGAAATGCACGGCCACCAGCCGGGTGATTGTGGAACAGTCTGTCTATGAGACGTTCACGGAAGCCTTACGCCAAGCGGTGGGAAAAATACAGATCGCTCCGGCGCTTGACCCCGGTGCGTATCTTGGACCTGTGGCATCCGCAGGTCAATACGAGAAGGTCATGTCCTATGTATCACTCGCACGTCGGGAAGCTCACATTTTGGCCGAAGGTGGAGCCGCCGCCGGGACGGACGACGGATATTATGTGCGTCCACTGGTGGCGACTGGACTCAATTCGTCCCATCCGTTGATTCAGGAGGAGATTTTTGGACCTGTGTTGGGGGTCGTGCAGGCGGACGACTTCGAGGATGCAATTCGACTGTGCAATGATTCTATTTATGGATTAAGCGCCTCTCTATTCACCCGCGATTTGCGGTTGGCTCATCGGTTTCTGGATGAGGCGAACGCCGGTATGGTTCGGGTTAATCAGGAGACGGCTGGTGTGGAATACCAGGCTCCGTTTGGCGGTCTGAAGCAATCCAGTTCACATACCCGGGAACAGGGCCAGGCGGCGCTGGATTTTTATTCAGCGATTAAAACCTGTGCGATCAGCTATGAGTAAGCGGGTGACGGGACGAAGTGAGACGGTGGGGAGCGCATCAGGTCATTTGCTCATATGTCGCTGTGAAGAAGTGAGTATCGCACAGATGGAGCAGGCTTGCCGCATAGGTATGGACACCGTGCGCCAGCTTAAAATGGCTACGCGGGTGACGATGGGGGCATGTCAGGGCAGGGTATGCCGACAATTGGTGGAGTCATGGTTTTACAATCAGGTTCCTGCTGCCCGCCGGGAGGCGGAGCTGTTATCGCAAAGGCCTCCAGTACGTCCCGTAACGTTCGGGCAGCTGGCAGAAGGAGGTTCCTTATGAGCCGCATGCGTATTGTAAATCATCCTATTTTGGGACCAAAGCCGGATCAGCGGCAGGTATCTTTCTTTTTTGACGGTCGTCCCATGCAGGGATTGGCTGGAGAACCATTGGCAGCAGCGCTGCTGGCTAGCGGCGTCCGTTTGCTGAGAAGGCATGAGGAATCTGGTACGGCCAGAGGTGTATACTGCGCCATTGGGCATTGCAACGAATGCCGCCTGACGGTTCATCCGTTCGGTACCGTCCGTTCCTGCCTGACCAAGCTGGAGGAAGGTATGGTGGTGGAAACCGGACGGCAGCTTTCGAATGAAATCACAGGGAGAATTGTGACATGAATGAAATGGCGCATCTCATCGTCATTGGGGCGGGTCCCGCCGGATTGTCCGCAGCTGTATCGGCTGCTGAGCAAGGATTGCCAGTCACGGTACTGGATGAGTTTACAGAGCCGGGTGGACGCATGCCCGGGCAGTATCATGAGGAAGGTAGTCAAGGCTGGTGGGTTGGCAAGCACGTTTCGGATGAGCTGATTACCCGTTGCAGGGAGCTTGGGGTGGACATTCGCTGCGGCGTTTCCGTGCATGGTATGGAATATACAACGACGTGGGAAATTTCCACTTCCTGTGGATTGTTCACTGCGGATTACGTATTGCTAGCTACGGGAGCTGCCGAAATTCCCGTTCCGCTGGATGGCTGGACGTTGCCGGGCGTAATGTCTATCGGGGCCGCGCAGGTGATGACCAACGTTCATTACGTCAAGCCGGGAGAACGCGGCATCATCGTAGGCATGAATGTATTGTCGATGGCGATTGCCCGCGAGCTGTCTGTCGCCGGGGTGAAGGTGGCGGCAATTACACTGCCGTGTGCTAATCCGCTGGCTGGTGCGGCGGCAGATCCGACAGCCTCCGCGAAGCTGCTGCTTCAGCTGTCGGGGCTAGCTCCTGCCGCTTGGATGCGCGCAGGCGGTAGGCTGGCAGCTGCGATGCGGATGGAGCAACTCATCGCGTGCTGCTATCCCCACAGAGGCTTCCGTCTGTGGGATATCCCGATCCGTTTGCGGACGGCGGTGCTGTCCGTCAACGGCCAGGACCGGGTCGAATCCGTGACCCTGGTCCACGTTAAACCGGACGGCTCGCCCATTCCCGGCAGCGAGCGCGTCGAACCCGCCGACTTCGTGGCGCTCAGCGGCGGCTTGTACCCGCTTGCCGAGCTGGCAGCGGTGGCCGGATGCAAATTCATGTACAGCCCTGAGCTAGGCGGGCATGTTCCACTGCATGGTGAGCGAATGGAAACCTCGCTCAAAGGGCTGTACGTTGCCGGCAATATTACCGGCATCGAAAGCGGGCTGGTCGCGATGGCCCAAGGCCGATTAGCCGCCGCTTCCATGCTCCATGCCGCTGGACTCGGTGGAGCAGGCGGGGAACAGCGGGTACAGGAGGCGATTCGTGAGGTCCATTTTGCACGTAAGCATGCGCTGATTCAGTTTCATCCCGGTATTACAGAGGCGAGAACGCAGTTGTACCAGCAGTGGGGGCAAACCTCTGGCAGCGGCGCGTAACGGCTCGTTGTGTTTGATATGCGTTTTTTTATCCCAAATTCGCCTTAAAGGAGGAACGGAAAGTGACTCTTAAAGCAAAAGCCCATATGAAAGCAAGGCCGTTCGCACTGAACGAGGTGGTATTGGCTGAAGGTCCCTTCAAACAAGCGATGGAGCTGAACCGATCTTATCTGTTGGAGCTTCAACCAGACCGCCTGCTGGCGCGTTTTCGGGAATATGCCGGACTTACGCCCAAAGCGCCTCAATATGAGGGCTGGGAAGCGATGACTATTTCCGGTCATACACTGGGACATTATTTGTCCGCTTGCCCCATGATGTATGCTTCAACGGGCGATGAGCGTTTCAAAGAAATCGCACATTACATTACGGATGAACTGGACGTTTGTCAGGCGGCGCATGGTGACGGATATGTATCCGGTATTCCAGGGGGAAAGGAACTTTTTGAAGAGGTATCTGCTGGAAATATTCGCTCGAAGGGCTTTGACCTGAACGGTGCCTGGGCCCCCTTGTATACACTACACAAGTTATTCGCTGGCCTGCGGGATGCGTATCATTTGACAGGCTGTGATAAGGCATTAGATGTAGAGCGCAAGCTGGCGGACTGGCTCGAAGGAATGATGAAGCCGATGAGCGATGAGCAGATGCAGCAGATGATGTTTTGCGAATACGGAGGCATGAACGAAGTATTGGCGGACTTGTACGCGGATACCGGGGAAGAGCGTTACTTGCGGCTGGCTGAGTGCTTCTGGCACAAGCTGGTGCTGGACCCGCTTAGCTCACAAGAGGATTGCTTACAGGGTATTCATGCCAATACACAGATTCCGAAGCTGATTGGGCTTGCCAAGGAATATGAGCTCACGAATGACACGAAGCGCCGGAAGACGGTGGAGTTTTTTTGGGAGCGGGTGGTGGATCATCATTCGTATGTTATTGGCGGGAATAGCTTTGGAGAATATTTTGGAGCGCCAGATGGCTTGAATGATCGCATCGGACCGCATACGACGGAGACATGCAACACCTATAACATGCTCAAGCTGACAAATCATCTGTTTCAGTGGAACGCTTCCGCCAAGGAAGTGGATTTTTATGAACGAGGTCTATTCAATCATATTTTGGCTTCGCAGGACCCGGTTCACGGAGGCGTAACGTATTTTCTGTCGCTGGCGATGGGCGGGCACAAGCATTTTGAAAGCAAATTTGACGATTTCACATGCTGTGTGGGCACAGGAATGGAAAACCATGCGAGCTACGGCAGCGGTATTTATTTTCACGATCACGATAAGCTGTATGTCAATCAGTTCATTGCTTCCACGCTGGAATGGAAGGACACAGGCGTTACAATAAAACAAAACACTTCCTATCCAGATACGGATCATACGACGCTGGAGATTCAATGTGATCAACCAGCTCCATTTATGCTACTCATCCGCTATCCATATTGGGCTGAAAAAGGAATTACCATTCGTGTAAATGGCAAGAAACAATCAGTTATATCGGAACCGGGCAGCTTTGTCTCTATCGCCAGAACGTGGATTGACGGGGATGCTGTAGAGGTGACGATTCCGATGTCGCTGAGACTGGAGCAGATGCCGGATAACCCGGATCGGGCGGCTGTCATGTATGGACCGCTGGTGCTGGCAGGCGATCTGGGACCCTTAGAAGATCCTAAAGCCAAGGAGTTTCTGTACACACCCGTATTCATTCCCCAAACGGAAAAGCTGGATGCTTGGATACAGCCCGTGGAAGGCAAGACGAATACGTTTCGTACCTTGAATGCAGGGCATCCCCGGGATGTGGAATTGTCTCCTCTGTATAAAATGCATGACCGTACGTATTCCGTATACTGGGACATTTTTACGAAGGAAGCGTGGCAGGAAGCGGAACAGGAATACACAGCGGCACGCGAAAAGCTGGCGATTCTGGAGCAGTGTACGATTGATTTTGCCCAACCCGGAGAAATGCAGCCGGAGCGGGACCATAACTTCCAGGGAGATGCCTCGACTCGCACCGGATATGTGAATAACCGACCTTATCGGAATGCGGGAATTGACGGTTGGTTTTCTTTCGATTTGAAGACAAATCCGGTTGCTCCGATGCTGTTGGTTATTACCTACACGGCTACGCTGGAAATGCCAAACTGTGGTTTTGATATTTTGATTAACGGTCATCCGCTTGAGCATTTTAGTGAAGGTTTTGATGAAGCCGATAAATTTTACAACGTGAATGCCGCTATTCCGGCTGCATATCTGGAGGGTAAGGATCAAGCGACAGTGACTTTCAAGGCCAAGCCGGGACAGCGTATTCGCAGATGTTTTGGGCTGAGGATGGTCAACAAGGACGTATATGAGCAACTCTATCAAGCTGGAAGTTCAGGTATTCATGAATGATCTGTGGAATGTTTCGTGAGAGAAAAGTAACGTTTGATTTTTAGTCCGGTATGATTTATGATGTAAGAAATATTGGATGATGCTGGAATAATCTATATGGTGGTATGATCTGATATATCCATAGTTTTATTGCGCGTGAAGCACACGGGCTGTTTCTTCCTTCATAGGGGAGAGGCAGCCCTTTTTTGTTGGGATTTTCAGAAGTATAACTTTTTTAAGAGTCAGTTCTATGATTTAGGGGGAGGGATTGCTGATTGCTCAATAGAGTCTATTTGTTTGGAATACTTTGTATTAGAAGTTTTTCTTATAGATTTTGTAATAGGGAAACCCTATAATATATAAGTTGTATCCAGTATTTTCCGAAAGTGGGGATGCGATAAGTTTATGAGATTAGAGATGATATACATAGTTTAAAGTTTAAGCTGACAAAGGGGATAGAGAGATGAGTATGAAAAAATGGATGTTGAGTTTGACGGCAGCCACGTTGCTATGGGGCGCGACAAGTACGATTCCAACGACGGAGGCGGCAAGCAGCACCAAACCCATTGAAGTCTTGTTAAACGCCAAAAAAATACAGTTTCCAGATGCTAAACCTTTTCAGGATAGTAACGATTATGTGATGGTTCCGATTCGTTTTGTATCCGAAGCACTAGGGGCTAAGGTAGGCTGGGAGAAAACAGGCGGTCAATTGGCTGTGTCGATTAAAAATGATGCACATGCTGTTAACATGACAGTGGGTCAAAACACCGCTACCGTGGATGGGCAGACCAAAACGTATGAAACGAAGATTATTTTGAAGCAAAACCGTACTTTTGTGCCGCTGCGGTTGGTAAGTGAGGGTCTGGGACAAACGGTGGAGTGGGATAAGATCAGCCGCTGGGTCTGGATTGGAAAGAAGGAAATTGCTGCTCTGGAGGATACGGGGCATAAGACGGTAAGTATCGAGCCGTATAAGAAGGCGTTCACGTCTAACCCATATCTTTTAAAAGATGCCCAAGGAAAAGTATATGACAAAGTGATGATTTTCAAAGTTTCTGACCTGCCTCTAAAGCTAGTACGTGACGTTTACAGTATTGAACCTTATACCAACGCAAAAGGTACGCCTTACCTAAGAATTAGAGCCAAAACTAAATCTACCGCAGGGAATCTTTTCTACATCTCAAAGAATAATGATACACGCTATCGTTATGCTGTTGAAGAACTGACTACGGACAACGGCGATGGTACAAGAATGTTATATTACCCTATTTATTCATCAGGAGATGAGCTTTTTAACGGGATTAAGAACTATAAATCCTTTAAGTTGCGAGATATTGAATATATCGGATTCCGCTTGGCAGCAGATGACTTTATTCCGTTGATGGTCAATCCGTGGAAAGGAAATTAGACTGATGAAGAAGGCCAAACGTATTATGGTCGTATTGCTGGCGGGGGTTCTGTTGCTATTGCAACTCCCGCCTTTTTATTTTCCCATTGACAAAGTAGCAGCAGATACGGAAGTTACGCCGCTCTCCTATTTTGCAGATAAGAATGATCGCTACTTTGTTGGTATGATGTACTTTGACATGTGGAAAAATAGCAGTAATATATGGGTCACCGATCATAAACAACCCAACAAAGGTATGGATGGGGAGGCCACTTTCACATACAAGTTTCAATTTCCAGGAAGGAAGATTAAAAACGTTGAGGCTCGACTATATACGGCATCAGATCCATCCAAATATTTTAGTGAATCGCGACAAGATAGCTACGCAGAATACAGTGATTCTATAAGTCTTGGAACGACCGATGGAAATATTCGTCCTTTTCAAAAGAAAGGAATCGGCACGGATACTACAATTATTCCGATAACTGTAAACATGAAATTGAATGCCTTTAGACCTAAAAATATCAAGGATGAATCCTGTCCGAATTGTGCTGCTAATGTTGAAGCGTACCGCATTTACCAGCCCATCCTGTTCAAGATTGAACTGGAGAGTGGTCTAATCGTCAAGCATTTTACCACTGACGGAAAATCTCTTAACAACGTATTTACACCAATAGAAGATGAACTAAAAGCTGATCAACCGTATGATTTTACCCCGCCAACCAACCCGAAATATGAGTATGTGGGTTATAAGAAAAGCACGACAGGTAAACCGCCAAGCGGAGATATTTTGCCGGGAATTGTACCCGGATTTACCTATGACGGTTCTTTTGAGCAGTTTACCGCTTATTTGTATTACAAAGAAGCTCAGGGCTGTCCTAAGCCTGGAGAAAGCCAAGAGGGAGCACCCTCAGATTGCCAAGATAATGAACAGCCAACAAAAGGTGTTGTCTGCTCCCGCCCCGTTCCAGGTCTGCGCTTGGAAACTGCCGAATTGGACCCGACAGTATCTGCCGTTATTAAAGCCGATCAGCGAGGCGCGTCACGTTTTGATGTAGCCAAGGGTATTCCAACTTCTGAAAGCCTGTACGGAAACGTGCTGGCCCGGAATTACCTGTTTCAAAACACCTACCAACAGCTCAAAGGCGAGTGCACCTACAACGTCAAGCTGAAGCGCACGTATGATCTGGAATGGGAAGATATCAACGATACCCGGCACATGAAGGTTGTGGAGTATTACAAATACGAAATTGTGAAACCGTACTCCTACTGGGTGATCGACAACCTTGAGGTGTACGGTATCAAGAACGCGCAGCTACGCAACTATGCACTGCCGGGAGGTAGTATTACGATTCCACCACGGAATTACACGCCGCCGTCTGTAGAATCAGCGACCAACGGAAAATACTATCCGGCTCCTTCTCCGGGCATCGTCGATGGGGGTTCACTTTATATTTATGGCGGCAAGAGTATGCCGAAGGTGCCCAATGAACAAAGATCACTGGAGCCTGTGGCCCAGAAGGCTACACCAGACGTGGAAGTGGAAAACGATACTGTGAAATTCAACGGTCAAACGATCATGGACCACCAGCGTGTCAAGGAAAAGGGGCCGACTCCTGGCAAAATCCCTGAACCCGTAAAAATCGGGTCGGATATCCTGTACAGCCCGGGCCATATGATTGAAAAGCACAAGATCAATAAACCCAATACGTCAAGTAGCGGTGACATTACCTATGCGATTTTAAAAGGAAATATCAATGGAGGTGCGGATAAAACGTTCCCGATACAGGGAATTAATACGGTGACTGTCCACACTCCCGTAGTGAATCTGTCTAAAGTGTCGGACGATGCTGCTCATAATCAGAAAACCCAACCTACGAAGGGACGATCCGCGCTTATTTTGGAGCGCCCTTTCCGGGTGACGATCTCGACAGCAGGTCCGCATTTGAACATTCCTGGCTATGGTGATCGGGAGTATGCCAAATATGTACGAACCAAGCAGGTGCGATTTCCGTTCGATGTGTACGACAAAGGAAAGACACTATTTTATCCACGAGGTACCTGGATCGACATTCCGGTGCTGCAGCTCGACACAGACTTTTATTTGCCCGTATGGGTGGATGAAGGCAACTATACAGTAGAGTTCCGTACCATTGCCGAAAATGCACCGGACGGGTTCACCGAACAGCACCATGCCAACACGGATATCGCCCACCATGTTGCCAATGATGTGGTAAATATAGAGGTCATCGGACGGATGTACGATTTTCATATCACGGATATTGCCGATTACCATTGGGAGCGGGTATTTCGGCAGCGAAAAGGAAGTCCAACGCATAGCGGCCTGTCCTATTGGACGGGGCTTGGCAATATTGATGGGTTGCCTAGAGGGAACCCGGAGCCATTCACCTTGCCCGTTCGCCCCGGCAGTCACCCATATGAAGGTTATGCAAATGTGGCGGTCAAGACAGGTTATCATTTCAAGTTTGACCTCAAGACCAAAGGCAATATGTTTAGCGCCAAGGACGGTATTCGCATCACGCCATCGTTCTATTGGGTGAGCAAAGATGGGCTACAGCGGGAAGAGGTAGATCTGTACACACATTCCGGCAGTCGAAAATTTATCCGTTTGGGATCGGCGGAGGATCGGGAAAAGCGCTATGTTATTTTGAATGAACGGCTACGCAATGTGCCGATGGAGGAAATGCAGGACGCGGCAGCCTACCAATACAAGCATGAGCTGAGTGAAGCACAGCAAAGCCAGTTGACACTGGAACGTTATGTTTCCCTGTATGCCCACCGTATTGCACGCAGCAAGACCTGGGTTGGACGCTACGACTGGCTGGTGCTGCCTGCGGCTGTGCGTACTTTAATCGGTCCAAAGACAGAACTGCCGGATGGGGTTAACGTAGATCGCGCTAATGCGTCGATTCAGCGCTGGTATGGTGAATATAGCCTGCCTGCTGATGTGTACGCAGTCACCAAAGGCACGGATTTGCGCGAGGTCAGTCGCCGTCAGGAGCTAAACGAGCATACAGATATATTCAAGAAAACGGGCTTTATCGTCGTCCGCTTTAATGTGGAGTCACTGCGTCAGGGGGACGCTGAGCATCCGCATTTACAGTATATAAATGGCCCGCTATTGAACCAGTGGCAACTGGAGGGTTACCACCGAGAGATAAAGGACCCGTACGGGCATACCTTTCATTTACAGGACGGGGATGTAGTATTTTATCATGCGGATCAGTCGAGCAGGGACGATTTCAGTTCATTTGTCCCTCACTAGGTTGCAGTAATCAAGACGAATCCTAATCCGTAACTAGCGCGAAAAATACGAAAACGGACAATGGGAACAATCCACTGTCCGTTTTTTATTTCCTTTTGCGTTTATGCGAATATTTAGACCTATCTTCAGCCCTCGACATGCCGTTTTCATACAGCCTTGGTGGGGGCTGTTTTATTTGGAATGAGTAAACAACACGGATTTGTGTAGGGAAATCCTCGGATATTTAAACGCGTTTGAGGGAACGGCAAAACTATAATAATAGGGAATTTAATTTATGTAAGCGCAATCATTTTGGCGTACTTGCTTGTCATCACAATACTATTGAGGAGGACGACCCGAATGGCTCAAAGGAAAGGCGCATGGCGAAAGGGAAGCTTGACCGCTGCGTTGGCAGCGATGCTGGCGATGACGGGCACGACTGGAGGAGTGGCTGCGGAAGATTTGTCCGAACCGACACTACAGGCGGAATCAGCCATTGCAGTTGAACAGAACCGTAGCGGTAGCATTCAGCTGGAAAAGTTGGATCGCGGACTGGTAGCTGCGGTGACGCAGGAAGGGGTCTTTTTAAGCTGGCGGTTATTGGCTCAAGAAGTGAACGGTTACGGTTCAACGGGGCTGACAGGAGCGGACTTCAACGTATACCGTGACGGTAAGAAGATTGCGACAGTGACCGACAGTACCAACTATGTGGATAAGGAAGGGAATGGTAAATCAGTATACAGAGTGGCTTCAGTCGTTAATGGGCGGGAAAAGGATCGTAGCGCTAAAGTGAAGCCATGGCAGCAGGGTTACTATGAACTTCCTCTCCAAAAGCCTGCCGATGGGGTAACACCCGCAGGTGAATCCTATACGTATTCGGCCAACGATATGAGTGTGGGGGATGTGGATGGAGACGGACAATATGAATTTTTTGTAAAATGGGACCCGTCGAACTCCAAAGATGTATCTCAGAAGGGGTATACCGGAAATACGTATGTTGATGCGTATACGGCCGAAGGCAAGCTGCTGTATCGGATCGACCTGGGCGTGAATATTCGATCAGGTGCGCATTATACACAAATGATGGTGTACGATTTTGACGGCGATGGTAAAGCCGAGCTGATGTTCAAAACGGCTCCAGGGACCAAAACAATTTCTTTTGATAAGAAGGGCAAGGCGAAAAAAGAAAAGTATATTACTCTGCCACGTGAGGATCGCAAAGCAGGGATCACACATGAGGATGATTACCGTTTGAGTCGCTCGGATTATTATGAGCATGTGGTGAACATGTTCATGAACTGGACGAAGCATGAAGAAGTGGTCAAGGGACAATGGCCTGCTACGCTGGAGGAATGCTTTGGCATCGCTCCGAAGTACAGTTATCCGTTATCCCGAAAGGATGCGGAAAGCCTGACAGACTACTTTATGGATGTATATGCACCATCACGGAGCGACAAAAACAAGCTGAGAGAGTTCGAGGGCTTTATTGTCGATGGACCAGAGTATTTGACAATTTTCAAGGGGAAAACGGGAGCTGAGCTGGATACCGTCCGCTATGAGCCGGAGCGTCATGACGATGGCCTCATGTGGGGCGACTACGCCATGGCCCGAATTGAACCCGCCAACCGTGTAGACCGCTTCCTGGCAGGTGTGGCCTATCTGGACGGCCGCAAGCCGTATGCCGTATTTGCACGCGGCTATTATACGCGTTCCACTTTGGCCACCTACACATGGGATGGTCGCCATCTCCAAAAACATTGGATGGTGGACAGTGGCTGGACACCAATGACCAATCCATTTAACGATGGTCCGCACGGGCGTGATGGAACGGACCCGAAATTTGGCACCTTGACCACACAGGGAGCGCATTCTTTGAGCGTGGTGGATGTGGACGGTGACGGCAAGGACGAAATCGTATACGGTTCCGCCACGATTGACCATGATGGCAGCCTGTTGTACAGCTCATTTGATGTCATGCCTCCTGAAAGTGCAACTCCGGGTCAAACCGCCAGATTGGGGCACGGCGATGCACTGCATGTAACCGATATTGACCCGGATCGCCCCGGCAAAGAAATCTTTATGGTACATGAAGGTGGCACTTACGCTCCATATGGCTATTCTTTGCGGGATGCCAAAACAGGTGAAATCATTTACGGCGCATATTCCGGCAAGGATACAGGTCGGGGAATGGTCGGTGACATAGACCCGGATCAGCGAGGTCTGGAGACCTGGGCCATAGGCCTGTGGACCGCAGCGGGCAAACAACTGGATACGAAGATACCGGGTACCAATATGAGTATCAAATGGGCAGCCGATATGACCACACAAATCGTAAACGGCGCAATTGATGTAACCCCAACCATTGAAGATTGGAAACGAGGTACATTGTTGACCGCCACTGGAACCAAAACGAACAACTATACGAAAGGAACGCCATCGCTGGTAGCCGACATTTTCGGAGATTGGCGGGAGGAAATGCTCGTCCGTACAGCGGATAGCTCAGCCATCCGTATCTATCTGAGCACAGAACCTACGACGCATAAATTGTACACGTTGATGCATGATCCGCAGTATCGCACGGATGTGGCGCGTCAAAATACCGGGTATAACCAGCCGTCCTACACGAGCTTTTATTTTGCATCCGATATGGATTGGGCGAATGTGCCGATTCCCAAGCTCTACACGCCAAAAGCCTTAATAGAGGAAGAGAGCAGTGACGAAGCGGATGAAGTAGAGGCAGCAGAGGTAGATGAAAAAGAAGTCGATGGAACGATAGTTGATGGGACGAAAATAGATGTGAAGGAATGATAAGCGGAGACTATTTCCCAAAATATATAATAAAAAATTAAAGTTTCTTATCTCAAAAGGAGAGCCGTATTTACGGACTCTCTTTTTTTACGTCTTGATGTTATTGAGAATATAAAATGTAACCGCACACATGTAAATGTTGTGATATCTTACCTAACGTGAAATTTGACACATATGTGAAATGAGGATAAATGACAGAGATTTCATGGAGAAGTGAATTGACTGTATTTGTCCCTGTCTCTAAGATGTAATTATATTCCAGACAAAACAGAGAATTGTGTAAGGGAATATAACATAGAGAGGAGGGAATGAATGGACTCTTTGGCTGATCTCTCGGAAACCCCCTTAGCATTAGAAACCCTCAGACGACATCCCTGTTATAACGAAGAGGCACATCGCTATTTTGCGCGCATTCATCTTTCAGTAGCCCCGGCATGCAATATTCAGTGCCATTATTGCAACCGCAAATTCGATTGCGTCAATGAAAGCCGTCCCGGCGTTGTTAGTGAACTGCTTACGCCGGAGCAGGCGGCTAACAAGACCTATGGCGTAGCGGCACAGCTGATGCAGCTGTCCGTTGTCGGCATTGCGGGACCTGGAGATCCGCTGGCCAATGCGGAGGCGACCTTCGATACCTTCCGCCGGGTCCGTGAGACAGTTAAGGACGTCATATTCTGTCTCAGCACGAATGGCCTTACCTTGATCAGGCATGTCGACAGGATTGTAGATCTGGGCATTTCGCATGTCACGATCACGATCAATGCTGTAGATCCAGTGGTGGGGAGCCGTATTTATGGATGGGTCTACGATGAAGGAAAACGCTATGCAGGAGAGGAGGCCGCACGGCTGTTGATTGACCGCCAGCTGGCAGGCTTGAAGATGCTGGATTCGAGAGGCGTATTGTGCAAGGTGAACTCGGTGCTGATTCCCGAAGTCAATGATGCCCATCTGCCGGAGGTAGCCAGGGTGGTCAAGGAGCACGGCGCAGTGCTGCACAACATTATGCCGCTCATCATCGCACCTGGTAGCCGATATGAGCAGGAAGGGATGCGTGCCCCCCGTCCCCGTCTGGTCCGGCAGCTGCAGGAGAAATGTGCTGAAGCGGGAGCTGTCATTATGCGCCATTGCCGTCAGTGCAGGGCGGATGCGATTGGACTGCTGGGCGAGGATCGCAATCAGGATTTTACATGGGAGAACATTGCGGCTGCTCCTCCCATGGATGAAGAGGCAAGGGCACAATTTCAGAAAGAACTGGATGAGAAGGTGAGAGTGAGAATGGAACGCAAGGAGGGACAATCGCACCCCAAACAAGCGTCAACCGGGGCTGGATGTAGCTGCCCGTTATCTGGGGATAAGCCTGAAGTGAGCTTTACCTCAAAGCCAGTCCTAATCGCTGTGGCCAGTCGTGGCGGAGGGAAGGTGAATCAGCATTTCGGCCGTGCCAAGGAATTTATGATCTATGAAAGCGACGGGATTATCGTAAATTTCATAGGCATTCGTAAGGTGCAATCCTACTGCCACGGGAAAGCCGATTGCAATGGAGACAAGGCCGAGACGATGAAGGAGATCCTTTCCATGGTGCATGACTGTGCATTGCTGCTGTCGGCCGGCATAGGCGAGGCCCCCAAAGAGGCATTGCAGGAAGCTGGCGTGCTGTCTATTGTATGCGGCGGGGATATTGAGGAATCCGTTCTGGAATATGTAAAATTTCTACGTTATATGTATCCTGTGCAGAGCAATAAGGGAAGTCAGCGTAATAAGGGAGTTAAGGGCAGTCATTCGGATTTACCCATTGAACATTTTGGAGGCTGAGAAAATATGAGACAAATTGCGTTTTACGGTAAAGGCGGTATCGGCAAATCGACAACCTCGCAGAATACACTGGCTCAACTCGCGACCAAATTCAAACAAAAAATTATGATCGTAGGCTGTGATCCCAAGGCAGACTCCACCCGTCTTATTTTGAATACGAAGGCCCAACAGACTGTGCTGCATCTGGCGGCTGAAAGGGGTACGGTGGAGGACCTGGAATTGGAGGACGTTGTCCAGAAGGGCTTCGGTGACATTCTGAACGTGGAATGCGGTGGGCCGGAGCCTGGTGTCGGCTGTGCAGGGCGCGGCATTATCACGGCCATTAATTTTCTGGAGGAAGAGGGGGCCTACGAAGGGCTGGATTTCGTATCCTACGATGTACTGGGGGACGTCGTGTGCGGGGGCTTCGCCATGCCGATCCGGGAGAAGAAGGCGCAGGAAATCTACATCGTATGCTCAGGCGAGATGATGGCTATGTACGCTGCCAACAATATTGCACGCGGGATCTTGAAGTATGCCAACAGCGGTGGGGTGCGTTTGGGCGGCTTAATCTGCAACAGCCGGAATACGGACCTGGAAGCGGAATTGATTACAGAGCTTGCAAGAAGACTGAACACGCAGATGATCCACTTTTTGCCGCGTGATAATGTTGTCCAGCACGCTGAGCTGCGCCGTATGACTGTAACTCAATACAACCCGGACCATAAGCAGGCTGCGGAGTATGAAGAGCTGGCAGGTAAAATTTTGAATAATGACATGCTAACGGTTCCCACCCCTATTTCCATGGAAGAGCTGGAGGATCTATTGATGGAATTCGGCATTATTGAGGATGAAGAAACCGCAATTAACAAAGCTGAGGCGTCCGGGCAGTAGGCTGTAGCCAGAAGGCTTAATGACGGAATCATCGTGTGATGATGGGAGGAGCTGAACGCGCAGCTCGCAGGAGGGAGGAATAGGTCAAATGAGCAGTATTGTGGATAAGGGTAAGCAGATCGTAGAGGAGATACTGGAGGTATATCCCAAGAAGGCCAAGAAGGACCGGACCAAGCATTTTGAGATCGCGGATGAGGAGCTTGTGAACTGCGGGACCTGTTCTATCAAGTCCAACATGAAATCACGACCCGGCGTCATGACAGCAAGGGGCTGTGCTTATGCAGGGTCCAAGGGTGTGGTATGGGGCCCGATTAAAGACATGGTGCACATTAGCCATGGTCCCATCGGCTGCGGGCAATACAGTTGGGGTACTCGACGTAATTATGCGAATGGGATATTGGGAATCGATAATTTTACCGCCATGCAGATTACAAGCAATTTTCAGGAAAAGGATATCGTGTTCGGCGGAGATAAGAAGCTAGAGGTGATCTGTAGGGAAATTAAGGAGATGTTCCCGCTGGCTAAGGGCATCTCCGTGCAATCTGAATGTCCGGTCGGACTGATTGGTGATGATATCGGGGCCGTGGCCAAGAAGATGACAGAGGAGCTGGGCATTCCGGTCATTCCTGTACGCTGTGAGGGCTTTCGCGGGGTGAGTCAGTCTCTGGGCCATCACATTGCCAATGATGCTATCCGCGATTTTCTGATGGGGCGCCGGGAGCTAAAGGAGTGCGGGCCTTATGATGTCTCCATTATCGGGGACTACAATATCGGCGGTGATGCCTGGGCTTCGCGTATTTTGCTGGAGGAAATGGGACTGCGGGTCATAGCGCAGTGGTCGGGGGACGGTACGATCAATGAGCTGGGGATTGCGCACAAATCCAAGCTCAATCTGATCCATTGTCATCGTTCCATGAATTATATGTGCACAACGATGGAGCAGGAATACGGAATTCCCTGGATGGAATATAACTTCTTCGGCCCGACCAAGACGATGGAGAGCCTAAGAGCGATTGCTGCCCGCTTTGACGAGACGATTCAGGAAAAATGTGAGCAGGTCATCGCCCAATATATGCCGCAGATGGAGGCGGTCATCCGTAAATACCGCCCACGTCTGGAAGGTAAAAAGGTGATGCTTCTGATTGGCGGGCTGCGGGCAAGGCATACCATCGGTGCCTATGAGGATCTGGGGATGGAAATTGTGGCTACAGGCTACGAATTTGCCCATAAGGATGATTACGAAAAGACGTTTCCCGATGTAAAGGAAGGCACTATTCTGTACGATGATCCAGCGGCTTATGAGCTGGAGGAATTGGCCCAGCGGCTGAATATTGACTTAATGGGCGCCGGAGTCAAGGAGAAATATGTGTATCACAAAATGGGCATTCCCTTTCGTCAAATGCACTCCTGGGATTACAGCGGGCCTTATCATGGTTTTGACGGCTTCCAGATTTTTGCACGTGATATGGATATGACCATAAACAGTCCAGTATGGAGCCTGCTGCCGTCCCGGCAGACTGCGGAGGTGTCGGTATGAGCGAGCGTCTGAATATTGTCGATCACAATCAGCTGTTTCGGCAGGATAAATATGTGCGCCAGCGTGAGAAGAAACGAGCCTTCGAGGCCCCATGTTCGCCGGAGGAGGTTACCGACACCCTGGAGTACACCAAGACCAAGGAATACAAAGACAAGAATTTTGCCCGTACAGCCGTAGTCGTGAATCCGGCCAAGGCTTGTCAGCCGCTGGGAGCGGTTATGGCTGCACTGGGCTTTGAAAAAACGCTCCCGTTCATTCATGGCTCACAGGGCTGTACGGCTTATTTCCGTAGCCATCTTGCCCGCCACTTCAAAGAGCCTGTTCCTGCCGTCTCCACCTCGATGACCGAGGATGCCGCCGTATTCGGCGGCATGCGCAACCTCATTGACGGTATAGAGAACTGTATTGCCTTGTATCAACCGGAGATGATTGCAGTATGCACGACCTGTATGGCAGAGGTGATCGGAGATGACCTGTCTGCCTTCCTGGCTAATGCCCGTCAGGAGGGAGCCCTTCCCGAGGATATGCCAGTTCCTTTTGCCAATACCCCCAGCTTCTCCGGTTCACATATTACAGGCTATGATGCCATGCTGCGCTCTGTGCTGGAGACGCTGTATAACAAGTCAGGCCGGACGCCGCAGCCTGGTCATGAGTTGAAGCTGAATGTACTGCTCGGGTTTGACGGGTATACGGGAAATTTTGCGGAAATGCAGCGCATACTGGGGATGTTCGGCGCTACGTATACCATTTTGGGTGACCACAGCAGTAATTTTGATTCAGGAGCTACTGGAGAGTACAGCTACTATTACGGGGGAACGCCGCTTGAGGATGTGCCCAAGGCCGCAGATGCTGCCGGCACGTTGGCGATCCAGCAGTACTCTCTTCGTAAAACATTAGGCTATATGAAGCGAACCTGGGGGCAGCAGGTGTCTTCCATCTCCACCCCGCTGGGCATTCGCGCTACAGATCGCTTGCTTGAAGAGATCAGCCGTCTGTCCGGAAGAGAAATACCCGAGGCATTGAAGCAGGAGCGTGCTCGAGTTGTGGATGCCATGATGGATTCGCATGCTTATCTGCACGGCAAACGAGTGGCTATGGCGGGAGACCCGGACATGCTCATCGGCCTGATTGGCTTTTGTCTAGAGCTGGGCATGGAGCCGGTGCATATTGTTTGCTCCAATGGGGACCGGAAATTTGAGAAGGAAGCAGAGCTTCTGTTGAAGTCCAGCCCTTACGGTGCAGAAGCCACGGTTCATTCTGGTCAGGATTTGTGGCATATGCG
Organism: Paenibacillus sp. 1182; assembly: GCF_017833915.1. Classification (NCBI taxonomy): domain Bacteria; kingdom Bacillati; phylum Bacillota; class Bacilli; order Caryophanales; family Paenibacillaceae; genus Paenibacillus; species Paenibacillus sp. 1182. Next base: position 94,844 of record NZ_JAFICR010000014.1, on the reverse strand, counting down.
TTCGCTACTGTTCCAGGACCCGGTGGACCTGGCTATTGGCAGTTCCCATCTGAAGTTTGCGGCGAAAGAGGCGAAAATTCCTTTGCTCCGTGTGGGCTTTCCGATCTTCGACAGGCATCATCTACATCGTTATCCGATTATCGGCTACCAGGGTACGCTGAATCTGCTTACCCAATTCGTGAATACCGTACTGGATGTCATGGAAGAGCAGGCTCCGGATCATAGCTTTGATTTGGTGCGCTAATTGCTGTATCGCGTAGATGGAAGTTGGCAGCTTGGCTTGTGATTTCAATGAATTCTATCTGAAATAAGGGGGTGTGCGGATGGAGCCGGCTGTGTCTAACGGAAGGCTGGAGGTATCCTGCGGCAACAAAATTCCCAAAAGCACGCCCTGTCCCCGGCCTGTGCCGGGGGAGGCTTCGGGTGGCTGCTCCTTTGACGGGGCCCAGATTACACTGATCCCCATTGCAGATGCGGCTCATCTAGTGCACGGGCCGATTGCGTGTCTCGGCAATAGCTGGGAGAGCAGAGGCAGCCTGTCCAGCGGCCCGGGGCTGTCGGCGTATGGCTTCACTACTGATCTTGGAGAACAGGATATCATTTTTGGTAGTGAACAGAAGCTGCATGAATCGATCCGCTACATTGTCAGCCGTTTTGCTCCTCCCGCTGTATTCGTCTATAGCACATGCGTCACAGCCCTCACCGGTGAAGATATCGAGGGGGTCTGCAAGGCTGAATCGGAGCGGCTGGGGACGCCGATCATTCCGGTGAACAGTCCAGGATTTGTGGGCAGTAAGAATCTCGGGACTCGGCTGGCCGGAGATGTATTGTTCCAGCATATTATCGGCAGTACCGAGCCGGAACAGACAACCTCCCATGATGTCAATCTCATCGGGGAATACAATATTGCGGGCGAGATGTGGCATATCGAGCGGCTGATGCAGCAGACGGGAATGACTATCCTGTCCCGAATTACCGGGGACGGTCGGTTCCGTGAGGTGGGATGGGCGCATCGTGCCAAGGCCAACATGGTCGTATGCAGCCGAGCTTTGCTGGGCCTAGCAGTCCAAATGGAGCGTAAATACGGCATTCCTTATTTTGAAGGTTCATTTTATGGAGCAAAGGAGACGAGTTATTCCTTGCGCCAGATGGCTTACCTGACCGGAGATCGTGATGTAGAGCGACGGGTGGATAAGCTGGCCGCACGGGAGGAAATGAGGCTATCGCTGGAGCTGGAGCCCTATCGCAAGCAGTTGAAAGGAAAGCGGGCAGTGCTCTATACCGGGGGTGTAAAGAGCTGGTCTGTCATTACGGCTTTGCAGGAGCTGGGCATAAAGGTGGTAGGTGTAGGCACGAACAAGAGCACTGCCGAGGATGTATCCCGGATTGCTGACCGTATCGGGGATGATGCGGAATACATCCCGGAAGGCGGTGCCCGGCAGATTCTCAAAACCGTACGGAGCCGCAAGGCAGACATGGTCATTGCCGGGGGCCGGAATATGTATATGGCGCTTAAGGAACAGATTCCTTTTGTGGACATCAATCAGGAGCGGCACAAAGCCTATGCGGGCTATGACGGGTTGTTGTCTCTGGCGAAACAGCTTGTGCATACGCTGCAGCATCCGGTGTGGGAGCTGACCGCCAAACCAGCTCCATGGGAGGAGGAGACGGAATTTGCCGATTAAATCCGCCACGAAGCCTGTCAGTATCAACCCGCTCAAGGTAGGACAGCCTTTGGGGGGCATGCTGGCTCTGCAGGGGATGTATCGCTCAATGCCTCTGCTGCACGGCGCTCAGGGCTGCTCGGCCTTCTCCAAGGCGCTGCTGACTCGCCATTTTCGAGAGCCGATAGCCGTTCAGACCTCTGCGCTGCAAGAGATGGACGTTATATTTGATGCAGATCGGAATCTGGAGGAGGCACTGGATCATATCTGGTCCAAACACCATCCAGATGTCATCGGCGTTATCAGCACGGCCCTCACCGAGGTGGCAGGCGTTGATTTTCAGTCCAGGGTAAAGGCGTTCAAGCGGGAACGGGCCTTGAAGGACAGTCTGCTGTTTTCTGTATCGCTGCCTGATTTTCACGGCTCTCTGGAGACGGGCTATAGCAGTACAGTAGAGTCGCTAATGGATGCCGTACTCGGGTTGGCCGGAGGCAAGTCCCCCAAAAAACAGCGCCGGACGCAGGTCAATCTGCTGCCGGCTTCTTATCTGACTGCCGGAGATGTTATGGAAATCAAGGATATTATCGCTTCCTTCGGCCTGGAGGTTATTACGCTCCCCGATATCTCCACTTCCTTGTCCGGTCACCTGCTGACAGGTTTCTCCCCTTTGACGAGAGGGGGGACTCCGCTGGATTCAGCCTGCCAGATGCTGGAGTCTTCCTGCACCATTGCCATTGGCGCGAGCATGGAGCGTCCAGCCCGCAGGCTGACTCATGCCGCAGGCATTCCCTACCACTTGTTCACGGGTCTGTCTGGCTTGGCCGCGAGCGATGCGTTCATACATTTTCTACAGAAAATCAGCCGCGAGCCAGCCCCTGTTCGCTTCCGCTGGCAGCGTGAAAATCTGTTGGACAGCATGCTGGATGCCCATTTCTATTATTCCGGCGCTTCGGCTGTAGTGGCGCTAGAACCGGATCATATGCTGTCGACCGCAGCCTGGCTCGAGGAGATGGGAGTGGAACTGAAACGGTTAATTACACCCTGCAGCACGCCCGCACTACAAAAGACAGAACGGGAAGTCTGGATCGGTGATCTGGATGATGCAGAGGAGAGCGCGCAGAGCGTGGATTTATGGATCAGCAATTCACATGGAAGAAAGGGAGCGGCACGGGCCGGGGCCTCATTCATACCGGCAGGCTTACCAGTGTATGACGAGCTGGGCGCCCATACATCCGTAAGCGTCGGATACCGTGGAACCATGGAGTGGGTGAACAGGGTAGGCAATGTATTGCTTGCCGAGAGGGGGAAGGGAGGATGAGGGTTGCATTTGCGACGGAGGACGGTGTGCTTGTGAATGCTCATTTTGGGCAGAGTCCTATGTTCACTGTATTCGAAATCCGGCACTCAGGCGTCCAGTTCCTAGAGCATCGGGAGATAGACCCGGGGAGCGATGAGAACGAAGCGGGCAAGATCGCCAGCCGAATTGGCCTGATCGAGGATTGTGCCCTGATCTTCCTGGTACAGATTGGCGCTTCGGCCGCCGCACAGGTTACCAAGCGGACCATTATGCCTGTGAAGGTAGCCTATGGAAGTCCCATTGAGGAGCAGGTACGGCGGCTCCAGAATATGCTGGATCGCAATCCGCCCATGTGGCTTGCCAAAATTCTGCATGCTGAGGAGGGCAACGGCAAAGCCGAATCATGAGCCTTCAATAAGGAAGAGCAACCATATGGTGTCAAGACCTGCGGACCGAATATCTTAAAGGCGGGAGCCGCACATGGAGGGATGGGCGAATGGTACAGCTGCTGGAAGACAGTAGATACGGACGCCAGTTGAAGCTGCTGGGAGTGGAAGGTCAGAACAAGCTAAAGCAAGCTACGGTTATGGTCGCAGGCATCGGAGGATTGGGAGGAACAGCGGCCATGTACCTGGCCGCTGCTGGAGTGGGAAAGCTGATATTGGCCCATGAGGGCGTAATCCATCTGCCCGACATGAACCGGCAGGTGCTGATGGACAGCGGACGAATCGGGGAGGAACGGATGGAGACGGCATTGCAGCATTTGCACCGTATTAATCCGGAGACCGAGCTTGAGGGCCACGCCCACAGAATTACGGAAGAATCCTCTGGGCCATGGGTAGAAGCGGCGGATACCGTGATTGATGCACGATATGACTTTCCGGAAAGATATGCGCTGAACAGACTATGTGTTCGACATGGCAGACCGATGATAGAAGCGGCCATGTACGCCTATGAAGTATCGTTGATGACCATTGATCCCGGTAGGACGGCATGCCTGGAATGTCTCTACCCGGAAGGCGGACAGCCTTGGGAACCTTTGGGATTCCCGGTCTTGGGAGCCACCTCTGGTTTGATTGGCTGTATGGCTGCACTGGAAGCGGTCAAATGGATTACAGATGCGGGCAATCTGTTCACTGACCGCATGTACCGTATGAATGTGCTGGATATGAGCAGCTGCACCATAGCCGTCAAACGCAACCCGCGTTGTCCGTGCTGCGGAACGGGAGGGGATACAGATGAGTCGGTTGCATATTTGTGATACGACACTTCGTGATGGAGAACAGGCTCCAGGCGTTGCCTTTTCAGCCGAGGAAAAAACTGAAATTGCCATCATGCTGGACTCGGCGGGGGTGGAGCAGGCTGAGATCGGAATTCCGGCAATGGGTAAGGCGGAGTGCAGGTCTATTGCCAGGATTGCTGCTCTTGGACTTCAGATGAAGCTAATGACCTGGAATCGCGCGGTGTTCACGGATATTGATGCAGCTGAATCGACAGGCGTCGGCTGGGCCCATATTTCGGTTCCCGTGTCGACGGTGCAGATGAAGTCCAAGCTGGGTATGAATCCTGAGCAGGTGACGGAGCTGATCCGCAAGTCTGTCGATTACGCTCTGTGTAAAGGATTGACTGTTTCCGTAGGCTTTGAGGATGCTTCAAGGGCAGATGACCTGTTCCTTGAGCAGTTGGCGAATCAGCTCTATAGGGATGGCATCCGGCGCTTCAGATATGCCGATACGCTGTCCGTTCACCATCCCGCTGCCATAGCTGCCCGTATAGACAGGCTTGTATCGCGCGTGCCACAGGATGTGGAGCTTGAGATTCACTGTCATAATGATTATGGCCTGGCGCTTGCCAATACCCTGGCAGCTTTGCAAGCGGGAGCTGTCTGGGCCAGTACCACGGTGTCGGGACTTGGGGAAAGGGCAGGTAATACGGCGCTGGAGGAGGTGGTGATGTCGTGGAGAGATCTATATCAAGGAACCTGCAGCGTCCGTCCCGAACTACTGAACCCGCTGGCTACACTGGTGTCCCAAGCCTCCAACCGAATCATTCCTGAAGGCAAGCCCATTGTGGGAGACATGGTATTCGCCCATGAATCCGGCATACATATCAACGGTCTGCTAAAGGAGCGCGCCGCCTATCAGGCGCTTGATCCGACTGAGCTGGGCACTGACCATTCCTTCGTACTCGGCAAGCATTCGGGCAGAAGTGCAGTTCAATATGTGCTGGAGCAGGAAGGAATCGAGGCAGGCTCCGGTGAAATCAAGTTCCTGCTGGAGCGGCTTCGCCTAGTCGGTGAAGATCCCAAGCGTGTCATCCATAGCGCGGATTTAAGGCGCTGGCTGCAGTATGATTCGGCAGAGCTGCCGAAATAACCGAAAAAGCGTTCCCGTCCGGTAAGTGTGACCGTGACTGGAACGCTTTCTTGCGTATCTTTTAATTTCACAACCAAAGTCTCCAATTTGCTGGTTAAACGAAGCCGTTCAGAAGGGTATAATAAAATATAGTGCTGTATAAAGTGCGTATATATGGTTTTACAGCAGGCAAGGTCGAATTTTATAACCATTACACGCTGATCTGGAAGTACGGCTATTGGGCAATTGGAGGAATGCTTGTGGGGATGATGTTTTCTTTTCTAAAAAAATATCGGGTTCCAGCCATCGCAGCGCTCGTGATGATGCTGCTGGAATTGACGGTAGAGCTATCGCAGCCATATTTGATCTCCAAAATCATTGATGAGGGCATCCGGCAGCAAGATTTGTCCGTCGTCTGGTTATGGGGCAGTGTACTGGTGGGGAGTGCCGTTATCGCTTTTATGGCGGGTATATCCAGCTCTTTTTTTGCTTCACATGCAAGTCAGGGCTTCGGCTATGATTTGCGGGAAAAGCTGTATCGTAAAGTGCAATCCTTTTCGTATCCTGTGTTTAAACGTTTTGCCACTTCGTCGCTGATTACGCGCCTGACCGGGGATGTCACGCAAGTACAGGATACGGTGTTTATGAGCCTGCGGTTTATGACACGGGTTCCGCTTGTAGTCATCGGCAGTATTGTGATGGCACTAGTTGTACATTTCAGGCTTGGGCTGCTATTGGCGGTTATGGCCCCGGTGCTGTTCGTGTTTGTGCTGGTGATGATGCGGCGAACGGTCACTTTGTTTAAGGGTGTCCAGCGTCGCCTGGATGACGTTAACGGAGTGATTCAGGAGAACCTGACAGGAATCCGGCTCATCCGGGTTTTTGTACGGATGCGGCATGAAATCGAACGTTTCGCCCATTACGGAGGCGAATTGATGAAAGGGACGGTGTCCGCTCTACGCTGGACGGAAACGACGATGCCGTTCATTTTGTTTACGATGAATGCAGGGATTATTGCAGTACTTTGGTTCGGACGCGGCCAAATTTCCACTGGGGATGCCAGTGTAGGACAGGTGGTCGCAGTCGTCAATTATTCACTGCGGACGATTGGAGCCTTGTCTGCCTTATCAGGTATCGTTGTTGTGTTTTCCCGGGCAACTGCATCTACGGGGCGGATCCGAGAGATATTGGAAACTTCTAATGAAGATAGGCATGGGCTGGAGCCTGTTTCAACACATCATACACGGATTGAGGGACAGGTGGAAATGGACCGGGTGAGCTTTCATTATCCGGGCAGTGATCTGGCTGTCCTAAAGGAAATATCTTTTAAAGCGCAATCGGGCGAGCGGATAGCTATTATGGGGGCCACTGGCTCGGGAAAATCCTCACTTGTGCAGTTGATTACGCGTCTCTATGAAGAGGATGAAGGTCATGTGCGCTTTGACGGAAAGGACGCTCGTGAACTGGATGCGTCCATATTGCGAGAGGCCATTGGCTATGTCCCTCAGGAGGTACTGCTATTCACCGGCTCGATTCGGGATAATATTGCTTGGGGGCTGGAGAATGCCAGCCTGGAGGAAATTAAGGAAGCCGCACGCATGGCGCAAATCCATAATATGATTGAACGCTTGCCGCAAGGCTATGATACGATGCTCGGGCAGCGTGGCGTCAATCTGTCTGGCGGACAGAAACAGCGACTTTCGATTGCCCGCGCGCTGGTACGCCAGCCGGCAGTGCTGATTTTGGACGACAGCACAAGTGCGCTGGATGTAGGGACGGAGGCAGCACTACTGAATGCACTCGATGGCCTGTCCTGTACGACATTTCTCATTACGCAGAAAATCAGCTCGACCGCATCGGCAGATCAGATTTTACTGCTGGATGAGGGTCGTCTGATGGCAAGCGGAAGTCATAAGCATCTCATGGATAGCTCGGATCTGTATCGACGTATCTATGGATCACAATATGGAAAGGAGGAGTCGCATGTTCAAGGAACTCATTGAACCGTTCTGTCAGCCTACACCGCCGTCCGGTGTGCTGCGAAATCCGGCGGGAGCTGAAGGACGCCGCAAGGCCAAAGCGAAAAACTGGTCTGGCACCTTAGGACGGATATGGGCTTATCTGGCTCGTCGTAAGGCCAAACTGATGCTGGTACTGTTCATGGTGCTGCTCAGCTCCGGGCTGGCTCTGCTGGGTCCATATCTGGTTGGTGTAGCGGTGGATGATTTTCTCGAAGGTCCGGGTGGACGCACGTGGATTTATTTTCTCATCGGATTAGGGGCTGTATATCTACTGAACTCGCTGACCTCCTGGCTGCAAAATATCTGGATGATTGAGATTGCCCAAGAGACGGTGTACCGTATGCGTTTCGATCTGTTTTCACATTTGCATCGACTACCGATTCCTTTCTATGGCAAACGTCAGCAGGGAGAGATCATGAGCCGTCTGACCAATGATATCGAAAATGTCAGTTCTACGCTCAACAGCTCCGCCATTCAGATTTTTTCGAGCATATTGACGCTAATCGGTACACTCACGGTGATGCTGTGGTTAAGCCCGCTGATGACCCTGCTGACCTTTATCGTAGTGCCACTGATGGCTGCCGGGATGCGCTGGATTACACGTCGCACCGGGCCCTTATATAAGGAACGCCAGAAGAATGTGGGCGAACTGAACGGATACATCGAAGAAACGCTGTCCGGGCAGCAGATTATTAAAGCATTTTCGCAGGAAAAGAGAGTCATCCATGGTTTTGGCGAGCGCAATGACCGTATTCGGCTGTCGGGCTTCTGGGCACAAACGATTTCAGGCTTTATACCGAAGCTGATGAATGGACTGAATAATCTAAGCTTTGCTATTGTAGCGGGGATCGGTGGGATTTTGGCCATTCGCGGCTCCATTACTATAGGTACAATTATTGTATTCGTAGAATATGCCCGCCAGTTCACCAGACCGCTGAACGATTTGGCTAACCAGTGGAACACCCTGCTGTCCGCCATTGCCGGAGCTGAGCGTGTATTTGAAATATTGGATGAAGATGAAGAGTCCAAGGATGAACGCGGTGCAGTGGAAGTAGGGCATGTAGAGGGGGCGGTGCGGTTTACGGATGTTTCCTTCGGTTATGATGAGGGAAGCGCTACGCTGGAAGGTATCTCTTTTGAAGCCAAACCCGGTGAAATGATCGCGCTGGTCGGTCCGACCGGGGCAGGAAAAACGACACTGATCCAGCTCCTTTCTAGATTCTATAGCCCCGACAAGGGCACGATTACGCTGGACGGACGCGATATTACCACCATACAGCGTGAAAGCTTGCGCTCCCGCATGGCATTTGTGCTACAGGACTCCTTCCTGTTTCAGGGGACGATTCGTGAAAATATCCGTTTCGGCAGACTGGACGCCACCGATGAGGAGGTTGAACAAGCATCGAAACTGGCCAACGCCCATTCCTTTATCATGCGGATGAAGGACGGATACGACAAGGTGCTGGAAGCGAACGGCAGCGGCATCAGTCAAGGGCAAAAACAACTGCTGGCTATTGCCCGTGCTATTTTGGCCAACCCTTCCATTCTTGTACTCGACGAGGCAACCAGCAGCATCGACACCATTACTGAGATGAAGATACAAGAAGGACTGGAGCGGCTTATGCAGGGTCGAACAAGTTTCGTCATCGCACATCGGCTGAATACCATTCGTCTGGCTGACCGGATTCTGGTCTTGAAGGATGGCCGTCTGGAGGAGCAGGGTTCTCATGATGAGCTGCTGGCTCACAAAGGCTTTTACAGTGATTTATATTATGGTCAATTGAGTAAGCAAAGCTCTTAAGCCGGCTCTCGATTCACAGATTTGTAGGCAAGATGTAGAAGCTTTATGATGCTAAAAAGGACTACCCTGGGGGTAGCCCTTTTTAAGTATGCCTTTTGGTGACAAGAGATGTTTGAAATTAACATACCCCCTTGAGGGCAGAGGCTTTTACGCTGGTAAGCGTATTATTACTTCAAAAGGTCACTGTTCTGGTTGTGGGCAATATCGTCTATGAAGAAAGCCGAGCAGTGTTTTCACAAAATTAAATATACCCATACCCCGTATATGTATGTTAGTATGGGTGTGCAAGAATAAAATCCCACTTCAAAGGAGAGTCATCATGAAAATCGCAATCATGCTTTTCGATGGAATCACAGCATTAGATGCCATAGGTCCATATGATGTATTTGCTGCTACACTGAAATGTGAAGTGAAGTTTGTCGCTAAGAAAAAGGGGTTAGTCAAACTGGACTCAAATATGGGTTATTTGCATGCCGATTACAGTTTTTCTGAAGTACCTTCAGCTGATATTCTTGTTGTTCCAGGCTGCAGTCCGCCAAATTATAAAACTCCAATGAATGACGAAGAAACGTTAAACTGGATTCGCCAAATACATGAAACTACGAAATGGACCACGTCGGTTTGTAATGGCTCTCTGATTTTGAGCGCCGCAGGCTTGTTAAATGGAACCGTAGCCACCAGTCATTGGGGCTCCTTAGACCTGCTTCAATCTCTTGGAGCCATTCCAACAGATGAGAGAGTGGTTCGTCAGGGCAAAATCATTACAGCAGCCGGTGTCTCCTCTGGTATTGATATGGCACTCCAGCTAATAGCATGGGAATTGGGAGAAGACATGAGTAAAGGAGTCCAGCTGATTTTGGAATACGATCCTCAGCCTCCGTTTGACACGGGTTCACCCAAGAAAGCACCTGCTATATTGGTAGAACAAATAAGAGGTATGTTACAAGAGTTTGCAAAAAGGGAGCCTCATGTGTAAATCAAGAATAACAAGATCTCTTTTCGGTATTAGCTAGGCTCAATAGGTTTGTATTTTTATTTACAATGCCCCCTATTTCAACTAATATAGTTTACACATAGTAAAGGGTTACATAGTGTAAAGGGTTGGAGGGGGTTACAAACATGAGCAGCTTACCTAAGTCTGCTACATTTCCGCTTTTCATTCTGATGCTGAATTTGTTTATTGCTTTATTGGGTCAAGGCATGGTGATTCCCATTCTGCCTGAATATCTGAAACAATTTAATGCGGCAGGAGCTGCTGCGGGGTATCTTATTGCCGCATTTGGAGCAGCACAGTTTATTTTTTCGCCCCTAGGTGGGCAGCTTTCGGATAGATGGGGTCGAAAATCCATGATCATCACCGGTCTGTTTTTAACGGTCATTTCGGATCTCATGTTTGCTGTATCTACGACATTGCCCCTTTTATATATTGCCCGATTTATTGGGGGGATGGGTATTGGATTAATGGTTCCTTCCAATATGGCCTACGTTGCTGATATTACCACTCCTGAAACTCGCGCTAAAGGAATGGGGTACTTGGGTGCTTCCATGAATTTGGGGATGGTGCTTGGTCCGGGGTTAGGCGGTATGATCGCTGAGTTTGGCATAAGGGTGCCCTATTTTTTTGCTGGTGGACTTGGACTTGTTGCTACGCTGCTTAGCTTGTATATGCCAGAGACATTACCCAAGGAAAAACGAAAACCCGCTAGCCATTGGGTCCGCCGGGAACCCATTCGCAACCAAATCCTAAATTCATTTCGGACATCCTATTTTCGTTATCTTCTCCTCATTCTGATCATGACATTAGGTTTGATGAATTACGAAACAGTGTATGCTCTTTTTGTGGAACGAAAATATGGTTTTGATGCCACTAAAATCTCAATGATCATTACGGTTGGTGCAATTATAGGCATCGTTGTGCAGATATGGCTACTTGATTATCTCATCAAGAGACTTGGTGAGATGAAGCTTATACGTCTTTCTTTGATCATGACAGCCATCGCTTTACTGTTAATGATCATTAAGATTAATCTAGGTTATTTGCTGGCGGTATCTGCTCTATTTTTTGCTTTTAATGCCTTCCTAAGACCAACGGTAAGTACAATGATCGCGAACTCAGCTGGTGATCGCCAAGGATATGCCGCTGGATTGAATACGACGTATACCAGCCTAGGCAATATATTGGGACCCATTTTAGCGGGCTTGTTGTTTGACAAACACATTCATATTCCTTATATTTTTGGTGCACTTATCCTTGCATCTGCCCTTTTCTTAACCTTACAAAAATCGAAAAATAAGAAACGGATGGTTGTGAATGACTGAGAACTGGCACCAGAATTTAAAAAACAAAAATCGGGAAGAACTCATTGCGGCTGCGAAGGAACTTTTTATGAAGCAAAGCTTTCTCAAAGTTAATATTAAGGATGTATGCAACGTGGCTGGTGTAAGTCGGGTCACATTCTATAAGCACTTTCAGTCCATGAACGAACTGATCTTTGAGGTCCAGATGGAAATCCTTGAGAGCATGACCGAATTTGTTAGAAGGGCACCTTCAGCTGAAATGAGCGGGAAGAAGATGCTTACTTCGATGCTTGATGCATGGATTAATTACGCTTGGCAACATCCGGAATACATCAAGTTTATTCTTTTATTCGATCTGCATTACGAAGCTTATGATTCAAATCAAGAACTCAAAGAACAGTACAACAATTTTGTTAGCCGGGAAAAGGAACGACATTTCCTGATGGATGCTCTGGAAGCTGGATTCCAAGATGGATCATTAAAGTCCGACACGGAGCCCTTGAAGACCGCTCATTTTATCTTCACGTCTATGATGGGTATACTCCAGAAAATGAGTCTGACGTCCAAGGACGAACGGAATAACGAACTTGAGGATATAGAAATTGCTAACCGATTTGTGGGGATGTTGATTCAGTATTTAAGTCCAGAAAGTGATGAATCCCCTACCTTTTAGGTAGAAGTCGCCTGCTACATTCCAAAGGATTATAGATCGTCCAATGGTGTGAAATAGAAGTACACGGCTCAGTCTGTTAAACTGTGAAAATAGAGCGATTTCAGATACGTTGTCGTGTTAGCCTTATCTATTTAGTGGAGGTGCGGGGATGAACGGAAGTCTGTTTGAGCCACGGCTACGTGACGGGGATTATATTCCCCGTTTTTTTGCTTACTATTACAAGCAATGGCATGACTATACCATGTCTTACCACGATCATCATTCCACTGAAATTATGTACATGATTTCCGGCTTTTGCAGGGTAGATGTACAAACGGGAGAGAACACGGAAGAAAGCATCACGCTGCGTAAAGGCGAGTTTATTATGCTGGACGCAGGTGTACCGCATCGACTGGTGGTGGAAGGAGAACAACCGTGCCGGATGCTAAATGTAGAGTTTGGTTTTACGGAAGGGGTGAGGGTAGGGCCGTCTATCCGACAAATCGCAACGGAGGAGCAGGAGGTCACGACTCTCATGTCACGTCCGTTCCCGTATCTGGTACTATCGGACCCGGAAGAGGTATATTATGCGCTGAAAAGTCTCGTGCTGGAGCTGGACCAACGAAAAGAACAGCCGGGTGCAATGGCAGAGATGCTTTTTATGCAATTGCTAGTACGAATTGCACGTCTACGGGAAGAGGCAGAGCGTAGCAACACGCAGCAAACGGATATGTACATCAAACGATGCATTGAATTTCTCCATCTGAACTATGATCGAGAGATTGTGGTCAAGGACATGGCGGCGGCCGTGAATCTGCACCCAGGTTATTTGCACCGTATTTTCAAAAAACATACGGGGCTAACACTCACCGCGTATTTAACAATGCTGCGAATGGACAAGGCCCGTATGCTTCTTCAGCAAACGGACATTCCCATTCAAGAAATTGCCGATTATGTAGGCGTAGCCAGCAGGCAGTATTTTCATATGCTGTTCAAAAAGCACACAGGCCAAACCCCTGTAGAATACCGCTCTGCTGTAGAGCGCAATGTGAGGAACTATGCGGAGGAGGAAGGGGACTGAATATATAGGAAGTTTTATGATTTATTCATATTCGCGTGGAGCTTACCTGATAAATAAGGTAGGCTTTTTTTTGATTTTGAAAATAGGCAATTGGATTCAGGTTCAAAAGAATCATTTTTTGGGAGTTGAAATTCATATAATTATTTTAAATCGAAGATGTTCAGAGGCGAATTAACTTTATTTCTTTGAAAATGAAGACGTATTTTCACAAGTATGGATGCTTGCTTTGGGTAAAAAGAATCTGAATGATAGTAAATCTTTCATTTTTATGCATGATAATAGGTCTTATATCTTGATTGTTTTATAAGAGTTATAAATTTACAATAACAAAAACACTTCGTATGATACCTATAATGTAAGGTATAAATTGGAATTCAAATGGTTCTTTGGATTCAATTATGTTATAAAGTTCCATGAAATGAATATTGAGATTGAACATATAAAGGAGTTTTACCGTCGATGGGACATATGGATGAACAAATTGCAGACATGATTAATACTGCACGGAAGGAACAACAGGGTGCATCTGGTCTCCCGAAATCGGATTTACACAATTACATAGAATCTGAGAGCGGCTTGGAACTTTATCCACTTAAGATGCTGGACGGAGAACGAATCGCTTTTGCAGAACGTCCTTTGCTGAACGACAAAATTTCGATATGGTTGCCCCGGACTTTCACCGAGATGGGTGAGCGGGAGATTGAACTTAAATATCCTTCGAGTTATCGCCCACCGCTCATTTTGACCGATCCAACAGGGGAGATCAATTTTTCTTTTAACCTGACACCAAGCGAACTGACGGATGAGGAGCTAGAGGCGTTCACCAGCGAGATGATCTACATTTTGCACCACACGCAAAAGTTGACGGAATGGTATGCAGACGGTGTGTGCAAGGTGTACGGACGACGGGTCGGATACTGTGAATTTATGACTCCGGCTTTGAATACGCGTCTGTATAATCTGACCTTTTTTGCAGCTCTGGAAGGGCATGCGCTTATATGCTCATTTAACTGTACGGAGGAACGTATGGATACATGGCGTCCGGTCGCTCAACGTATGATGACCACACTAAAAATCCTGCCTAGTGAGGCTGAAGGAGAAGGAACATGGAGCAGATAAGCACCACCTATTCTAATCTGAAAATCACGCCTTATCAGCTTATCAATGTACAGGAGCTCTACCTGGTCAAGCAGCTGAACGACCACACTCGGTTGCGTTTTACCGCTGTCGTGCCTGAGGAACTAAAAGATACTTATGTGGATATGACCAAATTTGACTCACCTGTCGGAATCTCGCAGCTGGCTGAGGATGGCACGGAGGTTCCCTTGTTTAGCGGAACAGTGCTGGCGATTGAAGTGAAGGCGGTACGAGATGTGTACTACCTGGAGGTAGAGGCTGTGTCGCATACCTACAGGCTGGATGTACGCCCCCAAAGTCGTTCTTTTCAGGACAAAAATATGAAGGTGGATGAACTGCTGCGTCGTATTTCGCTTCTTTATCCTAGCTTGGACATCATGGATTCGGCCACCGGAGGAGCGTCGATCGGGCGGATGTGGGTGCAGTACCGCGAGACTGATTGGGCTTTTCTCAAGCGGCTGGCTTCCTATTACCATACCTCCCTTATGCCCGCGGCCATATTTGATACCCCAAAGTTCTATTTTGGCATTGAGGAAAGTGGAACAGCCGTTCAACTGGACAATTATCATTACACGGTAAGCAAAAGAATCTCGGCATATCGCTACTTTGCAGGCAATGATACAGCTTCGGTGGACGAGCAGGATTTTCTCGATTATACCGTTGAAACAGAGCAGGTGCTGGAACTGGGCAATGAAATCCAATTCCGTGGCAAAACGCTATATGTATACGAGGCACAAACTCGTATGACGCAGGGAGTACTGCTGCACACATATACCTTGACGACACATAAGGGGTTGCGACAGAAAGCGTATTATAACGAGCAGTTGACGGGTCTGTCTCTGGAGGGAAAAGTGATCGCTGTCGAACGTGATCGGGTTAAAGTGCATCTGGATATCGACCCGGAGCAGGACAAAAATACAGCCCACTGGTTTCCATATGCAACAGGGTATAGTGCAGAGGGGCATAGTGGCTGGTATGTGATGCCTGAGCTGGGGGATAAAGTGCGTATTTATTTCCCGAACCAGCATGATGACGAGGGCATCGCGAGTAGCTCGGTCCGGCAGGATCGGGGGGATGGCGGCCACAATCATTTGAAGCATCCCGACGTAAAAATTTTCCGAACGCCACATGGTAAGGAAATCCGCTTGACACCGGACGAGGTGGTGATTACCGGCAAGGATGGCGCTGTTTTCATCAAGCTGAATCAGGGCGACGGTATTCATATGGTGAGCAACAAAGATATTCATTTTTCGGCAGGCGGTAACATCCACATGGAGGCGGGGCAAAAGGTGACTATTTCCGCCGGTCAGGAAATCAACCTGTCCAGCCGCAGCAGCCATATTACACTCGGTGGTGACACATCGGTCGTTGGCAGCGAAGTCAAAACGAATTGACGGAGGAAGCAGACCATGGCAAAAGAAAAAGCATCCATGACCATTCAGGCCGGATCAGGTGCAAAAAAAGGATATGTGGTTGCAGGGGCTATTTTGAAATGCAACCGTGGTACACAACCCACCCGGCTCAAGCGTCCGTTTAGCCACGGTGTTTACATCAAGGACAAGGCCCAGATGAATGTGGGGGATCACGAACCGGGAGTTCATATATCTGGGTTTGGTAACTGTTTTAGCTCGGCCAATCCGGCGGTTCAAAATAGCGAGATGGTGGACATTTTCGGTGTGAAGAAGGCGCCTTGTATTCCGGTCATTCTTCGACCCTGGATTGGGGGCAAGCAGGATGTGCTCGTCGAGGGACAGCCTGCCTTGCTGGAGCATTGTACCAATGCCTGCCTGTATTGCGGAGCAATAACGATTGAAAATGACGGGCAGAATCTGGAATGATAGTGGGGGTTTCTCATCAAATGGACAAGGTGCAGGAAACATCCGGTTACCGTCATGTGGAATTACTGAGTAAAGTTCCGCTGCAAACCATGACAGACATTCGTATTGAGCGTAGATTGGGCGACCATGTGCGTTTGGTAGTAAGTGGTATCGTGCCGGAGGAAAATCAGGAACGGTTTATGGAGTTAGAGAGTGAAGCCGAACCGGTTGAAGTCATCGAAAAGGACAAGGATGGCCAGCGGCTGCGTACGTTGTTTCATGGACAAATGACGCGTATCACGCTGAAGCAGGTACACGGTATTCATTACGTACAGTTAGAGGCCATATCACATACGATTCGGCTCGATGTGAGGCCTGTGACCCGGTCTTTTCAAAATCATACCATGACGTATGGGCAGCTGCTGAAGCAGGTACTTACTGGTTATACAGGCGCAGATGTGATTGATACGGTCAGCGGGGGTGCTCAACTGGGCGCTTTGACATTGCAGTACAGAGAAACAGACTGGGCATTTTTGAAAAGGATGGCTTCCAGATTTGGAGCTGTGCTTGTGCCTGAGGCTGCCGCAGATGCCCCCAAGTTCTGGTTCGGTATTCCCGAGGGGCGACCCGCAACACTGGATGAGGTCCCGTATCGTTCAAGAAAAAGCTTTGTCGGCGCAGATGGGGCTTTTTCTGACGGGGACGGTTTGTCATGTGGAGCATCGTCGGTGTACGAAGCCGCAGCAATCCTTGGCGGCCCTCTTCCAGGATCGGGTCATGTGGACGACGGAATAAAATATTTTTGGAGTGATTCAAGCAGCAGTGAGCGACTATCTGCTGTCAGCGTGGATGGCTTCATGGGTAGAGCATTGCCTGGAGGAGCAGACCTTTGGCAAAGACAGCCGGGGATTCAAATCGGTATGCGCCATAACGAAGCCAACACCCCCTATGGTACGTTCTATACTGTGGAGAGTGCACGATATTTCCGCCCGGGAGATGTACTCTCTTTTCAAGGCAAGGAACTGCTCGTTGCGGATATCGTGTCCCGGATGGACCGGGGGTTGTTTTTACATACCTATACACTGGTTTCTGAAGATGAAATTCGGCAAAAGCCGATCTGGAACCATTCAGTGAGAGGGGCCTCCCTAGAGGGCCAGGTACTGGAAGTTGAGCGGGATCAGGTACGTGTACATCTCACCATAGATGCTGTACAGGAACGGGAAAAGGCATGCTGGCTCCCCTATGCAACAGGCTATAGTGCAGAGGGCCATAGCGGCTGGTATGTGATGCCCGAAAAAGGAGACATGGTGCAGGTACAGTTCCCGACTTTGCAGGAGTCGGATGGTTTTGCAGCCAGGTCTGTGAGGCGCAGTGGCAAGCCTATACCCGAGTTAGGCAATCCGGACATTAAATACTGGGGCACTCCTCATGACAAGCTGGTTAAGCTAAGCGCGCAAGAGTTGCTGGTATCGGCTAAAACGGATAGCGTATATATTTCACTTGATGCGAAGGGAATACAGGTACACAGTGACCATACGCTTTCAATTGCGGCCAAACGGGGGCTAACGATCCACGCGGAGGACACACTGGACATTACGGCAAACGAGGCCATTTATTTGCAAGCAGGTAGCAGTAGTATGGTGATAGACGGAGAGACGGATATTCGTTCGTCGCGAGTGAAGCTGGATGGGATAATCAAGCGTCCGGTTTTCGTCGCTGATCTGGAGCCCGTGCCAGAACCGCCGTTGATGTCGATCAAGGCGTATCAGGCCGCCCACGCGCCGAAGAGTACTGGCGGGGCAGGAGGAGGTTCTCCGAGTGAACAGGGTTCGGGGAGCAGCAAGCCTGGGAAGGTAGGTGTTTCCCCCGCTGCGTCTGCATCGCCCAAGGCAAACCTGCTGGGCGGTATGCTGAACGTAGCTCAGAAGGCGCTGAGTATCATCGGTACGGTTCCCGTATTGGGAACGCCTGCCCGGATAGTGAGCAGCAAGCTCGCCTCTATTCGCCGCGACGTTGCCAAGGGAGGATCAACCCGTGCCTTGAAGTATGCGGCCGCTGGTTTATCCATGCTGGCAGGCGTGCCATCAGGAGGCTGGGCTGTGCTGGCCGGAAGGAATCTGGCGCGGGAAGCCGTAGCCTTTAACCGCCGGGTAGCTGCTTATAAAAAGAGCGGTGTCGGACAACGCTACGCCGCCGCTTACAGAGGCAAAGTATGGACGGCAGCCCGCAACATCGCTAGTTCCAGATCATTAGGGGAGCTAGCGAAAAATCTAGCCCATAATATGGACAAGCTGAACACGGAGTATCACAAAATTCCGCTTGAAGTGAGAAAAGGTTGGCGGAATAAGGAAGTTGAACAGTTACAACCCTTAGATGCCACCGGAGCGAAGAAAATTCTTGATGAGAAATTTGGTTCCATTAATCAAAATGACCAAAATAGAAATCTTGAATTTGAGGAATATGTTAAGAATGTAATGGTGATGCGTGAAGGAGAAACAGGTTTTTTAGAAGAAAAAGAAAGATTAAGGAATGAGTATGAAAGATATTATAAGTTTAATCCAAATAGGGATTTTGAAACTTGGTTTGCAAGGCTAACACAAACGAGTAAAGTAGAAAGTAACTCGGAGACAAAAGCCCAGTGGGCCTTCGTAGAGCTGATTTTAAATAAAAAGGATCCGTACCCTAGGCCAGTAAATCCCGAGCTAAAAGGAAAAACAGAGCCAGATGTTCGTTTAGAAACTGTGATGAATGCAGGAGCCAAAAAAGCGGAAAAAGAACAAGCTGAAGCTGATCTAAGGCGATGGTATCAAAATTTATACAAGGGTAAGCAACAACAGACTTTTGAAGAATGGTTTGCCCATCTTACAAGTAGTGATAAGATGGAAGCCGAGCAGGCACTAAGTGAATTCCGTGGGAAGATAGCATTAGAGAGCGCAATTTCTCAAGCACAGTTCGAACTCATAATTTCCACCGCATCTATCTTCCAATCAAGACAGAGCACCCGTCCGACTCTTGGTATTGTATCTCGCGGCATGTCAAAAGGAGCAGGGGGCATTAAGGGGAATCCTAAGATACCAGAGGGGACGGGGAATCCTTCACCTGAACAATTGTTAAAAATTAAGCATGCTAATATGAAGAACCCTAGAGGGGGACTTAATGATTTGATTCCATTAGATATAAGGGTAGCTAAAAAGACGCAGAAACCTGTACGTAGGCATCTTACCCAAGGTGAAAAGAAACTAGCTCATCAGCATCTAGACGATCTTGCAGCACGCAGGAATGGGGATCCAAATGCAGCCCAAAGATTAGCTTCCGATAAGTACAGAGAACACCCCCGTGATGATGGATGGACTAGCCTCGACATTATTGATGAGAAAAAAACTACTGGAATAACGAACGTTATGAGGCTTCTTTATAAAGAAGTAGATGATGGGATAGAATGGAGAGTTATTCAGAACCATTAAAATTAGGAAAGGCGAGTTTTAAAATTTAAGTAGAGAAGCACCAGCAAAAGGAAATTATCCATGGTAGGCTTCAGCCTTTAAGAAGATATGGATACTATTTTAAGCGGAATGGAAGATGAAAAAAGATGATTAAAAGGATTCTAGAATTAATAGCGAATGCTCTTTTAGACGAAGATAATTATCTCTTAGAAGATGCTTTAAGGTTACTAAAGACTAATGCTAATTTAGAAGAATTAGTAGATGATTACTATACTCAGCTTGTGCGCATAATTCCTATGGTTAAGGAAGATAGTGCGAAAGTACTTTTAATCGAAACCATAGTTAATTCTCCAGATTTCAATGGTGATGATGAACTCTTAGATGAGTATATAAAACTGATCGCACAAGGTGCGACTTATGTCAAGGATGCAGTCAGCTGTTTAAATTCATTTAATAATCATGGATGTAATGAGATATTTGTAAAACTAGCCGAAAATGTAGATAAAGAACTTGCCTTTGAAATATTAGTATTAATGGACGAATCTAAGTGGGGACCAGTCCCTAAGTCTCTTCAGCCCTTTTCACAACAACTTGAGTCATTTGCGAAAGAGGTTCGGTTACAACAAAAAATAGGGTACCGTTCATGGATTATTGGAGCATTTTTGTTAATTGTTCATCCGTTGTGTTCAAAATATGCATCTATAAGTGCGTTAACCTTCGGATATCCTTATACTGAAGCGGCCGTAAACGATTGGGCGTGGGTAACTCCAAAAAGTACAGAATCTATAATTGAATCTAAAATAGTAACCCCGAAGGAAGCTGAAATATTGAGGGAATTAGGCGGATTATTATGGAATAAGACGAATCTGACTCCAGAACTAGCTACAAAGCTTTACTCGGAATTTTTTGAGGATAGGAATCCGTTTGATGTTATTTTTACTTTGCCAGAGTAGTATAATTCTTTGACAATAAAAAAATGTTAAGGAATGAAAGGGGATAATTCTTTAAATAGTTTGGTAATTTCTTTACAATTCCAGTAACAAGATCGTACAATACAACCAACAAACAAACACTTGATAAATTTTCAAAAGCTCTTCCCAACTTGAACCCTGAGTAGGAATGAGCTTTTTTTGCCTGCAGAAAATGAGCTGAGGAGCTGAACTAAATGACAAAACGTGAACAAGTCATTCAACAGATGGGGCTGCTTACATAGGCACATAAAGCATACGAATAGCTTATGGATGAAATTCGTGGTTACTGCCAGCAAGCTAAGGAATTGTGCGAACAGTTGGCGTTAGTCAACGCTACGTCGTCGCTATCCATTAATCAAAAACTGCCCATCATAATTTCGAGTGATTAAAGGAGAAGTAGGAGGATAAATTACACATAAGCAACAAGAAGCCTCTGAACCATTACCGATTTAGGTCGGTATGAATTCAGAGGCCGTGTGATTTCATGCATTATAACAGTGCTGGGCTTTTTGAGAGCTAAAGTTGGGTCATTTCCCAAGCCACATATTTTCCATCTGTTCAAGTGATCTCCCCTTGGTTTCGGGAACCTTGCGCCATATAAAGACTACGACGAATAACGAGATGGCTCCGAATAACCAGAAGGTATTGGACGGACCGGCTGAACTCAGCAGAGGAGGGAATGCCTGCGATACCAGATAATCACCGGCCCATAGTGCCATCGAAGCGATGGCTACAGCTTTGCCGCGAATGCGGTTCGGAAAGATCTCAGAGATCATGACCCATACGATTGGCCCAAGCGATATAGCGTAGGAGGCCACGTAGATCAATATCATGATGAGTACGAGCGGTCCGGTGGTCAAACCCATTTTGAATGCGGCTCCAATAATGACCAAACAGCAGGTCATCAACGAGGTGCCGATTATCAGCAGGATTTTTCGTCCCGCTTTGTCGATCAGCCATACAGACACGATGGTAAACAACACATTGATCAACCCGATCCAGATGGTCTGGGTCAAAGAAGCGTCTGTACCGAGTCCCATTCCTTTAAAGATAACCGGCGCGTAGTACAAAATGGCATTGATGCCGGTAATATGCTGCATAATGGCGAGCATGACACCGATAAAGAGAGCGACCCGAATACCGGGAGCAAACAATTGTTTCAATGAGTTGTTCTCATTTTTGAATGATTCCTTGATATCAAGCACTTCCTGCTTAGCGGCTTCTTCACCGTGAATTTTCAGCAATATCGGCAACGCTTCATAAGGCCGATTCTGTTTAATAAGCCATCTCGGGCTTTCGGGTATGAAGAGCATCAAGAGCATAAAGATCAGTCCTGGAACAGCTCCCACTCCGAACATCCAGCGCCAGGCTGTTGAGACACCCCAGGCTTCATCCCCCAGGCTGACGATCCACGAATTCTGAAAATAAACCAGGAAAATGCCCGTTACGATCGCCAGCTGATTTAAAGCAACCAAACGGCCGCGGTATTTGGCAGGAGCGATCTCCGCATTGTACACCGGACAAACGGTGGAAGTGATGCCTATGCCAATGCCGCCGATCATGCGAAAGATAACATACCCGGTGAACGAGTCTTGAAGCGCAGAGCAGATCGAGCCGACGACGAATAAAAATCCGGCGGCCAGTAATACCTTTTTTCTACCGATCCTTTCACTCATGTAGCCGGAGAGAGCCGCTCCCGTGATACTCCCTACAATCAGACTCGACACCGCCCAACCAACCTGAAATTCGCTCAGCGAAAAACGCTGCTGTAGGAATTCAACTGCTCCCGAAACGACCGCGATATCAAAACCGAACAATATCCCTCCAAGCGCAGCTACGATGGATACCAGCGTCACGAAAAGCATATTGGGTTTTTCTGATTGAAGCGCTTTCTGTTGAGCGCTTTCATTATGAATGATTACTCCCATATAATCATCTCCCCTCCAGATTCCTAGAACCTCATTCCGTTCTTCGAGGAGAAGTATAACATGCGCTTATAAAAGAAAGGCCGGTTATCGTCTTCAATAAACGGACCTTTTCACGCACGATTTTGGCTTCGGTTCTCGAATTGGAGACGGAGGAGCCAAATCTAGCATTACCTTGTCATTCGAGCTTAAAAAAATCCATGCCGATGGTCGGCATGGATGAATTTCTACTATTTTTGGCTTTTGAACTCAGTGGGAGGAACCCCCGTTATCTTCTTAAAGACACGGCTAAAATAGTTTGGGTCCTTATAACCCACTTCAAAGCTGATTTCTTTCAGAGCAAGGTTACCCTCCTTGATCAGAGAAATAGCTTTATCAATCCGTAGCCGGGTTACGAAGTCGATGAACGTCTCTCCGTATTCCTGTTTGAAAATTTTACTGAAGTAGTGGGGATTCAAATGGACAAAATCAGCCACTTCTTCCAGCGAAAGCTCATCGTTGAATCGTTCCTCGATATACATTTTCGCTCTGCCCAGCATAGTCAGTGTTTGAACCTCCCGCTGTTCGCGTATCCGTTGCAGTGCTGACATGACGTACGTCTGCTGAAGCATTCCATTCTCCGCTTTGACGGCAAGCACAGAAGCGTTTCCAGCCTCTGACGACTTCAGTTCGTCAAAGTGGCAGTAACCTCCATCCCGCTTGCGTAGGGTGGAGGCAAAAACGGCTTCGAAATAGGACTTGCGAAGTCCTTCCTCGCCGCTATGCAGCGATCCGATTCCAATGGCCGTCTTAATGCCAAGTTGCTGGTGGGCAAGCTCGGAGAGCTGCTGAACGAGGTGTTTAACCAACTGGCGCCAGTCGTTTTCGCTGGTGGCAGGCGGCTTGCATAAAAAAGTGGCTACATGATGGTCGATCAGGGAGCTTACAATGGCATTCGGGCCATGTGTTTTTACATAGCTTCGGAAATGCTCGTAAATTTTCTTTTTATCCTGCTCGTCCGTATATCCGTCAAAGGCGGCAATGATGGCGCTTCCCTGATCAAGAGGAAAGTCCAGCCATTCTGCTAGCTGGGAAGCGCTCGAATCCACTGTCTGGTCGACCATAAGCATTAAAGCCAGCTCATTTTCTGCGAGCGGCATCAGCTGTGAGATTTTGTGCCTAAGCTCCAATTCTTCCGTACGTGCTCGCTTCTCGCACTCAATTTCTTCAATCAGTCGTTTCAGTGTGCCGATGATCAGTTCTCGCTTCGCCGGCTTCAGAATATATTCTTTTACGCCCAAAGAGAGCGCCTTCTGGGCATAGGCAAAATAATCGTAGGCAGTGACGAGCACGAATCGGGTATCGGGAAGCCGCTCCTTTAATTCACGAAGCGCTGCAAGCCCGTCGATTCCGGGCATATTGATATCCAGAATCGCAATATGGGGGCGGTGCTCTTCCGCACATTCAATCGCCATGCGACCGTTGCCGGCATGAATAAACCGGAATATCCCCGACATCGCCCGTTCCACTGTCAATTCCAGTCCTTCTCTCTCTAAAGCCTCGTCATCCGCGATTAACAACCGATACATCAGTCTACTCACTCTCCTTCTTGACTGGAATTCGTATGGTTATGGTAGTACCTCGTCCGGTACTGCTACTGATTTCAACCATTCCTTCTTTTCCGTAGAACAACTGCAGCCGCCTAAACACATTTTGCATTCCAAGTCCTGTTGAACTGTCACTTTCGACTTTGCCTTCAAGACGGAGCACGGACAGTCGGGTTTCCTCCGTCATACCCTTTCCGTTGTCTGAGATTTCAATTTGTACATCCTCGTTCGCTCGCGACAACGTCAACGTGATAATGGCTCCGTCCTCCATATCTGCCACACCATGAAGAAAAGCGTTTTCAATAAATGGCTGGATCGTCAAGGCCGGAATTTGCTGCTGAAGAACGGAAGCGTCAAAGTGCAGATTAAAGAGAATTCTGTCCCGGAAGCGCGCCTGCTGAATGGTCACGTATTCGCGAATATGATCCAGTTCCTCCTGAAGAGTTACGGGTTTGTCCAGCTTCTGCAGACTGTACCGTAGTAGATTGGACAGCGAGACGATCAGGTCGCTGGTTTTCTCCGCCCCTTCCAGGATCGCCAGCTTGGAGAGCACATTTAAGGTATTGAATAAAAAATGCGGATTAATTTGATTTTGCAGAGCCAGAAGCTCCAGTTCCTTCACAAGCCGCCGCATTTCCAGACTCTGTTTATCCTTCTCAATGAGGATGCTCAAATCGGCGGACATTTGCGAAATGGCGTCCGACAGTACGCCTAGCTCGTCATCCCGTCGCGGTGGGGGCTTGATATTCAGATCACCTGTAGCGATTCGCTTCGCCAGTCCGACAAGTCTGCCGACAGGGCCAGTAATGCTGCGCGAGATCCAGATTGCAAGCAAAACCCCCATCAGCGCGTTCATGCCGAACAATGCCACTCCTAAAACGTTCATTCGCTCATTTTTGTTCCGAATGTTCTCGATGATCGGCCGGTAATAGGCCAGTTCAGCATCGATCAGTCGCTGTCCCTCCTCATGAATATAGCTGACGGTTTTCTCCGCTTCAATATAATGTTCAAAAGCCGATTGAGGATCTTGTGTATTTGCATCCAGAACTGCGGCTTGTTTCTGTTCAAGAAATGTGGTCAACAAATTCACGTAGTCCTCCTCGGCGAAAGAAGGGTCGGTCGAGTCGGAGACTTCTTGGATTTTGCCTTTCAACTGCATTAATTGGTATTCTGTCGGACCCTGCATAGCCTTATCGTCCCTTGGATTAAGCAGATAGGCATATAGGAGCTTTAAGTTGCTCTCCGCCGATTCGGAGGTTTGCTCGATGAGGAGAATGCGGCCAAGCATTTCATCGTAGCTCTGTTGTACGACCTTTCCGCTTTGGAATACAAAATAAGCGATGATATTGGCGAACACAACTAGAAGAGGGATGAACAGAAGCAGCTTCGTTCTGATCGTCATCGTCTGTCATCTCCGGACATGTTGTCGGGAGTGTCCGCATGCACTTCATATACCCTGGTGTATGTTAATTGCTGGGGATCATTCCCCTTTAGATAATCATTCAGCAATTTTATGGCCTTAGCCCCCATTTCTTCTGGCTGTTGAACAAGGGTCAGTTCGATTTTGCGATCTTTGATCGCTTCCAACGTCTCGGCCATATCGTCAAAAGCGAAAATTTGCAAATTCCGCGCGCCGCGCCGCTCCGAGGCTTCCAGAATGCCAAGGCCGTCCAGCGCACTGAATCCGACCATGTAGCGGATCTGCGGATATCGGGCGAGCATGTTTTGAGCTTGCTGGGCTGCCTGAAGCCGTGAAATATTTGAGGAGCGAATCTCCACAATGTGGAGATTGGGATAGCGGCTGATCACGGAGCGAAATCCGGCAAGCCTGAGTCGCTGATTCTCGACGTGCTCGCTACTGATCATAACTCCAATGTCGCCACGCTCTCCAGAGGCTTTCGCTAATAGCGCGCCCATCTGTTTTCCTGCTCCTTCGTTATCCGTTCCGACGTAAGCCAGCCTTCGGGAGTCCGGTTCGTCCGTATCGATCGCGATGACAGGTATGCCAAGTCCGGCTGCTTTGTCGATTAATCGTCGATACTCCGGATCATTTATCCCTTGAACCAGAATTGCATCCGCCTTGGCAGCGATCGCTTTATCCAGCAGTTTGATCTGCTCGGACGGATTAATGCGGTCTGGACCGATATAATCGAGCCGCATACCGTACTGTTCCGCTTCTTTTCGGGCTCCTTGTTCAATGGACCGCCAGTAATAATTGTCTAGCTCTTGCGATATCAATACCACTTTTGTATCGGAACCCCCGTCGTTTGGTGAAACCGTCTTCAATTGTTCTGCAAATTGGTGGATTTGAAAGGAAGACAGAGTGAACTGAAAGAGCAGCCAGGCAAATAGCAGGAAGACCGGGATAAGGATAAATGTCCATTTACGGTTTGACATGTCTTGCTCCTTTGTAAATATTTAGAGACTTAACTCATTATACAGTAGCCAAAGAAGCGTAGGCAGCTATCGCCATCATAAGCGCGATTATTGAGGAGATGGAAGTCGAGCAGACACTAAATGAATTCCGTGGAAAGATAGCATTGGAGATAGGCCCCTACCAGTAGGATTAGGACATTTTTAAGTCCAGAAACTGCTGCAGGGGCTTAAGTATATAAAAATAACCTCACTAAATCAGACCATGCTTTTTAAAGCTGTGAAACAGTCCATCTTCATCCACAGCATCCGTAATGTCATCTGCAATGGCTTTGAGGCCCGGTTTGGCATTTCCCATGGCAATTCCTAGGGCACAATATTCAATCATTTCAGCATCGTTCATCCCGTCTCCGATAGCAATGGTGTCTTCTTGGGATCTTCCCAAATGCTCAATAAGCTTTTCAATAGCTACGGCTTTGTGAATACCGGGAACCATTAGCTCACCACTGTCTTGCCCGAAAGCAGATACAGTACATTGAATAACCTCAAATTTCCCTGCGAATTCCTTTTTGATTTGTTCAAAAGGAACATTTTTATTTTCCAAAAAACATGCTTTGTTCACGTCACTACGGTACAGGTTGTCCTCTCCTATAGTTAGGCCGGTGATAAAAGGATGCGGGCGTTGTTCTTTTTTTTCTCTGGCCACGGGATCATTGTCTACATCTCCGTAGATAAGCCGTTCCACATGGGGCAAAAAGTTTTTACTCGCAAACAGTCCCCCGTTCGATTCCAAATAAAAGTCCAAATCATGTTCATCAAAGTAATCGACCATATGTCTAACATCTTCATCCGATACTTTGTGGTGATATAACATCTCACCTTCGATTTCTACAAAGCCCCCGCCAGCTCCGATGATCCCGTCAAAACCGACCTCCATGATAAAATCATAAATCTCCGCTTTGGATCGGCCAGTGCATAAATAAATCAGATGTCCGTTCTTTCTCGCTTCGATACATGCTGTTTTTGCAGATTCGGGAATCATACCATCATCATTCACTAGCGTTCCATCTATATCTAAAAAGATAATCTTTTTGTTCATCTTAGGCTGCTCCTTGCTCTCCAATGTTTTCTTTTATGTTACTACATTTACCGCACTTAAAGTACATATTGAACTGAAAAAACACTAGATAGAAAGAGAGAAACGGGATGGATCAAAATGGAAATGGGAAACCCTCTGATCACGCGAAAGTTAGGATTTTTGACACCTAAATACGAAACTGGTCATGATTTTGATAACGCTTTCCACAGGCCTATTGCTACAATGACGGTATATACCCATTCTAATTACCGGAGGTTGAATGCCGTGTCATTTAAAGTAGCTTTTATTGGAGCAGGAAGCATCGGTTTTACCCGTGGAATTTTGCGAGATCTGTTATCGGTGCCGGAATTTAATGATATTGAAGTGGCTTTTACGGATATCAGTCAGCACAATCTGGATATGGTTACTGAGCTGTGCCAGCGGGATATTCGCGAGAATGGTTTGTCCATACAAATACAGTCCTCTACGGACCGTAAGATAGCTTTAAAGGATGCCAAATACGTCATTTGTACGATCCGGGTTGGCGGGCTGGAGGGCTTTGCAACCGATGTGGATATTCCACTGAAATATGGCGTGGATCAATGCGTGGGCGATACACTGTGTGCAGGAGGGATTATGTACGGTCAGCGTGGTATTGCTGAAATGCTGGCCATCTGCAAGGATATCCGCGAGCTAAGTGCACCGGATGTATTGCTGCTGAACTACTCGAACCCCATGGCAATGATGACGTGGGCCTGTAATAAATACAGCGGTGTGCGTACAATCGGTCTATGTCACGGCGTACAGCATGGGCATCACCAAATTGCCGAGGTGTATGGTCTGGAGAAGCAGGATGTGGACATTGTGTGCGCCGGAATCAATCACCAGACGTGGTACATTCAGGCGTCACATGAAGGCAAGGATCTGACAGCCGGGCTGCTGGAGGCTTTTGAAAAACATCCCGAATATAGCCGTACCGAAAAGGTGCGCATCGACATGCTTCGCCGTTTTGGCTATTACAGCACAGAGTCGAATGGTCATCTAAGTGAATATGTACCTTGGTACCGGAAGCGTCCGAATGAAATTATGGACTGGATTGATCTAGGCAGCTGGATCAACGGAGAAACAGGCGGCTATCTGCGTGTATGTACAGAAGGACGTAATTGGTTTGAAACAGATTTCCCTAACTGGATGAAAGAAGAGCCATTGGAGTACAAGGCGGAAAATCGCGGTGAAGAGCATGGTTCATACATTATCGAAGGTCTGGAAACCGGACGTGTATACCGGGGGCATTTTAATGTCGTTAATAACGGTGTGATTTCCAATTTGCCGGACGATGCGATTATTGAAGCGCCTGGATATGTGGATCGGAATGGTATCTCCATGCCACATGTAGGAGACCTTCCGCTCGGTCCTGCTGCCGTCTGCAATGTAAGTATTTCCGTCCAGCGTTTGGCTGTCGAAGCAGCTGTACATGGTGACGACATGCTACTTCGGCAAGCGTTTATGATGGACCCGTTAGTGGGCGCGGTGTGTAATCCCAAAGAAATTTGGCAGATGGTCGATGAGATGCTAGTGGCACAGGAAGCATGGCTGCCGCAATACGGAGCAGCGATTGCCGAGGCGCGCCAACGTTTGGCTGCAGGCGATCTGATTCCAACCCGGCCTTATGAGGGAGCAGCACGACTTAAGGCGAAGACGGTTGAAGAAATGCAACTGGATCGGGATGCCGCCAATAAAAATGCAGGACAATCCGACAAGGGCAAGGATCGCGAAAAAGTGTAGAACAACAAGGGCAGAGATTGACTTCACAACAATAAAAGGGTGTTTTCACGGTCATGAGGGCCTGAAAACACCCTTTTGCTGTCGATAGATATAACGATTTGGCATAGTTGGCGTGCTGGAGTTTATCATTGTCGATTTAGGCTGACGGAAATTAAAGAATACGGTCTTGCTTTTTATGAATTTGCTCTTTTGCCGTCGATCCTAAATCTCCCGAAAGCTTGTTATAGCAGGGATGTTCAACAAATGAAGAAACCGACTTCAGAAAAAGAGGGGCCGTGATGAACCACTAGGGTGGCAATTCATATGCCTAATTAATAATGTAGTCCTTAATTTATTCAATTTACAGCAGATTTCCAGCTCACTATAATCTAACATAGGAGGTGACAAAAAGGGGAAAATGTGAGCGCATGCACAAATAGAAAGCGCTTACCTTTCGCAACTATGAACGCCACTTTTTTTGGAGAGAGTAGAGTAGGCGTAACTCACAATTAATCATGTAACAATCAGGTGCCGACATAGGAAGATTCAACAAAATCCACGGAAAGATAGGTGAAGCAATTGAAAACAAAGCAAGTGCTTCGTAAAAGCATGAAGTATGCTTTTGCGCTATCACTCGTCGCAAGCAGCTTTCTACCAGGTGCAGGATTTACGGATAAAATACATGCAGAATCCCATGTCGATAATCCTTACCAAGGAGCGACAAAATATGTTAACCCTGATTATGCGGCTAGTGTCGACACATCGATTGCCAAAATTACGGATGCCAATCTGAAAGCAAAAATGCAAACGGTCAAAACGTTCCCGACAGCCGTATGGCTTGATCGTATTGCTGCTATTAACGGTGGTGGGGGCAAGCTTGGCTTGGAAGCGCATTTGGACCAAGTATTGGCGCAAAAGAAAGGCAACATGCCGATTACGGCGGAATTCATTGTGTATGATCTGCCCGGACGAGATTGTCATGCCTTGGCTTCCAATGGTGAATTGCCGTTGACTCAGGCAGGTCTGGAAACGTACAAAAAGGATTATATTGACAAAATCGCTTCTATTTTTGCGAATCCCAAATATAAGGATATTCGCATCGTAGCGATCATTGAACCGGACAGTTTGCCAAATCTGGTAACCAATCTGGATACTCCCCAATGTGGACAAGCCAAATCTACAGGAATTTATGAGGCTGGCGTTAAATACACAATGAATAAGCTGAACGAGATTCCGAATGTGTACAAATACGTGGATATCGGTCACTCTGGTTGGTTAGGTTGGGATAACAACCGTACAGCAACGGTATCTCTGTTTACAACTATCTTCAAAGATACTAGCAAAGGTTTGTCCAGTGTGGATGGCTTTATCACGAATACAGCCAATACTTCACCGTTGACAGAACCGAATCTGCCTGATCCCAACCTGAATATTGGCGGGCAGCCGATCAAATCATCCAAATTCTACGAATGGAATCCTAATTTCGATGAATCGGATTTCGCTGAGTCCTTGCATAGAGATTTTGTCAATGCAGGCTGGCCAAGCTCGCTCGGCATGTTAATTGATACCGGCCGTAATGGATGGGGAGGACCTAACCGTCCGACTTCCGCAGTCGGCAATGATATTAACTCCTATGTAAACTCAGGTCGTGTGGACAAACGTTCGCACCGTGGTAACTGGTGTAATAGCAGCGGAGCAGGTATGGGAACGCCGCCACAAACGGCTCCAGCTGGCCATATCGATGCCTATGTCTGGGCGAAACCTCCGGGTGATTCCGATGGTTCCAGCTCACTCATTCCGAACGATGAGGGTAAAGGCTTTGACCGTATGTGTGATCCTACCTATACAACCAAGGATGGCACATTAACAGATGCTTTGCCGAATGCACCTATTTCAGGAGCTTGGTTCCATGATCAGTTTGTGATGCTGGTACAAAATGCGTACCCTGCAATCGTGCCTTCCACTGGTGGTGTGGACCCAGCGCCTACAGCTCCAGCTGTACCGTCTGGCTTAAAGGCCGTAGCTGGTAATGCTCAAGTGACGCTGACTTGGAGTGCGTCTACTGGTGCCGATAGCTACACGGTAAAACGTGCCACTAGCGAAGCAGGTCCTTTTACAGCCGTTGCCCCTCTTGTAACGGAAAGAGAGTACACAGATAAGGGACTGACGAACGGAACAACTTACTTCTATGTTGTAAGTGCTACGAATGCGAAAGGAACAAGTAAAGATTCTGCAACGGTAAGTGCTGAACCTAAAGGTACACCGACTGATCCAACAGAACCAGCGGGTGATCTGGTTGTAATGTACCGGGCCGGGGACACCGACCCAGCGAATAACGCAGTTAAGCCTTTCCTTAACCTGAAAAATAAAGGCACAACACCCGTGAAGCTGAGTGAGCTGAAAATCCGTTACTATTTTACGAAGGATGGCAGCCAAGAGCTGCAATCCACAGTAGACTATGCGCAAGTAGGCAATGATAACGTGCTGCGCACCATTACAGACAACTATATTGAAATTGGTTTCAGTGCTGCTGCCGGCACGCTCGCTGCTGGAGCGCAAACAGGTGATATTCAGATCCGCATGAACAATAGCGACTGGTCTAACCTGAACGAATCCAATGATTATTCCTTTGATCCAACTAAAACCTCTTATGCAGAATGGAACAAAGTAACGTTGTTCCACAATGATAAGCTGGTGTGGGGAATCGAGCCTTAGGATTCGGCTAGAACATGTGCCCCTTGAGTGATTGAAAAGTAGTAAAAGAAGGCTACGGCATAACTGTCGTAGCCTTCTTTTACGTCTTCGAATAAAGAATTTGATGACCAAGGGAATAAGCATTGAAATTGTGTATAATGAAAAAAAGAATGCTGTTTCTACTGTGGAGGGTCATCATGAGCAAAAAGTTAATCTTAGATGTAGATACGGGCATTGACGACGCGCTTGCTATTGCGTACGCGGTCCATTCGCCGGAATTGGAGCTACTCGGTATTACAACCACCTTTGGCAATATCTCGGTGGAGGAGGCAACACGTAACTCACTGATTCTGCTGGAAAAACTAGGGGTAGAGGCTCCGGTCGTGTCTGGGGCTCACAAGCCGTATGCTCGGGAGCTGTTCAAACCTTATTCTCGGCATATTCACGGTGAAGACGGTATTGGCAATCAGTTGAAAGGAGCGCCCTCCCGTCAGGCTGCGTCTGGGGATGCCGCTGATTTTATAATCGGACAGGCTCGTCGCTATGAGGGCAAACTTACCCTGGTAGCTGTGGGACCGCTGACCAATCTTGCATTTGCATTGGATCGCTGTCCCGAATTGCCCCAATTGCTTGAGCGTCTGATCATCATGGGCGGCGCGGTCACAGTGAAAGGGAATGTAACTCCAACGGCTGAAGCGAATATTTACGCCGATCCAGAAGCCGCAGCCTATGTGCTGGGAGCGGGCTTTTCGCTTACGCTCGTCGGGCTGGACGTCACGATGCAGACACTGCTTCCCCAGCAGGATGTGGACAAATGGCGTGAGCAAGGGACCGAGCTGGGCGCGTTTATGGCAGATATGACAGACTTTTATATGGAAGCCTATCGCAATTTCAGACCTGGCATTGCAGGCTGTGCTTTGCATGACCCTTTAGCCGTAGGGTTGGCTATTGACTCCAGTTTTGTGGAGACGCGTCCAATGCACATTGCCGTCGAGGTGGGCGATTCCACCGAGGTTGGTCGCACCCGTGAGATGCAAAATGAGAACGAAGCTCAAGCACTGACTACGGTTGATGTGGCACTTGAAGTCGATGCGGAGCGATTTTTGCGTCATTTTCTTAGCCGGGTGGTATAAATTAGCCGGGTGGTATAAAAAAATAATTCAAAGATTGCCGATGAATCTGCATCGGCAATCTTTTGTGCATACATGTTTAAGGGCTTTCATCTAGAGGTGGACTCACCGCTATAAAAATCCCACGTCATGGTATAATATGTGCAATTGGATAAAACTGCCAGACTACAAAGGAGGAGATTGATTGTGTTTTCTGCTGCTCGACGACTACCTTTGCTGGAACATATGTATAATCATGCCCCGACAGGAATCGTGATTTTGTCGAGGGAAGGGAAGTGCCTGTACGTCAATCCCGCCTTTTGCAAAATGGTCGGATATGAGCAGGAGGAATTACTGGATATCCGATATTACCATCTCTTGTATAAAGAGGCTCAGGATCAGCGAGGGTTGAGGGAGGCTTACGCAGGTTGGCTACAGGCTACGGATCAAGTCTATAAGACAGAGCTACGTTTGAAACATAAACGGGGAACATCCGTCTGGCTATCGCTGGAATTAACCATATTTGATGATGAGGCTACCGAGCAATCATATTTGATTGCGTATGCAATGGATATCACGGAGAAAAAGGACATGGAGCAGGTGCTCTCGGATAATGAGGATTTGTATATGCTGATTACGGAAAATACGCCGGATGTTATCTCATATAGCACGGCGGACGGCATACTCCAATATATCTCTCCTTCGGTGGAAAAACTCTTAGGCTATACGAAACAGGAGATGCTTGGGAAAAAACGATTGCAATTTTACCATGTCGAAGATGCCGATTACATGCGTGTACATGGAATGTTCAAGGAAACAGGCATCATGAAGCGGCGTGTTCGTCATAAGGACGGGCACTATTTGTGGCTAGAAGTATCGTACCGCATTATTCGGGATGAACGGGGCAGAATCAAGCGAGTTCTATCCATCGGACGAAATATCACAGAGCGCCAGAAGAGCGAGGAGAACCTGGCAAAAGCTCAACAGTTGGCGATGTTCGGCTCATGGGACTGGGATCTGGTCAACAATGTTATGCATTTTTCCAAGGAATTTCGCAGCATATTTGGCTATTGTGTCAAGCCGGTTGAAACAAGTATTGACGCGTTCATGGCGGCTGTTCATCCAGAAGATACAGAGCGCATGAAACAGATTATCACCAACGTTATATTGAAGGGAATACACGAAGAGACCTTTTACCGAATTGTATTGCCGAATGGGGAACAAAAGGTACTGCGTTCAATCTGGGAAGCTGAAATGGACGAGCATGCAGGCAAGCCCGTTCAAGTGGTGGGTATGATCCAGGATGTTACAGAGCACCGGGAAATGGAGCAGCGCCTGCGTGAAAGTGAAAACCGCTATAAGTCACTATTTCAGCATAATCCACTCGGGATATGCGCCGTGAATATGGAAGGTCATATCTTAAGTGTGAATCCGAGCTTGGAGGAGCTTACGGGTTATACGAAGGATGAGTTGCTTGGGGCTGACATACTTATCATGGCTTCCTCTGAGGAACAGGATAAAATCAAGCGTCACATGGAGCTGGCCCAGCAGGGTGAGACGCAAACCTATGAATCGGAATTTATACATAAGGAGGGGGAGCGTCTATTTATCAAGATGACGAATATCCCGATTTTCGTGCAAGAGGAAATTGTAGGCTGCTACGGGATTATAGAAAATGTTACCCCTCTCAAAAGCTACATTGCTCAAATTGAGAAGCTCAGTAATGAGCATTCGCTTATTTTGAATGCTGTATCCGAAGGAATTGTGGGTTTAAGTACCGAAGGACATGTCCGCTTTATGAACCCGGCAGCTGTCGAGATGTTCGGCGTAGGATCGGCCAAACCGCTGAATGGCGCATGCATAGACATGATCCGCCATGCTGACGAAATTGGCAGTCATTTTCCGGACGAACAGTCCTCTATTCTTCAAGCGATTCGAAGCGGAGCCTCTTATCAGGCAGAGGAAGCAGTATTTTGGAAAAAAGGCGGGTCCAGCTTTCTGGCCTCCTATCGAATCAGCCCTTTGATGGATAATGGCGAGCGAAAAGGGGCTGTGATGGTTTTTGTAGACAGGACGAATGAAAAGGAGATCATTCGGGCCAAGGAGTCTGCCGAACGCGCCGATCGGGCCAAGTCAGAGTTTCTCTCTGTGATGAGTCATGAGCTCCGTACACCGATGAACGGCATTATAGGTATGGCGGGGTTACTCGCAGATACTGAATTGGATGAGGAGCAGCGTAGCTATATAGATATTATTACCAGTAGCAGTGGTGCTTTAATGCAGATATTGAACGAGATACTGGATTTGAGCAAAATCGAAGCTGGTAAAATGTCTTTGCTGCACGAATCCTTTGTGCTAGATGACGTGGTCGGCAGTGTGGCTGACCTATTCATGACGCAGGCTATGGAAAAAGGCATTGAGCTGGAATGGCATGTGGATCAGGAAATGCCGGGGATGCTGGTCGGTGATCATGTGCGTATCCGGCAGGTGCTGGTGAATTTGGTGAGCAATGCGATCAAATTTACGGAGCGAGGGCGTGTAAATATCTTTGTGGAGAGAAAGGCTTACAGCCGTCGTAAAAATAGATGCCTGATTGAGTTCAGTGTTACTGATACTGGAATCGGTATTCCAGCAGACCGCCAACATCTATTGTTTCAGCCTTTTTCCCAGCTTCATCCGGCATTGAACCGGAAATATGGAGGGACAGGCCTAGGCTTGTCCATCTGCAAAAACCTGGTCAAGCTAATGGGAGGTTCCATTGGTGTGGATAGCGACGAGGCCAAAGGAGCAACATTCCGGTTCCAGCTGGATCTTAAACTGCCGGAAGGGCAAACGCTTGCCAATATATGCCGTGATCAGCCTTATGATTCAAAGGAAGGCTAAAAAGACATAGCCGTGATGCAGGATGCATCACGGCTATTTTTGTAAGAAATGTTCAAAGAAAAGATTGACAAACTGTTCTAACTGTACTATTAATAATAGTACAGTTAGAACAGTTGAACATGTATAAATGAATTTGAGCCAGTGTTGAAAGGAGGAAGTCCATGTGTTCGAGCTGGATATCCGCAGCCGTAAGCCGATCTACGAACAGCTTATGGAGAAGGTCAAGGAAATGATCATGTACGGATCGCTTCAGCCGGATGAGCAATTGCCTTCTGTACGGGCATTGTCCGCTCAACTTACGGTGAATCCGAATACGATTCAGAAGGCGTATCGCGAGCTGGAACGCGAAGGATATATCTATTCCGTTCAGGGCAAAGGCAGCTTTGTCACGCCTACCCAGCAGCAGCCGCA
This sequence comes from Paenibacillus sp. 1182, assembly GCF_017833915.1. NCBI lineage: Bacteria > Bacillati > Bacillota > Bacilli > Caryophanales > Paenibacillaceae > Paenibacillus > Paenibacillus sp. 1182. The sequence continues at coordinate 58,485 of NZ_JAFICR010000014.1, read as the reverse complement.
ACAAATGAAGCGGGATGAGATTCGGGTGGCATTGTTAAAACAGATGATCGAAGCTGTCCATTTCGGTTTTACACAGCAGGAAGTGGACGACATATACGTGGAAGCTATGCAAACAAAGGAAAGGGGGATGTCCCTTGATTGAATTAAGGGAAGTCACAAAGACATTTACAGAAGAAAAGGCTGTCGATCAGCTTGCCCTTACGGTAAAGAAGGGCTCCATTTTTGGGCTGCTGGGCTCGAACGGGGCAGGGAAAACGACCTTGCTCAAAATCATTGCCGGAATTTACCGACCGGATACTGGCAAGGTGCTAATCGGTGGTCAGCCAGTGTATGAGCAGCCTGAAGTCAAGCAGCACATTCTGTTTTTACCGGATACCCCTTATTTTTTCCCGCAAGCGACAATTCGTCAGATGGCCCGGTTTTACCGCTCCATTTATCCAAGTTGGAGTGAGGAACGCTACACACAGCTTACGGATATTTTCAAGCTGGACCCGAAGCGCAAACTTCACCGTTTTTCCAAAGGGATGAAGCGCCAAGCCGCTTTTTTGCTTGCCTTGAGCTGCATGCCTGAGCTGCTGGTTTTGGATGAACCCATTGATGGTCTGGACCCAGTGATGCGTAGAATGATCAAAAATCTCTTGTTCCAAGAAACCGCTGCACGTGAGATGACCGTCGTGATCTCATCTCATAATTTGCGTGAGATTGAAGACATGTGTGATCATGTCGGCATTATGCACCAAGGTCGGATGCTATTGGAAAAAGAGGTCGATGACCTCAAATCCGATACGCATAAGGTGCAGGTTGCTTTTCGGGACAGCATGCATGAGGAAGCTGTCTGTAGCCAACTTTCGGTCGTACATAAGGAGCGAAGGGGCAGTGTTCTGCTGCTCATTATCCGGGGGGAACGAGAGCGGATTGCAGAGACGATTGAGGCGTATGAGCCGCATGTGTTTGATTTGCTGCCGTTGACGCTTGAAGAAATTTTCATTTATGAAATGGAGGACGCAGGTTATGACATCCAACCGATTCTTCTGTAGCGGCGGCGTAATTCGCCAATGCCTGAGACAGCATGGCTGGATCGGTCTATTGTACTTGGCGGGGTTATTGTTTACGGTGCCACTGCCACTATTTATGAGTACTGGAAACGAGCGAGTGCCCACGGTTTTGAGAAGCTTGTTCGATAGTACAATCCCAGGAAATGAATTGCAAAATATTATTTTCTTGACTGTGCCTGTGCTGGCGGGCGTGATGTTGCTTCGTTTTATTCAGCGGAAGGGTTCATCAGATTTATACCATAGTCTTCCTTTACGCAGAGAGCATCTGTTATCGGCACATTTAATTAGCGGCCTTATCCTTTTACTCGTACCTATTTGGCTGACCGCGGGAGTAACTGCCCTGCTAAATACGTCGGTTGAACTATCTTATATTTTTTATATCAATGATATTGGATCGTGGGCTTTGGTCGTATCCGTCCTTACGATTTTCCTGTTTACCTTTACCGTGTTTGTAGGTATCTGTGTAGGACAATCGCTGTTGCAAGCTGTTGTAGTGTATGTTTTGCTGTTGTTGCCCTTTTTCTTGTACTCCATGATAAGTCGTTTTCTGGGGCACAATCTATATGGTTACTCTCAGATTTTGGGAACCATTGTTCAGAACGGTAATGGCGTGGGGTTGCGTAGCAGCAATAATATTTGGTATAGTTTATCGCCGTTCGTCCGCATTATGGATTTGTCGAGTAGCGTATTTTCATATGTGGAGCTGCTTATTTATATGGGTGTTTCCTTGCTGTTTGTGATTTTAGGCTATGTGTTATATCGCAAGCGGCTGGTAGAAAAGGCAACACAGGCTATGGCCTTTACTTTCTTTCAGCCCTTTTTTAAGGCAGGGGTCATGTTATGTGCCATGTTGCTGATAGGAGAATATTTTTATAGCACAGGAGGCCAGGGGAGAGATTGGTCAATTTTCGGGTATGTGCTTGGAGCTATTTTAGGTTATATTGCTGTGGAGATGGTCATCCGCAAGACATGGCAAATTGTACGTATTCGCGCTTTGCTGGAGCTGGTTGCATATGGGGCAGTTTTGGGTCTGGCAATGTACATCCCCACGTCTAGTTGGATAGGCTACGAGGAACGGATTCCAACCGCTCATTCAGTCGAGCAAGTCTATGCTGGGCAAAATTTGTATCTGGACGGGGGAGCGACACAGAAAAATCTCTATTTTTCGCAAGATAAAGTTTTTATTGCTGCTGTGCTGAATTTACAGCGTGAGCTTGTAAGTGCACACTCAGTTGGAGAGTCGGCTGGGTCCAATAAAGAACCGCAACAAATGATATCCATTGCCTATCGTTTGGACGATGGTACCATTATGACTCGTAGCTATACATTTCCAGAGCAGCCTTTCCGGGCAGCGCTGGCGAATGTGATGCTGTCTGAGCCTTACAAAACAGTAAGCTACTCACTTGATAAGCTGTATGGTAAAGCGGAGACGATCAGCATTCAATCGGCAGATGATAATGAACGGCGAGTTGTTCTGACTGATCCGGAAGATATTCGTGAATTTGAAGCTGTATTGAAAGAAGAAGTTTTGGGCATGAGCTATAGTGAAATGCAGGCAGGTTCTTACGCGTTGGGGAATATTAATATTGTGAACAAACCTTCATCTATTTTGTCAGAAGAACCAGAGTGGACTCGCACTGTCTCCTTTAATTGGCGTATATCCTTCCACAAGCTGAATGCTTGGCTGGAACGCAAAGGATACGCCGACAAGGTGATTGTCACGTCGAAAGACATTATATCGATTCGAGCTATTCCAATGGTTTCTCAAGAGAAGAAGTCGTATCAGCCCGGTAAGTATATTGAACCAGCGAATTTGTTCAGAATATTGCAGCAGAAGTATAAAGTCACCACAATTGAAGATCCAAAACTTTGGAATACTGTGCTGGATAACCGAAATGACTACAGCTATGATCCACAAGTAGAGAAAGGCACTTATCTGTTCCAAGTTAAAATCAAGTCCATCAGCGGTTCCGGCTTTCATACGATTTATTACTTATTAACCTCAAAAGACATCACACCGGAGCTTGCGAAGGCATTACCGACAGCTCCTTAAGTGGGACAGCATCTGGTTTGGATGGCATATGGACGGAGGTAGATGAACATGGGATGGTTGGGACACGACATATAACAACCTGATCGACGGGCAAGAGCTCCTCCACATTAGAGATGACATAAAATAGATGCACAGAGAGATAGAACGTAGAACATACAGAGAGAAGAGTTCAATAACGTACAGCTCAATGGTGGAGGAGCAAAAATAATATGAAATATACAGAAGATCGTGAATTTCTACAGTTCTTGGAGACTTATAAGCAGTCATTTTCCGGATGGGATTTTTCATTCATCTCGGATACGGGACGTGTGGCGAGCGAGCCCTTGGAATGGTCTTATGTCAGCAAGGCTATGAAGTTTATTCATTCATCCAAGGCGATGCTGGATATGGGAACAGGCGGGGGAGAGCTATTATCTCGGCTACGCCCTTTTCCAGAGATCGTATGTGCGACAGAAGCGTATGCACCGAATGTTCCTATCGCCAAGGAAAGATTGGAGCCGCTGGGTGTGCGCGTTATGACTATACAGGATGGCGATTCCCTTCCGTTTGGCGATGCCGGGTTCGACCTCGTGCTGAATAAGCATGAGTCATTTTCGCCAACGGAGGTACGGCGTATTTTGCGACCAGGTGGGACGTTTTTGACTCAACAGGTAGGGGGCCTAGATTGTGCGGGCATCAACGACCGTTTGGGAGCACCTGATTACGAGTATGCGGACTGGACCCTTTCTCAAGCACTTGCAGGTTTGAAAAGCAATGGCTTCGAAATTTTAGAGCAGCAGGAACAGTTTCCGATACAGCGCTTTTACGATATTGGAGCGATTGTCTATTACTTAAAAGCAATCGAATGGCAGATTACAGACTTTCAGCCGGAGAAATATATAGAACAGCTATATGGTCTGTATTTAGATATTAAACGTGATGGCTATTGGGACGTGAAGCAGCACCGTTTTTTGATCCATGCCAGAGCAATATAAAGAAGATTCGATGACAAAAAGGCCTTTCCCGTGGGGGAGGCCTTTTTTGCCATACGCAGCTTGAGTAATTCATCGCTGGGAAGATCGGATAAGGCTTTTTTTTCCTCCTCTCGTATACTAATCTTTACCATAATTGTACAATGAAGAAGCAATGGCTTCTGTCTCATTTCATTCAATTAGTTATAGGGGGATGTACATGTCTGATCCAAAGGGAGTTATAACCAAGCCGGAAAAGGATGAGTCTGTTCGGACAGCATGGTTTTGGCCATGGTTGGGCGGTACGTTTATGTTTGGATTGTTTTCAGTCATGTTTAATGTAGTTTGGAGTATGGTTGTGGCACCCCAAGTGCAGCTTCTACTGAGGCATGAAGGTGTAACGGATACAACTGTGATTGTAATACTGCTTCTATATGCATGGATTATCGGTCTCATCTTTGCAGCTTATGGTGCCTTGAGTGCGCGTATGTCCAGCATGGGCAAGCTTTCGCTGATGCTGACCGGGCTATTATCATTATTATGTGGGCTGTGGTTGTGGATTGTAGGAATACAAGGGTCTGGTGGTCAACCTGCTGAAGTGTCGGGAGGGGCGTGGGGGCTCTTTTCATTCTATCATGCTTGGGCGGAGCCTGTGTTAGAGGTATTGGGTCCATATACACAGCATGGCGAAATCTGGTTTCTACTGGCTGCACTGCTGCCGATAGTTGGCATGGTAGTAGGAGTTGGGGTGAATCGTTATCCAGCGCTAATCGACAAGAATGGTAAGGTGGATCATAGATGGCAATGGATTGTTGCTGCGATATCTGCTGCGCTCGTCATTGTGCTGACGATTACACTGATGCTTCCTCAACGCCCATACATTGCAGAGAGAGATTTTCCGGTAGTTGACGGGGCTACAGCGGCCATTCCGTTTGCGCAGGATATGCTGCATGAACTGACCGGAATGAGCAAGGCGCGAGCAGCGCACGAACTGAGATTCAACACGACCCATCAGGCATATGTCAATTTGATCGAAAAGAAGGCGGATCTGATTCTGGTGGCTGGTCCTTCCGATGAGGAACTGCGGCTGGCGAAAAGTCGGGGAATACAAATGAAGCTCACACCCATTGGGTGGGATGCGTTTATTTTCCTCGTACATCAAGACAATCCGGTTAGAGGACTTTCTTCGGAGCAGGTTCGCCGTATATATGAAGGGGCTATCCGTAATTGGAATGAAGTAGGGGGCAAGGATCAGCCGATCATTGCTTATCAGCGAGAAGAAAATTCAGGCAGTCAGACATATATGCAAAAGAAAGTGATGGCAGGCCATGAAATGGCTGACCCGCCACGTGAACTACAAATTGGCATTATGGGTGGTATGATTAATGCAGTCGCAGATTTTAACAAGGATCACAACGCGCTCGGATATTCATTTTATTATTTTGCAAATGTGATGCATAATCGTCAAGAGGTCAAATTTTTGTCTATTGATGGAGTGAAGCCGAACAAAGAGCACATCCTCTCGAAGCAATATCCATTCACAGCTCAACTGTTTGTAGTCACACGGGAAGGCGAGGAACCAAGCCCTTCGATGCAACGATTACTCGAATGGCTGCAAAGTGAAGAAGGAACTCGGGCCATCGAAAAAGGCGGCTTTGTTCCTGTAAACTCGTAATCCTGTAACGTTGGTTTGCATTCAGTCCATTCCGTATATTCACCTTAAGAGTGAAACGAAGACAGCAGGGTAATACATAGAATATACATGGCTGTGAATACAATACCCGCACAGCCATGTATATCACCAACATAAGGGGATGAACGAAAATGAAGAAAAAAACATCGGTCTGGGTGCTTTTACTCGCCGTAGCCATAGTGACAGCGGGGTGTGAAACAGGCTCACAAACAAGTTCGCAAACAGGACAAACGGCTCAAAATGAGCAAAAGGGTGCCGTCTCGGCACAAGCGAATGGTTCGGGAGCGACTGTAGATACACCGAAAACAGGAGGACAAGCAACCACAGACACTACTATAGCGAAAGTCCGCATGGACAATATTACCGCGTTGCGTTTGATCGACGGCCAATCCGGCTGGATCGGCGGAAATGGCTGGATTGCCCGAACGGACGCGTCTGCATCCGGTTCAGTCGGATCGACGTGGAATGTGCAATATCAGGGCCAAGGTACGGTTCAGCAGATTTTTGCCTTGAACGGGCAGCAAGGCTGGACTGTTATGGCAGACAGCGGATCGCTGCTGGCCACTCGCGATGGCGGCAAACGCTGGGAGGTTGTTGGGACTGTACCTGAGCAAGGGCAAACGGGCTTTTTACACTTTGTATCATCCAAGGAAGGGTTCAGTGGCAACCAATATACGAAGGATGGCGGGCAAAGCTGGTCTTCGCTCCCCGTGCCTGGCCACATGGTAGGACAGCCATATTACCATGATCGGCAAAACGGCTGGGCGGTTACGCAGGACACAGACCGTTCATTCCAGATTTTACATACCGTTAACGGGGGCCAAAAGTGGACTACTGTCATGTCACGGACAACGGAGGCGCCTCTAAATGGAGCCATTATTCGTTCGGTAGAACGTGGCAACGCGTGGATCGAGCTGGTTGGAGATACGGGGATGAATCAGACGTCGTATTCGCTTTGGCATACTGCCGATAGTGGACAAAGCTGGCGTCCTGTACTGGCGAATGCCACCGCTGGCGGTGGCCCGGCACCAGGTATTAGCCAGCAAGACAATCAGGTTCCTAAAAATGAAGGGGCGGCACCAGGTATGCTCTATGCGGTTAATAGCATTACCGCATGGATGGGCGGTTATTGCGCACCGTGCGACAAGCCCAATACGATTGGCTGGACGACTGACGGCGGCAAGACGTGGAACAATGGAAAGCAAGGCTTTGACGGTTATGGCGGTCAGCAAATCGGGATGGCAAATGCCAAAGAAGGCTGGGCTATTTTTTCGGACTCAGAGCAGGCCCCAGTTATGTACACTACCTCGGATGGTGGACAGCATTGGACGCAGAGCCATGTCTTTGATAAGCCTGTGACACCAGGCTCCTAAGGAGGGAATGCATATGAGCCAACATAAGAAAAGTGTGATCACATGGACGGACGGTCGTGAAGTACCGCTCATCGGGCAGGGCACGTGGAATATGGGCGAAAAAGCCTCACTTCGGCAGGAGGAGGTGCGTGCGCTTCAACTTGGCTTCGAGCTGGGCATGTTGCTGGTGGACACGGCTGAAATGTATGCGGAGGGCGGCGCAGAAGAGATCGTCGGAGAGGCCATTCAGGGGCGCCGGGACGATGTCTATCTTGTCAGCAAGGCTTACCCTCATCATGCGGACCGCCAAGGACTGGCTCAAGCGTGCGAAGCGAGCTTAACCCGCATGGGAACGGATTACATGGATATGTATTTGTTGCATTGGCGAGGGAATATTCCACTGGAAGAGACAATAGAAGGTATGGAACAACTGCGTGAGCAGGGCAAAATCCGCAGCTGGGGAGTGTCCAACCTGGACAAGTCCGACATGGAGGAGCTATGGAACCTGAGTGGAGGCGAAGCCTGCGCTGTCAATCAAGTGCTGTATCACGCGGCTTCGCGGGGCATCGAATATGATCTGCTACCTTGGAGCCGTGCGAATGGAGTGCCTGTGATGGCCTATTGCCCGATTGCCCAAGGTGGTCGCCTGCGACGGGGCCTGCTGGAGCATCCTGTTATGGTAGACATTGCTGCCAGCCACGGGGTAACTCCATCGCAAATTGCGCTTGCGTGGGTCATACGAGACGGTGATGTCTGGGCCATTCCGAAGGCGGTACAGGAATCGCATGTACGAGAAAATGCAGCGGCAGCAAGTATTCGGCTCACCCCTGAACAACTTCAACAAATAGACGAAGCTTTTCCTCCGCCGATGCGGAAGCAGCCGCTGGATATGGTTTGAGGAAGGAGGAGCCCATGACAGAGCGAGAGACAGAACTGCATGAGGTAGATGATCATCTGGATTATGGATTATCCGTTGTATTCATCGGCTTTAATCCCAGCCTGAAATCAGGCGAGGTAGGACATCATTATGCGAATCCGCGCAACCGCTTTTGGCGCATACTTGAGGGAGCAGGCTTGACACCTCGCTTGTACAATCCATCGGAAGATCGGGAGCTGCTGAAGCTGGGCTTTGGTTTTACGAACATTGTTTCCCGTCCCACGAGGGGAATGGAGGACATTGCACGCGAGGAATACGCCGAAGGACGTCTGAAGCTATACGAGAAGCTAAAGGAATACCGCCCGAAGGTTGCTTGCTTTGTCGGCAAAGGCGTGTACACCGAATACAGTAAAAGATCCAAAGTAGATTGGGGATTTCAGCCTGAACCGCTAATTCCTGAGATGCATGAATTTGTGGCACCTTCGTCTAGCGGACTGGTGCGCATGTCGCTGGAAGAAATCACAGATATTTATCGCCGTCTTCAAACGTTCCTTTCGTCAGAAATATCTGAAATGCAGTAAGTACGGTGAATATAGCTAGTACAAAAAGAACCACACGCTTCGGTCCCTGCTGGGAAGAGCGTGTGGTTCTTTGAGCTGTTTCTATTGTAAGGCTTTCGCCTGCCATGCCTGTTCCACGGGAACATAGGGATATCCCAGATCACGTGCGACCGCTTCGTAGGTAATATGTCCATTCAGGACATTGGTGCCACTAAGCAGTGGTTTGCTTCTGCGAAGCGCCTCCTGCACACCCAAATCTGCGAGCTGGAGAGCAAAGGGGAGTGTCGCGTTCGTCAGGGCCAGCGTCGAGGTTTGCGGTACCGCGCCCGGCATGTTTGCTACCGCATAGTGAATGACGCCATGCTTCACATAGGTAGGCTGGTCGTGTGTCGTAATGTGGTCAATCGTCTCGACAATGCCGCCTTGGTCGATGGCGACATCCACAATCACAGAACCGGGCTGCATCGTCTGTACCATGGCTTCCGTTACGAGCCGCGGAGCTTTGGCACCAGTGATTAGGACAGCGCCGATCAGCAAATCACTTTGCGCCACGGCTTCAGCAATGTTGGACGGGGTGGACACTAGCGTATGGAGCTGATTGCCAAAAATATCATCCAGTTGGCGCAGTCTTGGCAGGCTTAGGTCGATTAGTGTCACATCTGCCCCGAGACCGATGGCGACCTTGGCAGCATTGGTACCGACCACCCCTCCGCCAATAATGGTCACTTTACCGCGTTTGACCCCCGGCACACCTGCCAGCAGGATGCCTTTGCCACCCTTTGGTTTTTCCAGCAGTTGTGCTCCAATTTGTACAGCCATTCGACCGGCAACCTCACTCATCGGAGTAAGCAGCGGGAGGCTGCCCTCAACATCTAGTGTCTCATAGGAAATAGCGGCTACACCGTTGTCTGTTAAAGCGCGGGCCAGTGCTGGCTCGGCGGCCAAATGCAGATAGGTGAATAAAATCAATCCTGGTCGGAAATATCCGTATTCAGAGGAGAGCGGCTCTTTTACCTTGATGATCAGATCCGCCTGGGACCACACGTCCGCAGCTTGCTGCACAAGAGTCGCACCCGCAGTGGCATAATCTCCATCCGTAAAGCCGCTTTCAACACCTGCGTGGCTTTCCACAAACACATGATGTCCGTGTTGGATCATTTGAGCTGCACCTGCGGGCGTTAGAGCGACACGATTCTCATTGTTTTTAATCTCTTTCGGAACCCCAATTTTCATTTCATTCACCTCTCCTAAAAATAATGGTTAAGAAAATTTCACTATCATTTTTATGCAGCCTGCTGATTAGTTACATGGACTCAAGCCGATAAATGCAATTCATGTTAGATTAGGTACAGTTTACAAGGGGTGAAGCTCCTTGACATCATACATTTTGTTGGATTATCTGACTTAAAGGCTCGACTTTTTGATGAATATATGTCATGTAAAATGACATAAAGACATATACATAAGGAGAATGCCGATGAACGGTAAAAAAACATTTACCATTGCGGATGTGCTGGAACGTCCCGTTTTCCGGCGGGCGAAGCTGGCGGCGGGGGAACAGGGCGTACATCGCCGTGTGGGTTGGGTCCATGTGCTAGAAATCACAAATGTCTCTCCGTTTGTGAGCCGTCATGACTTGATTTTGACGACCGGCCTGTGGCTTACCCGGAAGGGGGAAGAGCGCGCCGAGTATATGGAGCAACTGATCCGCTCGGAAGCTGCGGGATTGTGTGTGGAGCTGGGCACGAGCATTCATGAAATCCCTTCTGAAATTCTGGAGTTGGCGGAACGACATCACTTCCCGGTCATCGTATTTGAGCAGCCAGTACGTTTTGTTGAAATTACACAAGATATTCATTCCCTACTTATTAACCGACATCATGAACTCCTAAAAGATCTGGAACGATTTTCACGTCAACTTCAGCAGGAAACCCTGCGCAGTACTGATATGAGCGCCCTCTTGCGTGTGCTCCATGACTATGCAGCCCGGCAGGTCATCTACATGTCTTCCATTGATACCAATCGATTCGTACCTTCCGTCCAGCCGGATCTAGCGGACCGTATTGCAGATTTTTATGCCCATGAAGTGGAATCTAGTATGACCGCCGATCGGGAGGGGCATCTGCTGTTTCACCTGAATGAATCCACTGCCGTGTTGTTCCAGCCCGTTGTATGCTTCGGTCAGGTGTTTTCCGCAGTAGGTTTGGTGCTGCATGGTGAAATGCCGACAGAAGAAATGTCGCTGCTGCTCGATTACACGGCCAAGGCAGCCGCTACATTGGTGCTGAGAACACAGTTTCTTGAAGACCGATTGCTGCGTAATCAAAATGAATTGATTCAGGATGTGCTGAGCGGGCAGCTTCCCAGTGAAGAACAGGCCCAGACCCGAATGGGCCTGCGATTGTTATCGAAGGGACAGTATTTATTTTGGGCAGGGGTCATTGAGGTGGAACATCAGGACAAAGATGCCAGTCAGGTACGCAAGGAGTCCATCAATCAGGATGTGCTAGTGCTACTTCGTTCATTGTTGAAAAAAGAAACGTTGCACAATCTGTTGATGATGAAGGGGAGTCAGTGTTACATCCTTTGTGCCAAGGAGGAATTAACACTACGTTCCGCAGCGCAAATGAAAAAAGTGCTTGCCCATACAGTTCAATATATTCAGAACTATGCCGCAGGACAGCTTGATAAGGTGCGCATTCATGCAGGCTTTGGTAAGGTAAGGCATCGCATGACGGGGACGGATCGCAGTTTTGAAGAGGCATATGAGGTCATTGAAGTGGCACGAAGCGTCCCAGTCATGAAGGATCGGTTATTTTACGACAGCATCGGAATCTATCAGTTGTTGAAGGCGGTGCCCCGCATTCCTTTTCTACAAGAGTTCGTAGAGGACCATTTGGGTGGGCTGATTGCGCATGATCGTGAGCACCATATGCAGCTTTTGGATACACTGGATGCCTACTTTAAATCCCATGGTTCCAAGCGTGATACCGCCGGAATTTTGTACATTCACAGACAGACCCTTTATAATCGGCTGGATAAAATTAATGAAATCATAGAGGGAAATCTGGCAGACCCTGACAAACGTCGTTGCCTGGAAATGGCACTACTGGCTTACCGGATGCTTCAGGCTGAAAATTGATTCTAAATAACTAGTTCTATTTTCCATTCTACTCATTTACAATGCGTGTTAACACTGAGATAATAGAAGAGATTACGGAAATATCTTGAAAGGGGATTAATATGAATATAAAAAAATGGATCGCCGTCCCTCTTATTCTGTTAATGGTAGCTTTGACAGGTTGCCAGGCAGTAGGTGGATTTGATGTAAGTAAAAATTTATTGGGAACACTTGATGTGAAATCCCAGCAGACAACGGAGAAAATCTCTCTTAAATTGACTCCAAAAGAAGGAATCACGCAAGGAGATAAGGAAATCGTAGATTTGATTAATTCGATTTCCGTCACTGTGGATGAAGCCAAAGTACAATCGGAGGAACTTGCTTCTGCCAAAGGTACATTGCACATCGATAAGTATAATTTGCCGTTTGAACTTGCTTTAGACCGCCAAGGTTTGGCTATTCAACTGGAAGGTGCCAAAAAACCTTATTACATATCTTTGAACTCGCAAGAGAGTTTGAGCGGTCTGCCTGCTGGATTTGATCCATATGTATATTCCAAAGACGTGAGAGAACTGACGAAAACAGCCGCTGCACTTATGCTCAAGCATGCGCCTAACCCTTCTACCATTTCTGCAACGTCTGTAACCGAGGAAGTATACGGTGAAAAGGACAAAGTGAAACTGACCCATCTGCATGCTGAACTTCGTGGTGATGAGCTGGTAACATTGGTAAAACCGTTCCTGGCGAATCTGGCGAAGGACGAAGCAGGCTTGAAAGAGCTGATCGGGCAAGCCATTGATATGACTAAAACGATTGCTTCCGGCATGAATATTGAAGGTAGTGATAAAGTAACAACGGAACTGAGTGCTAACAAAGAAAAAATGGTCAATGAGGCTTATACCGAAGTTAAAAAGTATTTGGATCTGGCCGTTGATCAGTATGATGTAGGCGTTAGCACCATGTATGCACAGTCCCCTGAAATCAAAACGGTTCTGAGTGCTAACACGGTTCTGAAAAGCGACATGTATTTTGATGAAAAAGGAAATGTTCGCAAAGCGGCGACAGACCTGACGGTTGCTTTGCCAGATGTGGACGGTCTTCCGGTGAAGTCCTTCACAATTCTGACCGAAACTCAATCTTGGAACGTCAATGGTGGTGTGACGGCTGATAAAGTGGATATTTCTAACGGTGTTATTGACTTGAATAAACAAGCTGAATTAACTCCGGGAGCAACGCTGCGCAATTTTGAAGCGAATTCTCCGATCTACAACATTTTAAAAAATGATTTGGAAATTACAAAAGTAGAAACAACTTTCGATCCTAAAGACGATTACTACGTCTTGGAGAATCGTGGTGGTACTGCCTTTATTCCATTGCGTGAACTGACGAGCGAACTGAACTCCGAGTTAAAATGGGATGCAGCTGCCAAACAGACTACTGTAATTGATGATATTACAGGTAAGACGATTAAGCTGAAAAGTGGCTCCAAACAGGCTGTACTGGAAGGAAGCACATTGACGCTGCCACAAGCTCCATATACGGATGAATATGGTACATTGTATGTTCCTTTCAAATCAGTTGCCGAGGCGCTTGGCGCCACAGTAACTCGTAATAATGATGGGGAATATGTACTGAAACGCGACTAAAAAGAAATTCAAGGAACCGGCCCAATTAGGGGCTGGTTCTTTTTTTGTTATATTGTTAAAATGCTCAGTAAAGCGATTAAAATAAGCGCTTACAAATTTTAAAAGTGCCATACTTTCATACAGGGAAAATTGAGATAATGATAGTATCATTCCAGCATAGGAAAACACATACAATTAGGGGGATATACGATGAAGGATATGGAACTATTGAATTCCAGAGAGGGACAAATGGTGCTTGCCCGAATGTACGGTCAACAGCAAATCTCTGAGCAAACGACTCGATATGAATCCCTTATACAGGCGTATCGGGAGCATTTTGGTGTAGCGGATATTGAACTGTTTAGTGCTCCGGGGCGCTGCGAAATTGGTGGGAATCATACAGACCACAATCACGGAAAGGTGCTGGCAGGCAGTATTACACTCGATACCATCGCTGCAGCTTCTAAAGTGGAGGAGTCTGTAATTACATTCTTTTCTGAAGGCTACAAGACGAAGTACGTCATCGATTTAACCGACTTGTCGCCAAAACCGGAGGATGACAGTACGATGCTGCTGATCCGTGGCATTGCCGCTGGTCTACTTGAATTCGGATACCGTATCGGGGGATTCCAAGCTTATATATCAAGCAATGTGTTCTCTGCTTCAGGTTTAAGCTCTTCCGCTTCTTTTGAAATGTTGATATGTACGATATTAAATCATTTTTATAACGAGGGAGCGTTAGATGCTGTTGCTAAATCCAAAATTGGTCAGTATGCGGAAAATGGCTATTGGAACAAGCCGTCGGGGCTGCTCGATCAGATGGCTTGTGCATATGGCGGCTTGATTTCCATTGACTTTGAAAATCCCAAGGAACCGATCATAAATCCTGTTCATTGGAATTTTGAACAAAACGGATATTCCCTCGTTATTGTAAATACAGGTGGAAATCATGCTGATTTAACGGACGATTATGCGGCGGTGCCCAACGAAATGTTTGCAGTGGCTCAGTCTTTAGACGCTTCGGTTTGCCGTGACTTATTGCCGGAGGATCTATATGCCAACCTTAAAATGGTCAGGGAAAAAGCAGGAGACCGTGCAGTACTGCGGGCGTTGCATTTTTTTGAAGAAAATAGACGTGTGGATGAACAGGTGAAATCACTGGAGGAGGGGCGCTTTACTGATTTCCTGAGGCTCGTTACCGAATCTGGTAATTCCTCATGGAAATGGCTCCAAAACGTATATAGAAGTGGGATTGCGCGGGAACAAGACGTATCGGTTGCACTGGCTTTAACCGAAATGTATTTAAAGTCAATAGATAACAGCGCATGCAGAGTACATGGTGGTGGCTTTGCTGGTGTCATCTTGACGATTCTTCCGAATGATCATGTGGATGGTTATAAGGAGTGGATCAGCGGCATGCTGGGAACTCCGGTACTTGTTGTCAACGTCCGTGAGGACGGTGCTGTTAATGTTAGTGATTTGATACATGTTGAACGGACTCATTGCGAGTCTACAAACTAGTCAGTCAGTAGAAGACTTTAACCCATGGGTTAAAGTCTTCGTCCTTTTTATCCCCGATACAGCTTGGGTTTGCGTTATAATAAAGAGATGATAGTTTTAATGAAGGAGGGCCTGTCATGGCTATATACCCGTCCTGGTCCTATTCGCAATCGAGGGCTCAAACGTTCGATGAATGCTTACGCAAATACTATTATCATTATTACGGCTCGCATAATGGCTGGAATTCGGCACAGGGCACTGAAGAGCAAGTTACGTTGTATCGGCTTAAGCAACTGAGCAACTTATATATTTTATTTGGAAATATTACGCATCAAATGTGTGAATCAGTCATACGTGGATGGATGGAAAAAGGGGCTATCCCGCGCACAGCATACCTCGAGACAGCTATGAAGAACATGTTGAATAACAGCTACAAGGAATCGCTACACCGTGAGCTATGGCTACAAGATCCGAAAAATCGCGTCATGCTGGCGGAGGTTTATTACGACGACGAGGTGCTTCCGGAACGGATCGCCCTTATTAAGGAGCGACAGCACGCGGTGATACACAATTTGTACCGTACCGCGGTTTGGCGTGAACTGCAACAGGGAAAGGCCCGAATTGTAGAAGTGGAGAAGTGGGATACGATGCTCCTTCATGAGACGAAAGTGTATGTCAAAATGGATTTGCTCTATCGTAGAGACAATGGAGACATGGTCATCGTGGATTGGAAAACAGGCAAGGAAGGCGATTTTTCCGACCAACTTTTTTTGTATGCTTCCTATGTGCAGGAGCACTATCAGCTTCCTTTGGAGAAGATCGAGGTACGTGTGGAGTATTTGATGACAGGAGAGCATGAGGTATATCGTCCCGCACAAGAGGATATCGACAAAGTGGTTGGTAATGTCGGACGATACATCGATGAAATGAAGTCCTGTCTCGATGACGATTACTATAATCGCCCCAAACCCGAGTCTTTCTTCACTCCGATGCCTTCCCGCAGAGCGTGCGGAGGCTGTAATTTTCGCGAGGTGTGTAAGTACCGAGCGGTGTGAAATGACTTGATCGCCTTTGCCCCCGGATTCCTACCCTAATTAAAGCTAGTGAATCCGGTCATATGGCAAATCTATAATTCTACTATATTTTGAAACCGCTTTATAATTTAGATGATGCGAGGTATGATAAGGGTATTATTGGAAAATGTGAAGGAGGAAGTTAGGAAGATGACGAGTACAGAACATGCACGTATTCTTTTTCAGGGAGATTCTATAACAGACGGAGGAAGGGGACGAAATGAGGATGCGAACCATTGGCTGGGTCAGAGCTATGTGTATCTGATCGCAGGTGCATTGGGGAGCCGTTTGACTACTACGCAGCCAGAATTTGTGAACCGGGGAATTTCGGGGGATCGAGTTTCGGATTTGTATGCACGCTGGAATGAGGACACGTTTAGCTTGAAGCCGAATCTGCTCAGTATTCTAATCGGGGTGAACGATGCCTGGCGGATCGTGGAGCAGGAGCCGTCCGGGGTGACGGACCGATTTGAACGAGCCTATCGCCACCTTCTGGAAGAAACACGTGAAGTGATGCCCGATATCGGGCTGGTGTTGTGTGAACCGTTTATTTTGAAAACGGGAGCTACCGAGGCGCGATGGGACATTTGGCAAGAAAAAATAACGGGGTACCAGCGTATTGTACGTCAGCTTGCGGACGAATTTGGGGCCGTATTTGTGCCGCTCCAGAGCATGTTGAACGAAGCCGCTACCCAGGCGGACGCTTCCTATTGGCTGCATGACGGGGTTCATCCGACAGCGGTTGGGCATCAGTTGATAGCTGATCAATGGATAGATATCGTGCAAAGGAGCCCGCTGGCGATTCGTTAACAGGGTCATACATAGTCTACTCCTTGTCATTTTTGGGTAATACACGATTATGGACATCATTACTTATGTTATGGTTCCATCCAAAAATGAATGTCAAAGGGGGTGCTTCTTGCTTCATTATGAACGGAGCAAGAGAGGGCTATGGAAACGATAAATATCATTCTGGTTATATTACTTATCGCATTAACTGCGTTTTTTGTGGCCTCGGAGTATTCCATCATTCGTGTGCGGGTATCTCGCATCAATCAATTGGCCTCTGAAGGCAACAAAAATGCAAAAGCCGTTAAAAACATTTTGTCTCGGCTGGACGAGTATTTATCTGCTTGTCAGCTCGGAACCACATTAACCTCAATGGCGCTAGGCTGGCTAGGGGAATCTACTGTTGAACATCTGCTACACCCCCTGTTTGTATTGGCTCATATTCCGGCAGGCCTGACGGGAGTGCTCTCCTTTTTGCTGGCTTTTTTGATCTTGACCTATTTCGAGGTGGTCATTGGGGAGCTGGTACCGAAAACATTCGCCATACAGATTGCTGAACCCATGGCATTGTTTTTTGCCCGTCCGATCACGATATTTTATAAAATGACCTATCCCCTGAATTGGGTGCTCAGTCGTTCCTCGCGTGTCATTACGGGTCTCTTCGGGCTGAAAAAGGTATCTGAAGAAGATGCAGCACTCAGTGAAGCTGAGCTTCGTTTGGCGTTATCTGAAGGCTTCCGTAGTGGTGAAATTACACCGACAGAATATCGATATCTGAACAATGTATTTGATTTTGACGACCGTGCAGCGCAGGAGATTATGGTACCGCGCATCCACATCCGTTCCATCTCCCACCAGGCAACAGTGGCCGAGTTTATGGAGCTGATCGAGGACAAAGTTTATAATTTTCTACCTGTAGCTGAACATGGAGACCGGGATCGTATTATCGGAATGATTCGCGTCAAGGAAGCCCTGCATGATTTGGCACGTGGGCACAGCACAGGGAATACGACGCTGGCTTCTTATATTCACCCGGTGCTTCAGGTTATCGAGACGGTTCAAGCTCGGGATCTGCTGATTCAGATGCAAAAACGACGCATTCCAGTAGCGGTGCTGGTGGACGAATATGGTGGAACATCTGGACTTGTCACACTGGAGGATATTATGGAAGAAATTGTTGGAGATATTCCTTCCTATACCGACACCGAAACCCCCGCAGCGTTAACTCCACTCATTACAAAAACAGATGATCATCGTTACATACTCAAATCACAGGCGCTCATTCATGATGTCAATCGGCGCTTGGAGACGGATATTGAGGCCGGGGACGTATATACGATTGGCGGATGGATGCTTTCAGAGCGTTTTGATATCCAGCAAGGAGAAAAGCTGACCATCGGTTTATGGGAGTTTACCGTACTGGAAAAAAACAGTCACCAAATAGACACAATTGAAGCGATGAAGAAAGCAGTCGTTGAACAGAAAAATGACAATGATTTTTAATAATGGAAAATGACTTTGTCGGTAACAGCTCGCTTAAGATGTGACGAATGGCCTGTAAAGCTTGTGACAGCGCGATTCGTCCGTTTTAAGATGCAAGCTGCTACCTGGTAATATATTGTTTTTTGTAATTAGGATAGGGGACTTAAGGCTCTGTATCTTTATGCTCATAAATATATCTGTCTGTGAAAAATTCTACTAGAAATGTAGCAATTTTATGGTAAAATGGAATCAAATTTGAGTTTTTTGGGGTGGGCTACAGTACATGAAGATGTCACTAGGTACGAAAATGGTTACTGCATTTGTCTCAATTTCTGCAATAACCTATGGAACAAGCGCTTTTTTTATTTTTGTACTCAAGGACTGGCTTGCTCAAGGTACACAAGAATGGGTGTACACTTCGATCATTCTGTTATTGGGTGTCCTGTGGAGTGGCATTTTGGGCTGGTTGATCTCAAAATTACTCACGCGGCCCATTGTTAGGTTGGCGAAGGCGGCAGAGGAAGCTTCGGCGGGGAACCTGTCTGTTGTGATTCCTGAACGTCGCTCGGAGGATGAAATCAAAGTTCTGTATGATGCATTTCGGCACATGATGCTGAACATTAAAGATATGTTCAATGAGATCTCGTACAGCACCAGAACCACTTCGCAAAGTGCGGAAAATCTGAGCTTGGCTATTGTACAGGCTACCACACAAATTGAGTCCATGTCTTCGGTGGTAGAAGATATTTTGAATGGCGTGGAGCAGCAAAAGCAAGCATCTGCCCAATCGATTAAAACAGCAGACCGAATGCTGGGCGATTTTAAAATGATGCGTAGCAAATCGGGACATATGCTGGAACTGTCTGGCCATATGGAGCATTCAGTAGATTCGACGCAGACCGTATTTTCATCCCTGATGGATGGAATGGGAGAGCTGACAGCATCACATGGTCGTTCGCAGCAGGTAATTGCACGACTGGAAAAAGAAGCTTCCCAAATTGAAGCGATTACAAGCACCGTGAAGGATATTGCTGAACAAACCCATTTGCTGGCGTTGAATGCTTCCATAGAAGCGGCGCGTGCGGGAGAAGAAGGGAACGGGTTTGCGGTAGTGGCTCACCAAATTCGCGCACTTGCCGCCCAAAGTACGGAGTCTGTGCAGCAAATAAATGCCATCGTTAGCCGTGTGCAGTCACAAATCGTAGAGACAGTGCAGTTGATGCATCAGCAAACGTCATTGGTCAGTGCCGAGGCGGAACGGACAAGCTCTGTGGATCAGACGCTGAACCATTTGAACGCTATTGTACGTGAATTTGTCGAGAGCATCCGTTTAATGGAAGAGGCCGTGACGGAGCAGACGAATCGGGTAGATCAAACCTTTGAGCAGATCCATCGTATTCAGCAAATGTCTGGGGCCTTCTCTGAAGGGGCTCACAAAATTTATACAGCTGCTCATGAGGAGACAGCAATTATGCAGGAAATTTCGTCTTCTTCCGAGGATTTGAAAGTGCTTACGAATAAACTCATGATGAAAACACGTGGAATGCAACTATAATCAGAAATCGTCATGTGAGGCATGATATATACGAACAAAATGTAGCCGCTATACACCGGAAAACGCAGCAAAATGGTTTCCCGGTGTGTAGCGGCTATTTTTTAATTTCAAAAAACTCACATTGTTTTCTAGGGTGGTAAGCCAGATCACTGACGCTGGATTGCACGACGATGGTTTGATCGTCGAAACGGATTATGATTCCGCCAGAGCCAATCAATTGGTCATCCTGAAATACTCGGACACGAAGATGACGTTCCAGTGCCTCATTGAAATCCTGATCTGTAATTAATCGGCGATTAATGGCCATGAGGGTTCTCCTTTGAATATAATATCTTTTATCATAAAGGTAAGGTATTGAACAAGCAAGAAACGCGGCTAGAACATAATTGGCTATTGGGTATAAAATAGAAGGCAATGAAGCGAGAAAGAGATTAAAGGGGGCTAGCTATGGATAGGTCGTGGTCAGGGCCTTGGTTTGATGCCAACGCGCCAGAAGGGTTCGAGGCTTTTTCTCCGTCACATGGGTTGGCTGTATTGGGACTCATTGTTTGCGCTTTGCTGCTGTGGCTGACTAGGGGATGGATTCGGTCGAACAAGCCTGTAAGTGAGGGAATTCGCTGGTTGTTAATTACAGTCCTCATTCTGTCAGAGGTGACTCTGAATATTTGGTATGTGATGCAGCATATTTGGGATGTCCAGACTTCATTGCCATTAGAACTGTGTAGTGTGACACTGCTGTTGTCTATCCTGATGCTCATTTTTCGAAGCCGCTGGTTATATCCGATCATCCTTTTTGCCGGAATTGGAGGGGCGCTCCAAGCAGTACTCACGCCTAATTTGGCATATGCCTTTCCGCATTATCGTTTTATCCATTTTTTCGTAGCTCATAGTGCTATTATTTTGGCAGCCTTGTATATGACCTGGATAGAAGGACTCCGACCGACGTGGAAGAGTGTGGGAGGAGTGATGCTTTTTCTGAATGGCTTGGCGCTGATGGTGTGGATCGTAGACGATGCTCTCGGAGCTAACTACATGTTTCTGGCCGGAAAGCCGTCAACACCGTCGATATTAGATTTTTTAGGGCCATATCCTCTGTATATTGTGGCTGAAGAAGTCATTGCACTGCTGTTCTTTTCTCTTCTGATGCTGTTGTTCGAGGTGCTTCCGGGAGGCAGGCTGTATATCCGCTCGCGTAAAGGAACTGTGCATAGTGCTGACAGGTCGTCATAGTGAGGTTGTAGAGGCGTTGTAAAGCCATATAAAAGCAGCCTATTCCACAAGTATATGACTAGGGATAAGGCTGCTTAGAAGCCTAAACAGTTGTACGAATGGGTATAACGTTCCCCATTCTAATACTTAACGCAGTAGTGATTCTGCTCCGTCTACATAAATTTCCGTACCCGATACATGAGATGACTCGTCTGAGGCGAGAAACAGGACCAGATTGGCAACCTGCTCTGGCTCACCAGGGGCATCCTCTAGCGGATGCTCTCCGCCCTTCGGAAATTCGACTGGAATTTGTACCTTCTTCAAGTCTTCCGAAGGGTACGTGTTATCGTCAATTTGCGTGTCGATAGCTCCCGGGCATATCGCGTTGACCCGAATTTTGTAACGTGCCAGCTCCAGCGCTGCCATTTTCATAAAAGCAACCTGAGCTGCCTTGGTGGAGGCGTAGGCTGAGAATCCAATACCCGAAAAGGTTCGATTACCGTTGATGGAGCTGGTAATGATAATGCTGCCACCGCGTTCTTTCAGGTAAGGGACGGCATATTTAACGGTAGCAAAGGTGCCGCGAAGATTAATGTTCATCGTGCGGTCCCATTCCTCCAGTTCCAGTGTCTCGATAGGGGCCATGGTGCCGTTAATGCCTGCGTTGGCGAACACAATATCCAGCTTTCCGTACGTTTCCACGACTTTAGCGAACCCCTGCTGAATCATATCCGGCTTGGATATATCACATTCCAGTACAAGCGCCTCGCCGCCAGCCTGCTCGATGGTTGCTTTGGTCTCCTCTGCATGCTTGGGTGTCCGATCCAGCATGACCACCTTGGCGCCTTGTTCTGCAAAACGGATCGCGGTCGCCTTGCCAATTCCTGAACCTCCACCACTGACCACTGCTATCTTTCCTTGCAATCTCTGCTCTGCCATTGACTATTCCTCCCATTCCGTTCATAAACTAAACCTGACTCGTTATTCCATACCTCTGGACGTTGAGGGTGAAACAGTCACAGCTGGATTTTATCCCATTTGCGAAATATGGTAACATAGGCGAACCAGCAGGAACTTGTAGCAAAAATATATAGCAGGAACAAGTATGGAGAAGACCGAGTGACGGAGGTGGATCGAATTGAGCTATAACGCAAATAACCGACCCGAATCGACAGACGCTATAGCACTGACCGGAAAAATGAAACCGTGGGCACTAAGCGGCCCCAGTATTCAAATCGATCCGTTGTTTCCCTATTACGCCAACCGTTCGCGGGACAGTATAGCAGATGAGATCGCCCTTGCGGGCTACCAGACCGTTCATTATTTTGTCGTGCGTGAAAATGAAGTGGATGGAGCGCTTGTTGCTGCTTTTCAACGCAGAGGCATAGCGGTGTGGGCAATGGTGCTAGGCAACGGCTCTTTTGGCGTGTCCCAGCTACCGCCGGAGTGGAAAGAATGGCGCATGGAGCTGCTGCGCGAACCGAACGACGGATTTCAGCGGCTTTCGCATTTTGCTCAGGAGTATGTGGAATGGAAAAAGAAAGCCGCTGCCCGGCTCGTCACCGACATTCCGTTCGACGGGTTCGAGGTGGCGGAGCCTTATTTCCCCGAATGGAACGGGCTGCGCAGTGGAGTGTACGGGGATGTTGGGCCGCATGCACAGCGTGCCTTTCGCGAGCGTAGCGGTGAGGACATTCCTGATTTCAGCGACAGGCATGCGCGGAATTATTACCGGAAGGTTCCGAAGCTGTACGCGCAGTGGGTTGATCTGCGTGT
The DNA here is from genome assembly GCF_017833915.1 of Paenibacillus sp. 1182. Taxonomy (NCBI): domain Bacteria; kingdom Bacillati; phylum Bacillota; class Bacilli; order Caryophanales; family Paenibacillaceae; genus Paenibacillus; species Paenibacillus sp. 1182. The sequence goes on along the minus strand of NZ_JAFICR010000014.1, from coordinate 35,815 downwards.
GGACGCCGTGAACGGCCTGATCAGCGAGCTGGTGAACGGCGCAGGCGGTGTGCGTGATGTCCGGCCGGACATCTGCGTGGCGACATGGTCGCTTGCTGTGAGCGGACGCGGCGATGTCCCAGGCCAGCTGCGGGAATGGCAGGGTCTGGACGCGGTAGCTATGATCGGGTGCGTCGCCCCGGATATGCACGTACTCCAGACCCATTGGCCGGACTGGATGCGCCGCCGTCTGCCGCCGCAGTATACCCACGGCTACGCCCGCATCGCGCAGTCGATACGGGCCGCTTATCCGGGTCTGCCCCTCGGGGTGCAGGCGGATATCGGTTCTCTCGCGCGTATGGTTCGGGACCGTGAGTGGACGCGGCGGTTTGGCGCTGCCGCCTTGGAGGGCGGGTACGACGCCTGGACCGCCTATGAATACCATTTGGGTGGTTACATGTACGATGAGCCGCCCAAACCGCTTAAGGCGGAACGATCAGCTGAAGATGAGGTGGTTATTTCTTTCAGCAAGCGGATTGCTACACCGTCTGTAGATGAGCTGCGTATATGGAGCCGGGAGGACAGAGCAGGTACAACACGTGACCTGAGCCGCCACCTAAGGAAGGATTCACTAACGTTGTTGGAGCTTGTGGATGCCGTAGCAGACGGAAACCGTCTATTGCTGCGTATACGCAATTTACCAGCGGGGGCGTTCAGCTTGCGCCTTGATGGTGTACAGGATACACCGGAGTTGTGGCTGTTTAAGGGGAGAAAGGTACATCGCAATCTGCCAGAGCATGAAGTGAAGATACCTTAAAATTTGGGTAATAACAAAATAACAGCTGTATAAACGGCTCATTTGCCGTAGCATTATTGAGTTGTATATATTAAGGCAACATCTTTTCAAAACATAAATAAATAGTGGAGTGAAAAAAGTATGTGGGATTGGGATTATCTGATTCGGGTCATGTTCGCTGGCTTGTGCGGTGCGTTAATCGGCTATGAACGGAAGAGTCGGATGAAGGAGGCAGGCATTCGCACGCATTTCATTGTCGGTATTGGCGCAGCGCTCATGATGGTGGTATCCAAATATGGGTTTCAGGATCAAGCCGTCTGGTCTAACCTGTCGCTGGACCCTTCCAGAATAGCAGCGCAGGTTATAAGTGGAGTCGGCTTTATCGGCGCAGGGATGATTTTCACACAAAAAAATAGAATCAAAGGATTGACCACAGCCGCAGGCATCTGGACTACCGCCGGAATCGGTATAGCCGTAGGTGCAGGAATGTATGGGCTTGGTGCAGGTGTGACGTTGTTTATTTTAGCGGCTCAGTCCTTGCTCCATAGTCGGTTTTATCAGATGGCTACCCCGTCTACGCGACAAGTGGTTGTTCAGGTCGACAATGAACCGGGCGTACTGAATCGGATCAAAGAACTGTTGGAGCACAAGAAGCTGACCATTCACAGTTTTCACGCCGAGCGCATCAATAACGGTGAACAGTTGGTTATTCATATGCTTCTAAAGCTGTCCCGGTCAGAAGGAGTGGAGGAATTGCTGTCACTGCTGCAAGAGATGGAAGGTATTCGTTCAGTCGAGACCAAGTCCAATTAGACGAATTTACTGCTCATACAGTAGTTTTTTTGTCGAACGCTGGCGGCTCTTATAACGGAAAAAAACTTTAAAAATAATGATTGAAAACGCTTCCTTTTGTGTATATACTCTTACTACATCATAGAGGCAGCAGCTTAGAGAGCATCAAGGGATAAGCAAAAACGACCTCATGCGTATGCACAAGGTCGTTGCTGTTATCCCGTTTTGAAAGAGTGATTTGAATGTCTTACTTTACTTTGACTGGAGCTGGATATTTTTTACCTAGCGTATCCACAGTTACTTTTTTCATCGTAGCCGGTTGGATCGGTTTGTCATTGCTATCCCGTTTGGAATTGACGATAGCATCGACCACGTCCAGCCCGGACGTTACTTTACCGAAAGCGGCATATTGACCGTCGAGGTAGTCCGCATCGGCAACCATGATGAAAAATTGCGATCCGGCCGAATCCAGATCCGCTGAGCGGGCCATGGATAATACGCCACGTGTATGTTTGAGTGTATTGTTAACACCATTGCTCTTGAATTCGCCTTTAATACTGTAGCCGGGGCCACCTGTACCGTTACCTTGCGGATCACCACCCTGAATCATAAAGCCTGGGATCACACGGTGGAAAATGGTGCCGTTATAGGCTCCCTTTTGTACCAAAGAAATGAAATTGTTAACCGTGTTCGGTGCTACTTCCGGATACAGCTCAAGCTTAATTTTCTTGCCATCATTCATGACAATCGTGACAATCGGATGGGAAACAGCCTTGTTCTTGTCTTTAGTCGCAGCAGGAGTTGAAGTGCTTGTCCGGCTGGCAGCTTCCACATCGGCCGCTTTTGTACCGCATCCAGCAACCAGCACGAGCATGATGGCTAGTAGGCACAGCGTGTACCATGGGCGTATCGTTTTTCGGTTCATTGATATTCCTCCTGAAAGGTTGGATGGTGTAACATCCTAATTTAAAGTTTGGGGGCAGCGCAGAACACTTTTCCATTTTCTATCATACCTTTTTTGCTGGGGATAAGGAAATACGGGTTTGAAAGCCGTATTCTTGACCCATACTGCTGCTATTCCCAAGGAAAGGGGCAGGATCATGATGGAGGTAGACAAAAAGCTGGCAAAAGGTCTCATATGGGGTATGGCGTTCAGTCTGCCGGTTTGGGTAGGGGTGCTGTACTCAGTACAACATATTCGTGACTGGCTATAACATAAAGCGTAAAGATAGGCCAAAACCGTTATGGTTTTGGCTTATTTGTATTTGTGCCAGTCCAAATTGCTGTTATTCAGCAGATGCTCAAAGTTGTTATCTAGCTTCTTCTGTTCAGCTTTTTTTGCTTCGACGGCACGCTGCCGTTCGTCTTCTTTACGCTTGTCCTGTTCTGCTTGGGCTTCATTGGCTTGAGCCTTAAGTTTATTCAGCACATCCTGACTCAACAGATCCTTTAACGTAGCAGGTTTGTCCTGAGGCGCAGGAGCAGGGGAAGACGAATTTCTCTTCTTAGCCATGTCATCATCTCCATTCCATTCGATTATATCAGCTTCTTCACGGTTGTTCCACGATGGAAGGATGAGGGGGGCGGTAGACTTTTCTAATTGAGGGGGTAATAATGGAATGAGCAGAAGGGACGTGTGGCATCATGCATCTATATTGGAAGCGAAACCTGGTCATTTTGTGGATTGGAGTGTTGTTTTGCAGCATGGCCTATTCCGTGTCTATTCCGTTTTTACCTATTTTTCTGAATACGGAAATGGGCGTAAATGATCATTTGGAACTGTGGTCGGGGACTGCCTTTGGAGTCACTTTTCTAGCCAGTGCGCTGATTGCCCCATTTTGGGGTTCGCTTGCAGATAAATATGGACGTAAGCCGATGCTGATTCGTTCAGGCTTTAGCCTGGCGGTGTTGTACCTGATATGTGCTTTTGTAACAGATCCGTATGTGTTCGTAGGAGTACGGTTGTTTCAGGGTCTTCTCTCCGGGTTTATTCCTGCTGCGATTGCGCTGGTCGGAACGGGTTCGCCAGAAGAAAAAACGGGCTATGCGCTCGGTATAATGGCGACCGCTGGGGCGACAGGCAGCATTATAGGTCCGTTGATTGGTGGTGTGGTGAGCCATTATTATGGCAATCGGAATGCCTTTTTCTTCTCTGCAGCTCTTGTACTGGTATCTGCATTAATTGCGACCTTTGGCGCTAGAGAGGACAGCTTCAAGGGAACCCGTACCCGCTCGCATGTTCGTGATGATATCAAGGAGGCTATTGCTAACCGGCCATTGTATTTTTTGCTTATTTTGGCCGGGATAAGTACCTTTTCCGTTATGATATTGGAACCGTTAATTACAGTATATGTGCTTGAGATGGGAGTTGACCGCAGCCAAGCTTCTCTAAGTTCCGGGATTGTATTCTCAGCCGTAGGCATTGCGGCGGTGTTGATGGCTCCTCAATGGGGACGGATTGGGGGACGGACCGGATTTGCACATGTGCTGCTGATTGGACTGATCGGTTCGGGAATCGGGAACATCCTACAATTTTATGTAACCAACTTCGTTGGTTTTGGTGCGCTTCGGTTTGGATATGGATTGTTTTATGCGTCCGTTATGCCTGCTATCAACGCAATGACTGTGGAGGTCACCAAGCCGGAGTTTCGCGGACGAGCCTTTAGCTTGAATCAATCAGCCACCCAACTCGCGACCATGGCGGGGCCGTTGATTGGCGGCATGCTTGGCAGCTGGATGCCAATCCGCTGGATCTTTGTGTTAAACGGTGGCATATTGCTGCTTGCAGCATTGTTGCTATGGGCCAAGGGAAAAAACGTTTTTCCGGTTTCAGCCAAGAAGAACGTCACGGATCAGGATATTCATTCTGCCGGATAGGAGAATGACAGCAGATTGTCTAATGGCATAAGCTTAAGGTTCCTAGAGCAGGTCTTTTTTTGCGCGATTAGATAATTATCCCAAACCTTTACTTTTAGTATACTTATTCATAACCCTCTACACTGATAATATGACAAGGAGGGATATATTATGATAAGAGACGACATTTTGCGTCAACAGCTTGAGAATGCTCGTCAAAAGCTGTATATTTTGCAAGCAAAACATGGTTTTAATCATGCCAGTGTGCTCAGACAGTCTGTAATTATGGATAACCTCATCAATCAATATAACCACCTTTTTTATATAAAAGAAAAAAAACCGACGGCATAAATGTAACCGATGGGCGAGAAACTTTTGGTGAGGTCACTCGCCCTTGTATTGTAGCGCTGATAATTATAACAACGATGCTTGTCTTAACTTTTCTAACTAGTGTGCAATCTATCATTTTAGGTACGGTTTGTTTGATGGGCACTTAGTAAAACACCGATAATAACGACCAAACCGCCGATGATTTGGCGCCATGTAATCGTTTCTTGCAAAAGCAACACAGAAAATAAGACTCCAAATATCGGAACCAAATTCATCAGAGAAACGGAACTGCTCGGTGACAGCTTGATTAATCCGTAATTATAAAGCAAAAACGCGATAACGGAGCAGAATACACCCAGATATACTAACAACATAAACGATCCTGTTGTTGGAACCTGCCAACGATCCTTTTCTAATAGAGCCAACGGTATAAAAAAGATACTCCCTGCAACGGTTTGATAAAAAGATAACGTCACGGGTGGATATTTGTCCACAACCTTACGCGTCATGAAAGTGTAAAACGCCCACGCAAAACCCGTTCCAATCAATATTAAATTTCCGATGAGTTGATTCTTACTATCCGAACTTTCGCCAACTGAAGTCAAGAAATATACTCCGATCATGGCCAGTGCTATGCCGCAGATTTTATATTTGGATAATTTCACTTTATACAAAATAAGTTCAAGCAGCGATGTAATTGCGGGATATGATGCAACAATTAATGCTGCGTTGGAAGCGGTAGTCAGGCTAACCCCTATATTCTCCATTGAAAAATAGAGAGTGATTCCCAAAACACCACTAAACGAAATCGTAGCCAAATCTTTTGGCTTTACTTTGACATGTTCTTTTTTAATCAGCAAAACGATACCTAGCACAACGGAAGCTATAATAAATCTGGATAGACCCAAGGTAAGAGGGGGGAACGTCGTGTAGGCTGCTTTGGTGGCAATAAACGATGTACTCCAGATCAATAGGGCCAGGATCGTAGAACCGTAGTAAATCCTGTTGCTTTCGCTGTGATGAGCTATGACTTTGTTCAAGTTAAATCCTCCCTGAGGTAATCCCCTGTGAAATAAAATAGTTGCTACTATAGTGACTACTATAAAAACGTTACTAAAAAGATAGTGTGTATATCAGTTTTTGTCAAGGGGAAGTGATATAGTAAGGATGAACACGAATTGAGGAGAAGACGTCATGAAACCAAAACCAAATATATTAGAAATTCTACGGGATTTGAATTTTAGTGAATATGAAGCCAAGGCTTATGTGACCTTATTGGAAAGCTCTCCACTTTCGGGATACGCCGTTTCATTGAATTCCGGGGTTCCGAGATCCAAAATTTACGAGGTTTTGTCTGGAATGGTCAACCGTGGGGACATCATGGTCAGTCAAGAAAATACGCCTCTGTATGTGCCGCTTCCGCCACATGAATTGATTGCCCAGAGAAAACGCAAAGCAGAGCAGATTTTCAATGTGGCGCAAGAGAGTTTGGAGCAGTACACGGCATCATTTCAAAACAGAGAGAATATTTGGAATATTTCGGGGTATGAAGCCATTATCAATCGTATAAATGAAGGGGTAAAAGGAGCTAAACACCGAATTTTATTGGAAATTTGGAAAGAGGATGCCGAGGTGTTCCGAGATGCCTTAGAGCAAGTAGCCCAACAAGGAATTGAAGTGATCATTGTAGCGTATGGGGAGCTTAACTTTGATTTCGCTACTGTTTACCGCCATGATATGAGTGAAGAGATTACGTCCGAAATTGGGGGGCGGTGGATTGTACTTAGCATAGACGACCGGGAGGTCGTAGCTGGCATACTTTCACTAGGAGATGACAGCCGCGCTGCATGGACGTTGCATCCGGGTCTGGTGATGCCGATTACGGAAGTGATTATTCATGATATTTATATCATGGAAATCCTATATGAGTTCCGTGAACAATTAGAAGAGAAATTCGGCCCTAATCTAATCCATCTCCGCAATAAATTTGCTATGGGTCCGAATGGCAAAGGATATTATATTCCTTTGACTGAAAAAAGCATGAAACGTGTATAGAGATTGTCTGAGGTCCGATGTGCAAAAATAAACAGGCCCATGGAGTGTTATTCCATGAGCCTAATTTTATTGGATGTTGTGTTCTATTATTTTACGGTTACAATCACACGTTGATAATGCTTTAAAGGATGTTTTCCATTGTCCTGTACTTCTGCAATGATATGAAGCGTATTCCCTGACTTAGCATCTGCGGGAACTGTGAAACTAACTGCATTCGTATCACTACCTTGCAAGTCAATCGTGTTTACTTTCTCTCATTTTTGTTCCCCACTCTGAACGCTCCTATGATGTTTTTTAGGATTATGACCATGTAAGTATTCTTTTTATTCAAGATTTAGGCATAAAAAAAACCTAAACATATATATGTCTCAACAATAGTTGAGCATATATACATTTAGGTTTTGCCTGCATGATCAGTCACAATCCTGATCCGATTTTACATCAATGTCCGAGAAAATGAAAGCGGTTTACAAGTCCCAGCATAAAATTAGTTTTACGCTTTGAATAAACCGGATTCTTTGACTTCAGATAGGAAGTTGTGGAACTCAGGAATGTTCAGCTGTTGCTGAGCATCGGACAAAGCGACTGCCGGGTTCGGATGGACCTCCACCATGATACCGTCGGCTCCAGCAGCCAGGGCAGCTTTGGCGCAAGGGGCCAGGATGTCCTTACGGCCTGTCGAGTGAGTCACGTCCACCAATACAGGCAGATGACTTTCCTTTTTCAAAATCGGAACAGCGGAAATATCCAGCGTGTTACGCGTCCATTTTTCGTACGTACGGATACCGCGTTCAATCAGCATGACTTGCGTGTTACCACGGGAAACGATGTATTCAGCAGCATGAAGGAACTCTTCCATTGTTGCAGCCAGTCCGCGTTTGAGCAGAACCGGAGTTCTTGTTTCACCCGCAGCTTTGAGCAATTCAAAGTTGTGCATGTTACGTGCACCAATTTGAATAATGTCGATGTATTGGATCGCTTCCTCCAAATGTCTTGGATCGACGATTTCACTGATTGTAGCCAGTCCGAACTCATCACCTACACGTTTGAGAATTTGCAGTCCTTCCACGCCCAGTCCTTGGAAATCGTACGGAGACGTACGTGGTTTAAACGCGCCACCACGAAGAATCGGCACACCGGCTTCCTTGAGAGCCGCACCTACTTCACGAGTTTGCTGGTAGCTTTCCACCGAGCATGGACCTGCGACCATGATGGAGGCTTTGCCGCCTACCAGCGTATCTTTAACCTTAATAATTGTGCTATCTGGTTGATTTTTGCGGCTGACGATCAGATGTTTTTTGTGTTCTTCTTTTTGATAGTTCAAAGAAGCCTTGAAAATATTTTTGAACAGTTGGCGAATCGTAGCATCGTCAAAAGGCCCACGGTTAGCCGCGATCAGCTTGTCCAGCATTTGTTGCTCACGTACCGGATCAAAGTCAGGTACCCCTTGAGCTTCCTTCAATTTTCCAAGTTGTCCGGCCAGTTCAGCGCGTTGGGACAGCAGCTCCAGCAATTGCAAATTTGTAGCATCGAGTTGTTCACGCAGCAGCTCCAAAGAATTTTCATTTGTAGACATACAGTACTACACCCTTCCCGAATTTAATTTGTTTTTTCTGTCAGTCCATGGACTTTTTTGCAGAAAATAACACAAAAAGGCACTCGCCGCAAGGGACGAATGCCGTGGTACCACCCTAATTACAGAAGTATACATACGAATCGTCAACGTCGTTCAGTCGACAGCAGTAACTTCTGAGCTTGATGCCCGTAACGGGGGCTTCCGGAAACCTCTACTCGGACAAAGGAATGAATCCTTCTGTCGGTTCAAGGCTCGACTCGGGAGTGAATTTCAACGCGGGATTGCGGTACGCTCTCAGCAATTCGTACCTTTCTGTGGGAATCCGTTAGACGTTTACTTGTCTCCGTCGATGTCTTTGTTCATGGTATTCAAAAGATTTGACCTTATTTTAAACAAAGTAGGTGCAGAAGGCAAGCCCTGATTATCAGGTTCAAGTTTTTGCCCTTGAATTGCTGCCCTTTTATTTTCCTTGATCCCTGGGTTCGGGATTCGCAGATGCGACTCCTCGTGGGTTATCTTCGGTCGAGGTATCGTCCGTATTCGTCTTGTCCGCAGTCCTACGGTCGTCTGCTTCCACAGGATTCAAGGCTTTATACCGTTTGTATTCCATATCGGCCTGAGACATCGGATCTTTATACATAGGAGATCAGTCAACTCCTTTCTGTTATACACTACATTACCCGCATAGCAGAATGGGTAACCGTTTTCTTTCACTCGATAAAATGAAGTGGTTAATCCAGCATATCGTCGCTTTCCAGTTGATCTTCTTCATCCCCATCGGTACCATTCAGCAAATCGGTACCATGCAGGAATTCGGCAGGAGCAGAAGGATCAACGGGACTGTTCGGTGTCAGTTCATCGGCATCTGGTACGTCCTCCAGAGGAGTATCCGGCCCTTCGGTCAGATTCTCCCAGTTGGTTTCTGCATTTTGCAGAGAAGGCTCAAAATCATTGTCATGTAGCTCAGTAGTTCGATCGTCACGATTTGCCATGTTGCTCAGCTCCTTTACTTTTTGTTGCTTATTCCGACCTTACCCAAACAGCGGAACGGCTAAACCTTCAGTTAGTGTGTCTGTAGGAAGTTAAAATCATGCGAATAGGGAGATGCCCATTCTCAATTAGCGTTTTTTTGGTAACTGCTGTGATATGATAAAGAAGATAGGGAGGGATATGAATTGGAATGGTACATGTTTGGTCCGATGATTAGTCGTATCCGCGTAGGACAAAAGGCATCTACCCCGGGATTTTCCCGCACCCTCATTCGACGCCCGGAAGGCTTATACTGGACAGATGGCGGACAGGCCGGAAAAATAGTAGAAATACGCGATTATTTATTTTCCGATATTTGGACGATCTATGAAGATGAAGATTGTGAACCATGGTTGGAGCTTAGAGAGCAGAAAGAGCGGCGCGAACAGGAAATGATCATTAATCAATATGAAGATTTTACAAAAAATGAGTAAAAAGAACATGATATCCTTCTTGTGAAGAAGGTATGCACATCATCGTATAGAATAATATAATTTCAGGACGTAAAAAATGTTAAAACGTATACAAACTTGTAAATCCTACTATGTAACTTTGAGGTGCTTAATATGAGGCATGTGCCCAAAGCTGTCGCCGCCCTGCTAGCGGTCATTGTGATGCTGTTGTCGCTGGGTCACTCCGCCTATGCGGCCAAAATGACCCCGGAAGGGGATTATAAAATACCCTCCTGGGATATGAGATGGGGAGAGGTAGACGAGGATGGCTCTTTAGATGAGGTAAAGAATCCCAGCAAGATCTGGATGCATATTGAAGATGATACACAACTGCTTAGGCAGCCCGGCAATATAGGCTCCGCCTGGATTCGTATTAAGTTACCTTCGCTAAATGATGAAACGCCAGCGATCCTTTTTGAAAATATTTATGGCAGGCATATTACGCTGTATAAGGATGGGACCAATTTTTACGAATCCTACCGTGGGTACAATTATGAGAATAATCGTATTCTGATTCCGCTGAAGCCGGAAGACAGCGGTAAAACATTATACATATGGACGGAAAGCAGTAAGAAAAGACTGGGCATCATCGGTAATGTGATGACCGGTGATTATCGTGATTTGTTGGGGACCTTGGTCAGAATGGATGTTTTAGATATTGTACTGGGCAGTACGTTTATCTTTATCGCCCTGGTGCTGCTGATCTGCTCGTTTTTTCTGTTCCGTCCGAGTATGGCCATGTGGCTGTCTCTAAGTGCGATTGTATTGTCTATTGGTCTGATGATCGTAACGTATTCACCATTCTTGTATACATTCTATCGCGGCTATGGCAAGCTGTACTTACAACTTTTTGATGTGGCACTATTTATTCTGCTGCCCTCATTAGCCTTCTTTTTTGAGCAAAACATCAATTCGATTATACTGATTCGCAAATTCAGAAAGTTGTTAACCGCCTACTCTTTGTTCTGCTTTACCATGATGATTGTGAATTTAGGAGCACAGGAGCGGTTGAACAACATATATTATTTTTTTAGTGTAGTCATTCTGGGTATATTACTCGTCGCCTTAATGATACTGCTGGTATTTGCTTCGGTTCGCATGGCACTTAAGGGTGATCACGAAGCGATCATCTTATCGACAGGCTTTGCATTTTTTGCAGTCATCTCTATCGGGGAACTGAGCTGGTTTTTCATTCTGGACGGACACTACAATATGTTTTTGTGGAAATGGGGCGTGTTCGGTTTTGTACTGGCGTTGATCGCGATTTTGGGCAGAAGACTGGCAGAAAAGCACAAGCAGGTGGTTCGGTATTCCAGAGAACTGGAAATGTTCAATAATGAGCTTCAACGTTCGGAGAAAATGGAGATTATTAGCGATCTGGCTGCATCTGTAGCTCATGAGGTACGTAATCCCCTTCAAGTTACACGTGGATTTCTTCAGTTGATGAGCAAGCAGGAGGATGGTAAGAACAAAGACTATCTACATATCGCTCTGGAGGAGCTGGATCGAGCTTCCGCGATTATTACTGATTTTCTGACCTTTGCCAAGCCAGAATTTGACCAAACCAAAACGTTGACCATATTGGACGAATTCAAGCATATTGAAGGAATCATCAGTCCAATGGCTAATTTGCAAGGTGGAAAAATTTCGCTGGATATTCCCCAGGAAATCAAAGTACGCGGGAATTCCTCCAAGTTCAAGCAGGCGTTCATCAATATCATCAAAAACAGTATTGAAGCGCTGCGAGACCAGGGGCTTATTCATATATGGGCTTATGTGGATAACGGAGAAGCTGTCATTCATATTCGGGATAATGGTGAAGGGATGGATGCTCAGACTTTATCCAGACTAGGTGAGCCTTATTTTTCGAATAAGACAAAAGGCACGGGTTTAGGAATGATGGTGACTTTTCGGATTATTGAAACGATGAATGGAAAAATAACTTTTACAAGTGCAAAAGGGGTGGGAACAGAAGCGACCATCCGCTTCCCCGTAGCCGGATAATATCCGGCTTTTTTGCGTTCGGAGAAAACGGAGGGAAGCTTGCTGAGCCCACCCCTATGAGGTTAAGGAATCTAGATTAAATAAGCATTAACAATCATTCTACCACATTGAGCGAGGTTTCTGGGATGCAGCGAGCACGCCGGAGGGGTCTGGAGGAATTACCAGAAAAAACTGATCAGGCGTTTCTTCTAATGTTTTGATTTGGATATGATCGGGGATCACGACTCCTAACACATCACGAATTGCAGATTTGGGATCAGTCATCAGTTTCTCTCTGAAACTGGCATCCTCCCAAGCTTTTTGAATGACTTGTGTTTGAAGAACTTCAGTAGCCATCAAAAATCACCCTCTCATTCAATTGGTTATATTTACCTAGTCAGTATACCACGAAGGGCTCAGAAAAATCTAGCATTATTTCATATTTTTGGAGAGCCAGTAGTCAAGTCCGCCTCTTCTCAAATGCGAGCGTCCGCCTTCAATTTCTGCCGCCACTTCGCCCAGCTCAGCTGCGATAGAATGTGCAAAGCTATGTAGGCCGTGGATAGAAGGCTCCAGGGTCTCTAACTGTTGGACTGCTTGATCGGCAATGTTCACATAGCTGGCAAGCGCACCGCGTACATAAATCGCTTCCTGAATCTGTTTGGGTCCCAATCCTTCACAGTAAGCCGTCTTTTGCTCGGCACTGATATGGGACAAAAGACAGTTATAGCTATGTTCGACCAAATCTTCTGACCAATCCGCCCAATCATCCGACATTTGAAGCACGAGTAGCGCCAAGTCCGTCATATTTGTAATGTTTTGAATCAGATCAGCACGGCCTGCGAGCAGCAAAGCACCCGTTCCGGCCATTTTTAATGGACTTGCTTTCAGCGCGACCTTATTTTTTTCTCCTTGAAAATAGTCCTCTGTTCCTTCGGATATCACACTAACGGCCCATTCATCAACATACGTTCGGGCATATGACCAAAAAGGAGAGGTTGCCGGAAAAAGGTCCCGATATACGCTTAGACACTCGGTATAGAATAGTTGACTTAAAGCGAGTTGCGTTTTACGGTTGTCTGCTGCTGTGTCCATCACATCGTCTTGAATTAAATAGTGAGCCATGACGAACACGTTGCCAAGTGACAGCCTGCGGCATGTTTCGGGGGGCAGTCCTGTGAGTTCTTGCAGCCAAAATGGAAGCAAATAGCATATGTAATTACGCGTGCTGTCTTCCCGCAACGGATTAAAACGCGCCAGATAGTCCAAACCCTCTTGCTGAAAGGGAGCTGGAAACGTGGACGTCCGTTCCTCCGCTTGACGAAATACTTTTTCCAATTCGTCTTTGTATGCAAAATACCATTCCATCGCCATCACCTGCATCTCTTATGAATATTTTTATAGCGACTTCTAGTTGTTACCCGCCATTATACAACAGATTGCAATTTTCAAGATTTTGTTATTTTTACATTGAGAATGTTGTAAAAAGGATATCGACAAAAATCCCGGTTGGGAAGATCCCGCCGGGATTTTGTTTTTTTAAATTAGATGATCTCTAAATAGTCAATATAAGCATCCCATGTCCCATTATCGGCTGTTACAACAAGCTCAATCTCTTGATTTCCGGTTCCATGGCTGACATTGTTTAAAGTATAGACCGCAGGACTGTTCCCGCCGTAGTAGAAGGTACCCTTCGTTTGTCCACCAATTTTCAAGTCAACTTTGGCCATGTTGGAATTATTTGAAGCACCACGGAGTGAAAAACTATGGGTGCCGCTGGTAAAATTCTGTGTGAATTTCACTGAATCATTGTTGGAGTATAAAGCCACTCCGTTGAACGGCGAGCTGATATTTGAAGTATACTGACCGCCTTTGGTCATATTCTCTGCTTCCACTTTTGTGCCTTTGTTTGGCGGCGTTTCGCCGTTTCCGCCATCAGGCGCTACCGCCCGGCCATTGCTTGGTGAGATCATACCAGAGCAAAGGTTACGATTTTTGAGGTTCTGTGCAATTTGTGGAATAGCTTGGAGTGTAGTCTGGTACTGATCATGCATCAGGATCACATCGCCGTTTTTAAGTTTGCCCGCAGCAGCTACGATCTGTGCGGTGGAGGCGCCGTTCCAGTCTTGGGAGTCAACGTTCCACAATACTTCGGTAAGACCGTTTTGGGTCTCAATGGATTTGAGGGTTGCGTTGGTCTCGCCATACGGAGGACGGAACAACTTTGGTGCCGTGCCAGTAATGGACTGTATCGTTTGCTGCGTGCGTGTAATTTCCGATGACATCTGCGATGTGCTCAGTTGTGTCATATGCGGATGTGACCATGAATGATTACCGATCCACATGCCTGCTGCTTGCTGGTCACGTACAAGCGAAGGATTATTCTGCGCGTTTTGTCCAAGATTAAAGAGCGTCGCGCGTAAACCGTTTTGCTTCAGAGCACTAAGAAGCGCTTTGGTGTTAGAGGGATTGGGACCATCGTCGAAGGTTAACGCTACATAACCGCTCGAGCAATCAGCCGCAAGCGCCTGGTTGCTCGAGATCACCAGCGAGCCTGTGAATAAAGACAAGGTGATTGACATAATCGCCGTCCATTTTCCTGCTTTAGCTATAAACATGGGTCTACCTCCTAGCTATTTTAATATAGTATGGATGTTCCGATACTCCGAACCGATTCAACTCTTTACTAGATTTGAAATTTTAGTTGATCTCCAAATAATCAACATAAGCATTCCATGTTCCGTCATCGGCTATTACAACGAGCTCGATCTCTTGGTTTCTGGTGCCATTATTGCCGCCAATCGTAATTGTATTACTAGTTACATTGGCACTCCGACTGCTTTGGTATCCCTATACAATAAGTGAATCTTCATACATCTTGTCCATGTCTTCCCACTTTTTGAAGTGCTCGCTGACCGATATGGTTTTGCTCGTGCGTTTGGATGTCCATAAAAATAACCTTATTTTTTTGTTTCATTGGAACTTTCCTCCTGTAGCCTCACTATGATGCAGTGCATTCTGTAGTAGCTTAATGCAACATGTCTTTCCAAAAATAAAAATGTAAACGTTTACAATTTTATTTTATCATATTTTCCTTAATATATAACTTGGAAAATTTCAAGTTATATTGTAGAAAGTATAGTTATTCATTCTTGCTCACTCTACAGGATAGGGTTCCCAAGGAGCGCGTGTAGATCGAAGGTTGGGTGTAATTGTGATAGCAATGTTCATAATTTCTTTTTTCCCGTCTTATGGTTACTTAACAGGCGAAAATATGAATAAAAATAGCGGGAAAAGAAAATATTATTTTAAAAAGGATGAAAGAAGGGTCTGCAACATGAAAAAACAATGGAAACTGACCGCTGCTATCCTGTATGGAGGAGTGATGATGTATGGCACTGCGGGTGCAGCTGGAGCTTCCGGGACGGAACCGGGTAATTCGTTGCAAGCAATCACCTCCAACGCCTCTATCCAAGGGGCAGCCCGCCAATGGAATGCTGAACCACAGGACGAACACGGGCATGTTCACAGACATAGGCACGGCAAAAGGCCTGGCGGCTTGAATCACCATCTCAACGAGAAAGTAGCCAAGCTGCTGGGCATCACTCCTGTCCAGTTAGAGAAAGAGCTGGGACAAGGGAAGTCGTTGGCCGAGGTTGCTAAAAGCAAAGGCATCCAAGAAGATCAGCTTATTGATAAGTTGAAGAATGAAATGACCGTGGACTTGAAACGGCTTGTGAACCGTAAAGGCCCGATTACATTCGATCGTAAGTCCGGCGCTTCGAATGAAGCTCAATTGAAGCGTTAGCCGGGGATACCGTGGTATATCTGCTCTTGAATAAGTCGAGGAGTAGATCGTTTGACAATAAAAAAAGGATGGGGAAACCCATCCTTAAATTTCCACTTCCTTATCTTGTGCTATGTCATATTTAGTTACTTTACTGGTGTATTTATCTACATAATAGAATCCATAAGTTGCAATGTGATCAGGGAAATCTTCGTAAACTCTTATACAATATTTAGTTCCTTCCAAACCTTCAACCATTAAGTTTAAATTATATTTAACAGCATCCTTTTTTATTTTATCAGAAAGAATATGGAGTGCTTGATTTTCTGTAATCATCTTTTGCTGTTTACCTAAATACAGTTTATTATCAATGAGGCTGATTTGTCTGCTTTCTGCAATCCCAATATCTTTAACAGAGATATACGTGTTTCCGTTGTAAATCAAGCCATCGGCAGTGTTCTTTTTTGTCCCCTCTAAAAATACATCAAACTTTTTCACAACAGCATTTACGCTTGTTCCAGATGCAGCCATTGCGGTTGCACCAGTAATCATCATGCCAATGGTTAAGCCCACTAATAGCCCCTTTAATTTGTCATTCATTTTAATTACCCCTCTTATGTATGCTAATTCCCTCACTATAGTATCCTAAATATCACCATACATAAAGTGATTGTTGTGGGAGAGCAGAAGAGTCAATTATCTTTAAAGAGCTTAAAAAAATCAATGGTTTCTTTTAAATCTTCATCATCAGTATAAATGTTCATCACCTTGCCTATTTCAATTGCAAAGTCCACATACTGATTTGGTTTAGCCGTAATGATATTCTTGTGTATCTCCAGACCCGTTGGATGATTCACAGGATTTTTATAGGAGACACCTGCTATCTCCAGTAGTTCAGTGGCAGAACAAATGGTCGCTATCACTTTATGATCATTATTCAATGTATTAATTAGAGCTAGAAGCTGCTTGTTCGTCTTTAATGGGGTGTTATCTCCGCCAGGTATAATTAGGAGTTGAATATCCTCAGCAGACACTTCATCAAGGGCTACCGAAGGCGTAACTTTAAAATCCTCATAGGAAATTACAGGGTCTTTGGTTACTCCAATCGTAACAATGTCCCCTTTGGTTTTCATAAAATAGGTTGCTAGCATAATCTCAAAACTCACATAACCATCATAAATTAAAACGTGTGATTTCATTTATACACCTACTTCAACATTAGTTTTTAGCTTTGAGTCAATATACCACTTTGATAGGTTTAATTCCATAATTTACAGCAAATATAGGCTTAGAAGTTTAAATAACCAGTCGCACGAAATCAACCAGCGACTGGTTATTTAGCTTTGCTAGAATATGAGTTGAGCGATACCTATAATAGCTTTTTAAGCTGGGAAATACGGCCTTGGGATACGCCGAGCCGTTCAGCGTATTCGCCTTGCTTGGCGTTTGGATGCTCGTGCATGAGTCTTCTTAGCTTCTCAACCAAATGTTGTGAAGACAACCGATGTACACTTTTTTCTTTGCACGCAGGTTCCTTAATAACAGGTACAGGCATTTGACTCACACCTATGTTTCCCTTCAGATCGTTTATGCATTTTTTACATAAAAATGAACCCCTGAAATAGCTTAAATCCTGAACCGAATAGCATAAATGACAGCAGACTCCTATATACTTTCGCATGCTCAATAATCCTGTTTCAACATCCAAATAAAATTCTAAAGATTCACCAGCTTGAATCCCCATAGAGGTTCGCATCTCCTTAGGAATAACAATCCGGCCTAACGTATCCAAGGGACGTGTCATACCTGTATTTTTCAAGTGATCTTCTCCTTCCATTGTCCAACATCTAATGATCTCCTAAAAAAAATATAAAAATCAATAAAGTAAAAGCATTTATGTTTGTTCCAAAAGATGGTATTATCGTGAAAGAAAATCAATAATTATACCATTAGTTTCCAAACTACATTGTTTATTGAAATTGAAATTGAAATTCTATGAAAATGCTGAAAGGGTGGTTTATCCATGGAAATCACACCTACGATACAGGCAGAAATTCAAACTTATCTGAAACGAAAAGGCTTAACGATGACCAAGTTTGGTCACACGATTGATTTGAATGTAGGTACAGTTAGTAGCATTGTGACTGGTAACCGATCTATTTCTGTTCATCAACTGGATAGTATTACTGCGGGAATGAATTTACCACCGGATTATTTTTACGAACGTTATATTGAAGAATGCATTGAAGAATCTCCGCTAAACTGGAAAAAAATAAGCCCTTTCTTATACCGATGCATTGAACTAGGACGACTCGACTGCTTGCAGCGAGTTGTAATTTTGCTATTGGATAACCCTAATTATCCGCCATCGCTCTTTGAAGTTGCCGAAAATGTATACAAAGACGGTTACAACGAAGCAGCGGCATACCTTTACAAAAAGGTGGCTGAAAGTGAGAAGCAGCAGCATTCAGAGCGATTGGCGGTCTGCCAGTATCGTTTGTTCCAAATCAATATTGGACAAGATAGAGCTGTAAATCTTCAAGCTGCCATTGAATTTGCCCCTTTTGTGGATCGTTTAGACGAGATAGAGCAATTAGATGCTTTAAAAGATTTGGCTAACGTGTACAGATCATTAAGTATGTGGGACAAGGTGTATGAATTTGCCCATCAGATGGGTCAATTAGGACAGATCCAATATAATTTGGTTCATAACTCTAAGCGAAAAGGAACAGAGCCACGAAAGAAACTAAGCAGGCCACTGTTTGTATACATAGTTTACTCCGAGTTGCTGTGTGCTAATGCTTGCGATGCAAAAGGCGATCATGAACAGGCATTAGAACATATTCGAGGTTATGCCGATCTAAGTTGGGTGAAGGAACAAGATTCCGAGTCTCTCTATTGGAAGAAGCAGTATCTGCAATGGGCGAAAATTAATACGTACGTCAATAGACTTATGTCCGGGGACATCAGTGTTCTGCCGGATTACGTAGAACATATGGCTGCCGAAAAAGAGATTTTTTCCGAATTAATAAACGTCATTGAAGTGGCTAATCGGTACAATGTAGATGTGGACCATATCTTACAGCGCTTTGAACCCCAAATTGCAGCTTATCAGGAACCGTCATCTTCTGACATGTACACACAACAAGTTTTACCGGGAGAATACATTCGGTTCTGGTACAAGATGGCTAAATACAATTTAAATAAAGGTAGATATCCATATGGTTTCAAATGTCTCCTAAATGCATGGGAAAAGGCCGAATCCATTAATAAAGGAATACTTTCACATAATTGTGCAATGTTATTTGAACGATTCAAAGCGTATGCCGTTTCTGAAACCCGAGATCAGTTGCAAAGTCTATGGGAGAAAATTGATCAAAAAGATGGTTTTACTTTTTACAATAACTAGCTGTTTACCGGTATTCACAGTACCAGTACAAGCTGGAAATCTAATACATGGCATGATCCAAACACAAGGACACGTTGGTGGAAGTGATCCAAGTAATCATCATCTTCAAATTCATTACTATTGACCAGCTTATAGCTGGTCTATTTTTGTATTATTTTGTAATTTTTCGGTTCAAAAAAGATCATGACGTAGTTGGACATCCCTCCTTAAAATAAGATTCAATAGGAGGTATGCAGGATGAACAGGGATAAAACGGAAACGTTAATTCAACAAATGGAACACGCCAGACAACACTTGCATGATCTTTACGCAGAGTATGGCTTCGGACATGCTTGTGTACTTGAACAGTCTATGCTTTTGGATGAACTGATTAATCAGTACAACCGTATGTATCAGACCAGAAAGCAGCCTCACCATGTTTTGGATCAGATCATTAACAACGACGATGTTATGTTCAGTCCATCCTCCCCTTTCTCTTTATGCAAAACTGTGACTTCTCCCACGTAATGTTTATTATTATTCTATATAATGACTTATTTTAAAATAAAATACATATTCATGTCATAAAATGTTAATCATTTTTTTGGGGACAGCATACTAAGGCAACAAAAAAGCAGAGCTCCATAAGAGAGCCCTGCCAAAGTCCATTGGATTTATAACCCCATGCTGAAACACAGACGCACAAGTTTAGCCAAGCTCCTGCGTGCTTTTGGAAGCGCGCTTAGAGGAAAGGAACTGGAAACGAAACGAATGCCAGTTCAACCGCTGTCTGCCTTTGGAGCCAACAATCCAGTTGCCGCCGGGCAGATGGGCAAAGAGCCAGCTGATGCCCAGAGAAACACTTGCCACGACGACAAACGTAATGAGCGTAGCTGTAAAATGATGATCACCCAGTGCAAGCGGGCGGGTGTAGTAGGATATGAAGGACAGCACGAGCGCATGGGCCAGATATCCTCCGAAGGAATAGCGTCCGATCCAGTTCAGCATACGGCGAAACGGCTCGGATCGCGTATCTTTTTGCAAATGAAGCAGCAGTCCATACAACAAAAGCAACTGCGAGACAATCAGCACGAAGGTGCTTGGTTTCAAATAAGTAGAAATATTGAGATTGATCGTATCACCCGACTGGATCAGCATTGTGTGACCCATAAGCATGAATAGACCAATAAAGACAAATACATTCCACGGTAACGTCTGTTGGGCCAATCCCCGCCAGGTGTCCGTCATATAGGCGCACACTGCGCCCAGCATAAAATAGAAAAAATACATAACAAAGTTATAAGTGCGGTAATCTAACAGAGTCTGCCAAAAGGACGGCAACCCAGTGCTCCATGCAGACATGTCATAGTAGGACCATTGTAACAACAAAGCGTAAGCCGCAGCGGCAATCAGCATAACAGCCAAAACAAGCTGTTTGCGTCTTTTCGTGCTGTAACGGCGTAGAAACGCTTGAACCTGCCCGGCTGCTTTTGAAAATAAAGGAAACAAAATATAAAACTGAAAGATCATCACTACAAACCATAGATGATATCCGCTGACGGGGATGATCATTTCCTCGAACATACCTTTGTAAAAATAAATATTTCCCCACTGCGCCGTTGACCAGTTTTGAGTACATACCCAATAAATAACCGTCCAGCAGAGGAAAGGAACATAAATATCTCGAAACCGCCTGCCAATATAGCGAGGGTAGCCAATCGGTTTGTTACCATTATAAAAAAGCAGCGCCGCAGACAGGAAAACGAACGTCGGTGTGCCAAAACGTGTCAAATGATACAGCATCGCGAGCATCACAGAATCTGGCTGTTGGATGTCGCTGCGATAAATATATTCGCCAATGCAATGCTGAAGCACGACAGCGAGGTAGGCAAGGCCCCGTAGTTCTGTCCACTCCGCGATACGCGGCTTGCTCATCCATATCACTCCTTTTCCTCAAGATACGCACATGTTTTTCCTAGCGCAATTGTAGGTATTGTAACGTAGAAACATTAGTGCAGGATTAACGCCACCTGAAAGTAAGAAGAGTGAAGTAGTTCCAATTTAATATGATTGCGTTTACAATCTAAGTGAAACCAGAATAAATTAAAGTGAATTTATAACTTAAGGATACACACAGGAAGAGGGAGGAAGGATGAAAAAAACGCTGCTGGTATATATGCTGTTGATTGCGGCCTTTGCTCTCTATGTGTTCAGGTATGAACAAACTGGCCCGTTGAATGGTACTTGGGAAGATAAGGGGCTACGAGGCAGCATCGGAGAAACCTATATGATGATTACCTTCCAGTCTGGCTTGGAGTATTGGAAAAGCGGGCTCAAGGGTTTCGAGGATGCAGGAGATGCTTTGGGAGTGACTGTGGAGTATCGGGGAGCTACCCGTTATGATGCACAGGAGCAGACGACAGTTATTGAGCAGGCGATTGCTCGTAAGCCCGCAGGGATTGCCATATCAGCGATTGATCCTCACTCTCTGATTCCGGTAATTAATAAGGCGCTGGATGCGGGCATTCCTGTGGTACTGTTTGATGCCGAAGCGCCGGGGAGTCGGGCGTATTCTTTTTTGGGCACGGATAATTATAAGGCGGGCGTGACCGCTGCGGACAAAATGGCAGAGCTGTTGGGACGAGAAGGTCAAGTCGCTGTTTTGACGCTACCCGGTCAGCAAAATCATGAGGAACGCTTGCGTGGCTTTCGCGATACCATACAGCGGCAGTATCCTGCCATGAAGGTGGTGGAAGTAGCGGATGGCCGCGCAGACGCGATGGTCTCCCGGGATGAGTCGCAAAGGCTGATGAAAGCTTATCCGAAACTGGCGGGCATTTTTGTGACCGAAGCAACGGGAGGAACAGGTGTAGGTGAAGCGGTACTGAGTCAAAAAAACAGCCACCCGCTGAAAATCATTTCTTTTGATACGAATAAAGCGACATTGGATATGATTCGTGGTGGCACAATCTCGGCAACAATTGCCCAGGGAACATGGAATATGGGCTATTGGTCGCTTCAATATCTGTTCCATCTGCATCATCATTTGACGACTCCTGCGCCTTCTTCCACTGGAGACAACACTCCGCTGCCCGTGCGGGTAGACACTGGAATCTCTGTTGTCACCCAGGCGAATGTAGATGATTATTATGCGAAATAAATTTTGGAAGCGTATCCAGCTAGGAGTGCACCACATGATGCCGCGGTTACGCTTGCGCAATATGCCCTTACGTTATCAGCTGATGCTTCTGTTCCTGTTGTTTGGCATTGTACCTTCGCTGGGATTAGGTCTGCTGGTCAATTGGACGGTGGAACGGATTATTGAGCGGCAGGTGGAAGACCATACGATGCAGTTGATTGGCAAGGTAAATGAAGCACTGGACACCAAAATGGAAAATTTGCAGAACATGACGTATCTGATTGCTTTTAACCCCGATATCGGGGAGTTCTGGAAAGGGAACACGCTGGCTGACGGCCACGCAGGTCATGCGAGTGTAATAACACCGGAAAACCAGGGGGAGCAGACTCAGAACTCGGCGCAAAATCAGGCTCTCAGCTCCAAGCAGGCATTAAGTTCTGTACAGGAGCAGGATACGCTGTATAAAATGAAGCAATTTTTGCAGGGCTATACTACGTTATATCCTGAAATTGCAGGGATTCTGATCGTGAACGAAAAAGGCGACTATATCAGCAACGAAATGTATGCTCGAAGCACGCGTAGCCTGACGGAAGAAGATTGGTACCAACAGGCGGCGCAGCATGCAGGCATATTCACTGTGCTAGGACAGCCGAGCCACCGTAATGTGACCACTCATGTCCGGTACAAGGACAGTGAAATTGTCTCCGTCGTTCGTTCGGTTACGGATTCGGAAACCGGACGCGTGCTAGGCGCGATAATGATTGACCTCAAGCTACGGGCTGTGTCGCAGGCCGCCAGAGATGTAACCTTGGGCAAAAGTGGCTATTTAATGGTGACAGATGCTGAGGGACGCAGCGTGTACAGGCCGGATATGCCTTTGATTGAGCGCATTCCACCGCAATGGTTCGGGGCAGGTGACAGCGGGATGTTTACCCGTGAAGCTGGGGGCAGAGAATTGCTGTTCATGTTCAGGGCTTCCGAATTCACGGGCTGGAGAACAGTAGGGGTATTCCCGGCACGCGAATCTACACTGGAAGTGCGGCAAATTCAGTTCTATGTCGTCTGTTTTGTTTTCATTGTATGTCTATTTGGCTTAACGGCATCCTTGCGATTGTCGAGTTCCATTGCGCAGCCAATTTTCCGGCTGATGTCCTATATGCGGACGGCAGAGACAGGGGATCTTACAGTTCGCCAATGGAGTGACCGTGGGGATGAAGTCGGAATGCTGGGGCGGAGCTTTAACCGGATGCTGGAGCAAATTCGCCGTCTCATGTCACTTAGCGAACTGAGAGAACGGCAAAAACGGGATGCCGAGCTACGCAGCCTTCAGGAGCATATTAAGCCCCATTTTCTATACAATACGCTAGATACGATTCATTGGATGGCCCGAAGAAATGGAGTAGACGACGTATCTGACATGGTAGGAGCGCTATCGAGATTGTTTCGTCTCGGGCTGAGCAAGGGGGATGACTTTATTCCGCTGCGCTCCGAGATTGAGCATATATCTAGCTATATGCAAATCCAGCAAACCCGCTATCGTGACCGACTTCGCTGGGAGTTGAATGTACCCGACGAGCTAAAGGATCTGTTCGTGTTGAAGTTGATGCTTCAGCCTGTAGTGGAAAATGCGATTTATCACGGCATCAAGGCCAGACGTGGCCCAGGCACGATTTGGATAGAAGCTAAAGCTGAAGGCGACAAGCTGCTGCTGACGGTGCGTGATGATGGCGCAGGGATGGCGGCAGAAAGGCTGCGTGAGCTGCGTGAATTGCTGGAAATACCGCTGGAGGCGATGGAAGGACAGCAGAAGCAAAGTGGGGCTAGTACAAATGGTAGAAGCTACGGCATGCTGAATGTACAAGCGCGTATCCGGCTATCTTTTGGTGAGGAATATGGAATTGTACTGGATAGTAAAGAAGGAGCAGGCACCTGCGTGACGATCATTCATCCGCTGCTGCTGGATATGGCGCAACTGAAGAAGCCGCATGAAAAAGGAGAGGGTCAGGATGACGAAATCAAAGGGCAGAGACAACTCAACGACGGTGAGTCTGATTGACCAGGCCATAACGGAAGTGATAACAGGGACAGCACAGCGTTACCAAGTATTGATCGCAGATGATGAGCCGATCATCCGAGAGGGGATACGGGATTGCATAGACTGGGCGGCACTCGGCATGGAGGTTGCAGCTGAGGCGGAGGATGGTGAAGAAGCGCTGGAGCTGGTGGGTCAGCTTCGCATAGACATCATGCTGGTCGATATGAATATGCCGTTCATGGACGGGATTGAACTGATTCGTCGGCTGCGGGAGGTACGTTCGGAGTGCCGCTGTCTAATCATTTCCGGGCATGATGAATTTGCTTATGCGCAGGAGGCTGTCCGACTTGGCGTAGAGGATTATATTTTGAAGCCGGTAGATGCTGAGCAGCTTCACGCTGCGCTGTCACGGCTCGGTCAGCGGCTCGAGGAAGAGCGTAAGCGTGCCGCCTATGTAGAACAAGCTGCCGGGCAGATTGAGCGGAATATTCCGCTGCTGCGCCAGCGGTTTTGCCTGGAATGGCTGGAAGGGCAACACACGGGAAAAGACGTCATGGAGCAATTGGCGTTTTTACGGCTTCCATCGCGGCCGCCTGCTCAGATCGGTGTCGTACGGTGGCCTGCGGCAGAGGCCCGGCAGACGATTATGCGCGAGAATGACCGCCAGTTGTTTCTTTTTGCCGCTGAAAATATTATTGGCGAACTGCTGGAGGACCGACCGCATGTGTTGTTCCGCGATGCGAACGGGCTGATCGGCATATGCCTGTGGCAGGAGGCACCCGAGACGATTGGCGCTTCCATGGAGCAGGCGATTGGACGCTACCTGAATATAGCGGTTCATACGCATGTGGAATCCAACGCGGGTGGGCTGGAAGGCGTAATGGACGCGTACCGGGTGAGTCGGGATCGAGTGTATGGTGAATCGCAGCTGTCTCCCATCGTACGTCGGGCACGGCAGCTCATTCAGGAAGGTTACGCCGATCGGGAGTTGACGCTGGAAGCCCTTGCCTCGCGGCTACAGGTATCCGCCGTATATCTCAGCCGTGTGCTCAAAAAGGAGCTCAACGACAGTTTCGTGACCCTCGTCACGCGTGCCCGTATCCGTAAAGCAGTGCAGCTACTGGATTCCACGACGTTGTCTATCTATGATATAGCAGAACGTACGGGTTACGACAGTCAGCACTATTTTAGCACCGCTTTTAAAAAGACCATGGGTGTGTCCCCTGTGCAGTACCGTAAAGGCGGGGGAATTCAGGAAAATTCGCTGGAGTAGGAATGATTGGCATGTGGAATTGTCCTACACTGTTCTATGATGATAAATGCTAAAAAAATGTGTGTGTAATCACACCTACGCATTCAGGGGTTTGTTACGCTGGGGATAACGAACAAATATCTATAAATATTTGGAGGAAAACGATATGTTTTGTTATCAGTGTGAACAGACGCCGAGTGGCGGGTGTAAAGTAGTTGGGGTGTGCGGGAAAGATGAGACGATAGCGAGCTTGCAGGATACGATGATTTTTGCATTAAAAGGGATTGCTGCCTATGCGACACATGCTCGCCAGTTGGGCTATACCGATCCTGAGGTAGATCGCATCACGCATGAAGCGTTATATATGACCTTAACCAATTCTAACTTTAATGTACAAGAGCATTTGGAAATGGCGATGAAGGTCGGAAATGCGGCTGTACGGATCATGGATGTGCTGGATCGTGCGCATACGGATCGTTTTGGCATTCCGCAGCCGATTACGGTCAGCCAAAATAAAATCGAAGGCCAATGCATCGTCGTGACCGGACATAATCTGTATGCGCTGGAGGAATTGCTGCGGCAGACAGAGGGCAAGGGCATTAATATCTATACTCACTCGGAAATGCTGCCTGCTCACGGTTATCCGGCATTGAAGAAATATGCACATCTCAAAGGGAATATCGGTAAAGCCTGGTACGATCAGCGTAGACTGTTCGAAGAGTTCCCGGGCGCAATTCTGGCTACGACGAACTGTGTTATGCCGATTAAAGGCACGTATGCAGACCGCTTCTTCTCTTATGAAGTAGCCGGGCTGGAGGGAGTAGCCAAGATCATGGACGACGACTTTTCACCATTGATCGAGCGCGCGTTGGCTCTGCCAGCCGCAGATGTAGATTCAGAGCAGGTGCTTACAACGGGATATCATCATGAGACAGTTATCGGGCTGGCTCCTGAGATTATTCAGGCCGTTAAAGACGGACATATCCGCCGTTTCTTCGTCATCGCAGGCTGCGACGCACCAGGCAAAGGCGGCAACTATTATCGCGAGCTGGCTACATCCTTGCCGAACGATACGGTCATTCTGACCACATCCTGTGGTAAATTCCGCTTCAATGACGTGGATTATGGAACCGTTGGAGATACAGGAATTCCGCGTTATATTGATTTGGGGCAATGCAACAATTCGGGTTCTACTGTGAAAATCGCTCTGGCATTAGCGGATGCATTCGGTTGTACGGTGAACGAGCTGCCTGTCAGCATTGTGTTGTCCTGGTTTGAGCAAAAAGCCGTTGCCATCCTGCTGGGCTTGTTCAGCCTTGGCATCCAGGATATTCGCATTGGGCCGAAGCCGCCTGAGTTTATTTCTTCTGGCGTGCTGGATGTACTAGTGGAGATGTTTGGCTTGAAGCTAATTACGACCGCAGAGGAAGATATGAAAGCGATGTTGGCATTGTCGTAAGAGGTTGGTGGGGAACTGCAAAGCGCAGTTCCTTTTTTGTTTCATCGTTCATCGATTCTTATAAAGATGTCCGTAAGAATCTTTAATGCCAGTTCAGTATCTTTGGATTCACGAGTTCTTAGGAGAGTTAAAATGGTTTTTATACTTGAATGTTCTTCGGTAAGCTCATCATTGTCCTTCACATATGTAAGCAACTGATAGACGCCCACGTTCAATGCCTTCGCTATTTTCTCCAGATTTTTCAAAGATATATTTCTCTCCGCTCGCTCAATAAATCCAATATAACTCGAATTGAATCCTGCTTTTTCGGCTAAAGCTTCTTGGGAAAGCCCTTTAGACTTTCGAATATCTCGAATACGTGTACCGACTAATTCCAAAAGTTCTGACATGAATACACCTCTCTATAGTAAGGGTTCTACAAAATCGATTCCAATCGCTCCAAAGTGCAATATATAGACGAACTAGATCATCACGACCTATATATTATTATTGGAAGTCGCTTGTTGGATTTTGCAAAATCCTCTAGTTAGAAGTGTAGAGAAAGAGTTACATCTAATTAATAAGTGTTAGTAAGTAAATTGAATTAAAAACTACTATATAGTAATATTTATTAGGAAGCTTGTCCGGTAGCTAGAAAATTATACATCTTGATGGTTACATATTTGTGCTACGTTGCTCACATCTGTTTCAGGATTTTGCAAAACCCTTATTTATGAAATTTTAATTCAGGAGTTGATTCCCCATGAAACATTACTCCTTAAGTCCCCAACTACATAATGGTTCTGATTTCAAATTGCCTAAGTACAGCGACACCTACATATTCAATTGCATGATGGATTTTCAAAAGCTTGCCGAATACCAGATCAAGCTTGCACAGATGATGCGCGACCATCATCAGTTTCAAAACTGCCTCATTCTTTGTGATCGAGCGATGTTTTCTATGGCTAAGGCCATGTATGTTCATCGAAACCAAATCATTCCATCGTACATTCGATCCATGACTGACCTATTCCCTTTAATTCACACAGATGCTGAGCCCAATTTAGATATGGTGCTGTTTATCGGTACGGTACATTATCTGGTTTCGGGAGAGGATGAAGCATCCGAGGAGACGATGAGACAGGAGGAAGTAGACAAGTTGCTTTATAAAACGGACTCTATTCTAGAGTCTCTGTCACAGCGGATCGTAGCTGATCCGTCTAAGCGGTATCCATCTATTTATAAAGAAAATTCGTTCAATGAATCGGTAGATCTTTTATCAATAATACCCGGTTCTTTTTGAGATAATGATATAATGAAGAAAAGGAAGATGTTGGATGAAGGTTGCGCTTCCACATATCAGAAAGGGTGTTATTTCATATGCCTACATACAACAAACTGGTGCGGGATCGGATTCCGCACCTCATTATGTCTCAGGGCAAGGAATGTCGGACACGCATTTTGGACCCAGAGGAGTATAAGCAGGCACTGCGAACGAAGCTTCGTGAAGAAGCCGAGGAATATTTTGAAGCGAATAAAGATCAGGAAGCGCTAGAAGAGCTGGCGGATATGCTGGAAGTCATCCGAGCACTAGCAGAAGTACATGGGGCGAATGTACCCGAGTTGGACAAGCTGTGGGCAGACAAAGCCGAGGCCCGAGGCGGATTCCAAGAGCGGGTGTTCTTAATTGATGTCGACGAAGCTTAATGCCAAGTGGTACACATGGAATAAACCTATTTTCTTATATATTATGTATAGTTAACGTTTGACGATTCTTACGTACATGTCATTGATGGGATGCCCGTGTAAATCAATTATTCAAAAAAGCTTCTGTTTAGTAAACTGTACCCTGTAGAGTAGACACTTCAAAAAAGTCTCTCTATGGGGTATTTTTTATGTATACCGTGAAAAAGACAGGGATGGGGATACAGATGAGTAAAAAAATGTTCACAGCAGAAGAAATAAAACAGCTTTCCGCAAACCCATATGTGAAATCTGTATCTTCTAAAGGAATTACGTATACCGAAGAGTTTAAACAGCTCTTTATCGCATCTAATCAACAAGGCAAACTGCCAAGAGATATTTTCGAAGACTGCGGATTTGACGTCCAGATCGTCGGCATGAAGCGGATTGGATCTTCTGGGAAAAGGTGGAGAGCCTCTTACAGGGAACAGGGTACCCTGGGTTTACAAGATACGAGAGGTAAGTATTCGGGGAGACCACTGCAACGAGAGCTCACCTTGGAAGAAAAGAATGCACGACTTGAAGCACAAATTCATCTCTTGAAGGCAGAAAACGAACTGTTAAAAAAGATTCGTCTGGCAGAAGGGAGGCTGGGAAACAGGGGATAGAACTGGCGCCTTGCCATAAATATATCCTAATTCAAGATGTAATTCAGAAATACAAGCTGAAGCGGATGGTAGGCTATCTATGTAAGACTGCAGCCGTCTCCAAGAGCGGCTATTATGGCTACTGGTCCTCTACATCCATCAATCTGCGCGATCAAAAAGAACAACACGATGAAGCGGTTAAATATACGATAACCCAGGCATTCCACTTCAAAAAAACGTAAGCGAGGAGCTCGTTCCATCAAGATGATTCTAGAGGGACAATTTCAGGTGGTTTACAATCTGAAAAGAATACGGAGGATCATGAAAAAATATGGCATGGTCTGTCCTTTCCGAAGAGCCAATCCATACAAGCGAATGATGAAGGCGACTCAGGAACATCGGACCCTACCTAACTTGTTGAAGCGCAACTTTAAACAGGAAGTGCCCGGTAAAGTGTTGCTCACCGATATTACCTACTTAGTCTATGGGAAAGGTCAACGAGCATATTTATCCACGATTAAGGATGGTTCTACAAACGAAATTCTAGCTTACCATGTGTCTGAGCGAATCACCATGGATCTGGCGATGGAAACGTTGCTCAAATTAAAGAAGAATCGAAGTTTTAAGAAGACTTCAGAAGCTTTGATTCATTCCGATCAAGGGACTCACTACACGCATCCGGATTTTCAAAAGATGGTGAACCACATGGGGTTCAAACAATCCATGTCCAGGCGAGGAAACTGCTGGGATAACGCCCCACAAGAATCATTCTTTGGTCATTTAAAAGATGAGGTATCCCTAAAAACATGTACCACCCTGGACGAAGTTAAACGAGAAATCAAGTCGTATATGACCTACTACAACCATTACAGATATCAATGGAACTTAAAAAGGATGACCCCTGTACAATACAGAGATCATCTCCTTCAAGCAAACTAGTCTTTTTTAGAATAGTCCTTTACATAGGGTACAGTTTATAGAAGGCAGGGATTTTTTTGTTTTTAACTATAGTTATCAGTCGTAATATTCTTCCATTTGATGATACAATATAAACATGATTCAAAAGGACTATTTCAAATACGGTGATTCATTTAACTTATTATATTCCTTGTTTTCACGAAATTCGTAAATAATACGTTAGCAGAAATTAACCTAGGAGGACTTCAAATGAGATTAAAAATGAATTTACTTGAGAATGCATACGATTTTTTAAATTCTTCACTTTCTTACTACAGTTATGCTGAAGAAGATTTTAGAGCGTGGAAAATTGCTTTTATAAATATTGTACAGTCAATTGAGTTGATGACTAAAGAGAAACTTAGACGTTCAAATAAGTTTCTGATTTATGAAAATATTGATAATCCTAAAAATACTATTTCATTTTCATTGGCATTAGATAGAATGATTAACATTCTTGAGCTACCTCTTGAAAAGAATGACGTTCAAAAAATCAAAAAGGCTATAGCATTAAGAAACCAAATGATGCACTTTGAAGTAGATTTACCTGTTCAAGAACTAAAATCAAAGTATTCAGTGTTATTTGAGTTTGCAACTTCATTTCATTACAGATTTCTGGATGGTGAATTACATAATTTCATTGATGAAGGATTATGGGAAGAAGAAGCTGAATTGATGGCCTTCTTCAAACAAGATTTTTTTATTTATAACTCTGAAGAGGTACATCGCTTATTCCCAAAAGATTTTATAGAATCAAAATATATTGAAGAATATGTGATAAAAGGCGAAGCGTATCCTCGAATTAGATACGGTGAAGAGAAGTATGAACGAGGATTAAGACATACTAGGGAAACTTGTGCTGATTGTATGGTTAAACAAGGTGAATTTCATGTGCTCGGATGTGACTGGGAGCAATGTCCAAAATGTTTTGGACAAGCAATTGGATGTGGTTGCAATTCTGAGGAAGAAGAGATGGTATTATGATTCTATAGAAGGGGTTACATCTGATAACATTATATTCACGCGTCGGGCATGCGCCCTCGTTCCGGCAGAGGGATTTCAGGGAAGCAGAGGCAGCCGGACACATCCGACTACGTCGGACGTCGTGAGTACGGGAACGTTATAGGAAATGGGCTGTAAATAATATATAAAGGGCGATAACAAAGAATGAAGAAAAAGATTGCAATTATGTTAGGGGAATTTTTAACTAATTTTATGAAGGTAATAATACATTTACCGGGGTTCCAAGTAACAATAACAAATGAAGTATATCAATCAATAATGAAAGAACTACACGGATCAAGAATCGAAATAGAAAAAAAGATTCGGAAGGCATACGAATCGTTACATGAAACTTCAAATTTACTTTTTGAATTGGAGGATACTTTGAAAGAACGAACCGAAAAATTGAATTACCTTAGAACTGAATACGAGAGATATAACAAATTAACTGAAATAGAACATAGTAAGGCCGTACCTCTTATCAATCATATGGACACTATCTTAGAAAGAGGAAAGAAAACGGAAAGGTGGTTCAACTTCTTTCTGGGTTTAGCTGCTGGTGTTATTACTACACTATTGGGGATCATTTTTGGGCCATATATCACGAACGTATTTATTAAGTAATTCGATGAAGTCAGCCACATCCTATAACATAATATTCAAGCTGCGGCTCCTTACGGAGCCTTGGTCTGCGGGATGAATTTCGAAGAGGAATTTCAGCAGACAACCCTTCGGGGTTCATGAATACAGGAACGTTATACGTATCCCTTGTTCTTACTTTAATTCGTTTAAGGAGACGATAGGATTGTCATATCTAAAATTACAAACATATTCTTATAGATTCGCCGAGGAAGTACTTAATAGTAATTTGAGTTTGAAGAAAGAAATAGAAGAAATCTTACAAAGTGATTTTGATGAATTGTATTTATCCAGACCAGGATTTAATAGATTATTAGAAGTGAGATTCAAAGAAAGAATGTGGATTTCCCAACCACCACTATTTGAAGAAGCAGGAGATCCAGCAACCAAAATGGATTTTCTAAAGAATCGACTGGGGGTTGAAGTCCAATTTGGACATGCTTCTTTTATTGGAATAGATTTATTGAAATTTCAAGTTGCTTCGTATTCGGGGTTAAATAAAATTGATATAGGAATTTATATAGTTACAACAAAGCATTTCCAGAGAACAATGAAGAATCTCTACAATCATAATTGGGATGGATCTCTATCATTTGAGAAGGTGGTTAAATATCTTCCTCACTATAAGAGCGCAATACAAGTACCTATTTATGTTATAGGTATAGACGCTTAAAAACGGAAGAGTAAACATGGACTATAACGAGATGACAGGGGCTACGTATAACATAATTTTCAAGCTTCGACTCCTTACGGAGCCTTGGTCTGCGAGATGGGTTTCGAAGAGGAATTTCAGCAGACACACCTGGCATCGTGAATACAAGAACGTTATACGCAACACACTAAAAAAATTATTGAGGAGATATCATATATGACTAAGAAGCCACAACTTATTCTACCACCAAATATCCCGAATTTATTTGGTCCAATGGGGGAATCTGTTTTCTCTCATCCATTATGGTGGTTGTTTAGATGAAGAAAAAAAGAAAGAAATATCTTCAAAAAACTTAGAAGCATTAGTACATATAATTCCTTTAAAGGATGACAGACTTTTATTATTAACTGGCGCACTTATCATTGAGAACTCTATTGATAACTATCTTTCAGATTTTATGTCTGGATATAATGCATTAAAAGAAAACAGAGATTTCTCGCTTTCAATGAAAATTGGATTAGCTAAAGCATTGGCTCTGTGTCCATCAAAGATTTTTAACTATTGCAATATAATACGGTTAATGAGGAATGATTTTGCTCACAACTTACAGGCAAAGGAAATTGAAGGATTACCAGACAGACATAAACAAACACTTTATCAATATTTACTAGAACTTTATCCTGCTTATGATGAGCAGACTGTTTTGTATGAGTAAGTTTTTGACTAGTATCCGAAACTGTGTTTGCGCTTGAAATGTATCGAACAGCTATTCAAAAACTAAATCAAATGATAAGAAGTGCTGATATTGAGGAGATAATGAAAGATTTTTTTGAATTTTCGCAAGAATCTCGTTGAAGTAGTGTACTACGTATAACAAAATATTCGCACTGCGGGCCATATGGTCCTTGATTTGTCCGAGGCACTTTCAAAGAAGAATAATCAGACAGATACATCCATCCATTCCCCTAAGAAAAGAGCTATCTAAAGGGAACCGACGTCGCGAATACCAAAACGATATGAGAAATGACCAGAATAATTAAAAAGGAGCTTTCAATGAATTCAGCAATTGATCCTGTCAGTGGTAAACTTTATGAAGTAGAAGTTTGGTTGAAGAACTGTGGTAATCGAAGAGAAGGAATTTGTCAAGTATGTGGAGATAACGTCTATCTCCGTGCAGACAAATCTGAAGATAGAAGAACACACTTTGCACATAAAAAAGGCTCACCATGTCCTACCATTGTTGAAAATCATAGACCATTTGAACAGTTAAATGCTAGTGATACTGATTTAGAGAATGCGAAAATTGTTAAATTGTTAATTAATTCATACTCATATTTATTGTATGAGAAATGTAAAAGAATGTCTGAAAGTTTAACTGTTAAAGAATTCAGAGAATTGATTGAGTTTGCAAATACAAAAGGAGTTTGGAATTATAAAGGACTGACATTTACATATGTTCCTTATATTCTCCTAACCTGTAGAGAGAAGTTTTCAAAAAAAGATAGTGAATTTAGGAAAAGGGACTTTTATTTCGTTTTTGATCCCAATGTGAAAAATGTTGATGAACTATGGAACGACACTAAAAGAAAGAAACAAAAGTTGTGGAAGATATATCTTAGTAATGACAACAGCATTGTAGAATATTTAATTGATGATTCTCTAGAACCTGAATGGTTTGCATTTACAAAAGAGTTTATATCTAAGAAGCTGACTTGAGTTATTCAAGGATGCTGGTCACATCTCATAACATCATATCCACACGGCGGGCATACGCCCTTGGTCCGGCAGAGGGATTTCTGGGGAGGGGCAGCCGGACACACCCAGCATGTGCTGGGCGTCGTGAATATAGGAGTGTTATACGAAACCTAAAATTTACAAAAAAACTAATATTTAAAAGTGTTTTATTACTCTGATAAATTGAATCGAAAAGTTCAGTGTTTTGAACATTAAAGGAGAATGTATTAGATGCAAGAGTTGACAATAGAGCATTTAGCATATTTGTTGAAAGAAGCAAAGGAAAACCATAAACCTCAACCTATATTCTTTTTAGGTGCTGGAGCATCGCGTTCTGGTAACATACCGCTAACACAAGAAATTATTAATGATATATTGAATAAACATCCAAATAGTCCTTTTATTAAAGGTTTAGACGAAGAACAAAGAACATATGCAAGCTTGATGAATTGTCTCACGCCACACGAACGAAATGAACTATTGAAAGGATACATTGATAAGGCGAAAATTAATGTAACACATATATATTTGGCCCAATTATTACAAGAAGGTTTTATAGATTATATACTAACTGTAAACTTTGATAATCTGATGTTGAGAGCGTTAGCAATGTTTAATATATTTCCTTCAACATACGATATGGCGATTCTGAAAGATCTAACAACGACAACATTTAAAGAAAAATCAGTAGTTTATCTTCATGGGCAAAGTCATGGGCTATGGTTACTCAATACGCCTGAGGAAATGAGTAAAGTAAAAACTATAATTCCTCGTATTTTTGATAGTATTAAAAATGAAAGGCCTTGGATTTTTATCGGTTATAGCGGTGAAGATCCAGTTTTTGAGCATATAAAAAAGTTAGGAAGGTTTGACAATAGTCTGTATTGGATTACATATAATGACGAGAGTCCAAAACCTCAGGTAGAGAAATTTATTTCCGATCCGCATATTAATGCTTTCTTAATAAAGGGCTACGACTCTGATTCATTTATGTTGAAACTCAACAGTGAATTGGGATTAGATCAACCACGTATTGTGGATAAACCGTTTACTGCTTTACAGGAAATGCTTCAAGAGATTGTTGATATTGATGAAAAAGAGCATTTTCAAGGGGTTAAAGAACGTTTAGAAATTGCAAAAAGACAAGTGTCAGAAGCCATACAAAAGTATGAATTGGGGGACGTTATTAGAGATTCAAACTTAATAGAGCTTGAAATAGATAAATTGAAAAAAGAAATAATTAATTTGATGATTGATAAAGATTATGACAAAGAAAAAATATCGAGTATAGAAGAGAAAGTTAAAAAAACTAATGATAATACACTTCATGACTTAATATCAGGATTATATAACAACTGGGGGATTGCTTTAAGGAATTTGGCAAAGAGCAAGGAAGGAGAAGAAGGAGAAAAACTGTATCAGCAAGCCTTTGAGAAATACGAAAAGGCCGTTGAAATCAAACCGGACAAGCACGAAGCGTATTACAACTGGGGGATTGCTTTAAGGAATTTGGCAGAGAGCAAGGAAGGAGAAGAAGGAGAAAAACTGTATCAGCAAGCCTTTGAGAAATACGAAAAGGCCGTTGAAATCAAACCGGACAAGCACGAAGCGTAT